>NZ_AZEU01000001.1 GCF_001435035.1 Lacticaseibacillus manihotivorans DSM 13343 = JCM 12514
AGCCGCCTTGGCTTTCCGTCTTAGTGGTCAATCCCGCTTCGTGCTGGATATAGACTCAACGCATTGTGATACTTTCGGTAATCAAGAACGGTCCGCCTTCAACGCTCACTATATGGCCTATGGATATCACCCTCAGGTTGTATTTGATCAAGAGTCCGGGTTGCTCTTAGACGCCTTGATGCGCCCTGGCAATGAGTACACCGGCAAGGAAGCCGATAAGTTCGTCG
>NZ_AZEU01000006.1 GCF_001435035.1 Lacticaseibacillus manihotivorans DSM 13343 = JCM 12514
AGAGACAGATTCAACTTTATAATATTTCATCTGTCAACTTGACAGGGACTAGTGCAATTCGACTTTTTTCTTCTATTAAAGAAATTACTTCAGTGAAGCCCCGACATAGTTATAAGTGCCAGCTGGGGTGTAAGTCACGCCTTGAATGTTCTTGCGCGTCAAGTGAGAAGCGATCAGTTGATAAATTGGGACAATGCCTTGTTCCTTCATTAACAGCTTTTCAGCTTTTTGCAAGTCTTGGTAACGTGCGGTTGGGTTGGTAGCGTCTTTGCCTTTAGAATCTGCGATCAGTTGATCGTATTGGGCATTGGACCAAGAACCGTCGTTGTATGAGCCACCGGTGGTGAACAGATCCAAGAAACTGATGGCATCTGGGAAGTCTGCAGACCAACCGTTGAAGACGATGTCAAAGTCTTTGCTTGCCGCACGGGCTAAACGGGTCTTGAACGGCACAGATTGAATCGTCAACTTAAAGCCAGGGAGTTTTTCCAAAGCGGCTTGTAAGTATTCAGAAGTGTTCTTGGCAGCATCCGTATCATCACCCATTAAGGTCAATGACAAGCTGGATTGGCCAGTTTCTTTCAACCCTTCTGCCCAAAGCTTCTTGGCTTTGGCCAAATTGTAGTTGGTATATTGTTTCGTATCCGTAGCGGCATCTTTGGCAAAGTCGGTCGACGAATTATCCGGATCAGCGAACAGGCCTTGAGGGGTCAAGGTGTGTGCCGATAAGGAGCCGTTCTTCAAAACAGAGCTGATGTATTGGCTACGGTTCAACGCTAACGAAATCGCCTGGCGGATCTTGGTGTTCTTAAAGGCTGGCACTTTCTTTTCGTTGAGTTCCAAGTAGTACGTCGCAGATTCTTTAAAACCACGATAGTTCTTGTTGGATTTAGCTGCAGCGGCTTGTTCACCAGATAACGCAACATCATCGATTTTCCCTGACTTGAATAAACTAGCCGCAGTCGTTGGATCTTTAACCACTTGGGTCTTCAAGTTCTTGATGTGCACGTTTTTGGCATTCCAGTACTTCGGGTTCTTGGTTTCGATCCAAGTGTTCCCAGTACCGTTCCAACTCTTCAAGGTATATGGGCCGTTGGTCAAAATGGCAGATGACTTGGTGCCATAAGCTTTGCCATACTTCTTAACCGTTGCTTGAGATTGCGGATAGAAGACGGGATTGACCATCATGGTGTTGAAATAAGGCAAGGCCTTTTCCAAGGTGACAGTCAACGTGTACTTGCCTGTGGCTTTGATCCCTAAGCTGCTGGCAGGCTTTTTGCTGGCCATGATCGCATCAGCGTTTTTGATGCCTGAGAAAAGATAGGCATATTCAGACTTGGTTTTCGGATCGATCGTGCGCTTCCAACCAAATTCGAAATCTTTGGCCGTCAGTGCTTTGCCATTGCTCCACGTCGACTTGCGCAAGTGGAAAGTGTAGGTTTTCCCACCATTGGTCGGCTTGGCAATGGACGTGGCAATGGCTGGTTCAAGTTTCGCGCCTTTATACCGGTACAAACCTTCCATCGTATCATTCAATGCTTGGCCAGAAATGACATCCGTGTTTAACGACGGATCCATAGTGTTGATCACATCGCCTTGCATGGTTGTCCAAGTGTTGGCTTTGGTACTACTCACTTTACTCGCAGATTTATTCCCACAAGCTGCCAACAATGCGGCTGCGGCAAACAACATTGCCCCAGCAAAAAAACTTTTCTTCATTCCCATAAAGCTGCCCCCTATATCATGCATTTAATATGCTGATGGCGTTACTTTATGACTTTTCATGAGTAATTCAAGTAGAAAAGTTAAAATAATCCAATATTTTTGCCACTTAGAACACATTTTAGAATTTCATTTTTCTCTCATCTACACAAAAAAACAGCCGAGAATTGCTTCTCGACTGCATTTTCCCCTAGGCGGCAGTGATTTGAATATCATCATCGACCACATCAGCTTTCAAGGCTTTGACGTCTTGATGGGCCAAATAAAAGTCGGTGACTTTATCGCGCACATGTTGAGCGATCACTCGACGCAATGGGCGAGCCCCCATGGCTTCATCATAGCCTTGCGTGATCAACCAGTCTTTAGCCGCGTCGCTGACAGTCAAGGTCAATTGCTTCTTGGCCAAGGTGTCAGACACATCTTGTAACAAGAGATCCACAATCTTGCCCAAATCAGCTTTGCTCAAGTGGCTGAATTCGACGATCCCATCAAACCGGTTCAAAAATTCTGGACGGAAGAATGGGGCAAGCTTGTCGTGCAAGGACTTGTCGGCTAAAGCGTCATTACCAAACCCGGCATTGGATGTGGCAATGATGATCGTGTTTTTGAAGTTGACCACATTGCCTTGACCGTCTGTCAAACGCCCGTCATCTAAGACTTGCAATAACAAGGTCAAGACTTGTGGATCCGCCTTTTCGATTTCATCAAGCAAAATGATCGCATAAGGATTGCGCCGCACTTGTTCGGTCAACGTATTGCCATTGTCTTCATAGCCGACGTAACCAGCACTGGTGCCGATTAACTTAGAAACCGCGGTGCGATCACTGTATTCAGACATATCTAAGCGAATGATCGCGTCTTTGCGGCCGAACATATCCAACGCTAATTGCTTCGCCAGTTCTGTTTTACCAACGCCAGTAGGACCGACAAACAAGAAACTACCGATTGGCCGCTCGCCGTCATCAAAACCAGCACGGTTGCGGCGAATGGCTTTGGCCACCATATCAACCGCTTCATCTTGGCCAATGACTTTGTTCTTCAAGCGTTGGGCAATGCCTTGCAACCGTTGAATATCACTGGCGCCAAGCTTAGCCACTGGAATGCCAGTCAAGCGTTCAACTGCTGCGGCGACATCTTCTGGCGTAGCAGTAGGGGCTTGTTGGTTGGTATCGCCATGATCGAGTTGGGCTTGGACATCTGCGAGTTGCTTTTTCAAGCTGGCGGCTTTTTCAAAGTCTTCGGCTTTGGCCGCGTCATCTTTTTGTTGCGTGAGTTGTTCAACTTGTTGCTTCAAGGCGACTTCATCCAAAACCGGATGTTGGGCCGCTAAGTGCGCTGCGGTCATATCCAACAAGTCGATGGCTTTGTCTGGTAAGCTGCGTTGTGGCAAATATTGCACGGAATAATCCACACAAGCTTTCAACACGGCATCAGGCAATTGCACATGATGATGTTGTTCATACAACTTGCGCAAGCCTTGTAAGATCTTGAACGTTGTTTCCGCACTTGGTTGGTTGACCGTGATGTCATTGAACCGCCGCGCTAACGCCGCATCTTTCATGATCGTATTGCGATATTCATCTTGGGTCGTTGCGCCGATCACAGTGAGCTCGCCACGCGATAAGGCTGGCTTGATGATGTCAGCTAAGCCTTTGCTGCCAGATTCACCAGTGGATCCTGCCCCTAAGATCTGATGAATTTCATCAAAGAACAAGATCACGTTGCCACGCTTTTTAACGGCTTTGATCAAATCTTGGATATTTTGTTCAAAGCTGCCACGATATTGCGTGCCGGCTTCTAGGTTGGCCAAATCAATGGCGATGATCGACTTGTTTTGAATCGCCGCTGGGACATTGCCTTTGACAATTGCTTGAGCTAAACCTTCGACGACCGCCGTTTTACCAACACCGGCATCCCCGACTAAAATCGGGTTGTTCTTTGTGCGCCGGCTCAATACTTCGGCAGCTTCTTGAATTTCTTTGTCACGGCCGATCACTGGATCCAATAAGCCATCGCGAGCTTCTTGCGTGAGGTCACGCCCAAGCTTGTCTAAAATTGATTTTGGCTCAGGCTTTTGCTTAGTTGCCACTGGCACATTACCAGATTGGAGTTGAGCCGCCTCTTCAGGGGTCAATTCATGTCCATTGACGACATATTTAGGCTGTTGCCCATCCATGCGATGCATCAATTGGTTAAAAAAGTCATCCATCCCATCGTTAAAAAATGGATCGTTAAAGTTTGCCATACTATTTTCCTCCTCAAGTCGGCGCAAAAACACCGCCGACTCGCAGCGGTGCCAATTGATTTATAGTCAGACCGCTGCGGTCTTCTTTTGTTTACATAATATACTATAGTCCCTTTTAGCACTCTAGTAAATAGAGTGCTAAAATTTTGTGAAAAAAGTTTTTGCTACGGCGATTTAAAAATGGATATCAGCTTGATACAGGAAGCAGCGATCCAAATTTCTCGATTTGTTATGTCAACTGATCAGACAAAAAAACAGCCAGAATCACTTCTGACTGTCGTGAATGATTTTAATCGATCAGCACGCGGCAAACTCATTTCGCCAGCCAGCCGCCGTCGATCGGAATCACAGTCCCATGAATATAATCTGCAGCCGGGCTAGCTAAAAATAATGTCAATGCAGCCACTTCTTCCGGTTTCGCCCAGCGTTTAGCAGGCGTTTGTTCTGCCACCCACTGTGCCATATGCCTGTCTCCCGCAAAATCTGCAGCATTCATCGGTGTCTCGATGGCGCCAGGCGCAATGGCATTGGCACGAATTCCAATTCCAGCATAATCCAGATCCAATTGCTTGGTCATGCCGATCACTGCATGCTTGGCTGCTGTATAAGCGATCCCGCCACCGCCACCGACTAAGCCGGCAATCGAAGCCATGTTCACGAATACGCCATGATGTTGGTCCAACATGCGCGGCAGTACGGCTTTGATCATGCGAAATTGACTGGTGAGATCAATCTCTAAAACCCGTTGCCAAGTCTCTAAATCGGTTTGTTCCGCGGTCGCATAACCGTCTAATACCCCTGCGGTATTGCATAAAATATCTGGTGCAAAAGCCGTCACAAGATCTGCAGTTTCCGGTTGCGTCACATCAGCGACCAGCACTTGCGCACCAGTTAAGGTAAATGGCTGTTGATCGATGGCCAAAACTGAGGCGCCCGCTTGAACAAAAGCTTGTGCTTGCGCGCGGCCGATGCCAGACGCAGCGCCGGTAACGACGACTTTTTGATCAGCAAAGTCATTCATACCAATTGCCAATCGTCTGCTAACGCATCGCATCCTGTTGGCTCCCAAACACTATAGCCTTCATGCAACACTTTGATCAAAAAATATGGCGTCACGGCGATGCCTTCATAGTTTTGGCCAGAGACTAATACAATAAATTCTTCGCCACCGCCCCAGTTGGCGCGAACCGCTTTAGCGCCAGCTTTGAGCTTAGGGAGTACTTGTTCAAAAGTCATGTGATCCCTCCTTTGGGTGGTTTTAGAATACAACAAAACCCGACACCTGCATAGGCATCGGGTCAGAAATCATCACATCACCTGGATTATTCACCTCGGTATTTGGGACATGAAATCGCATCTGGCCGGTCTG
>NZ_AZEU01000068.1 GCF_001435035.1 Lacticaseibacillus manihotivorans DSM 13343 = JCM 12514
GTCTACAACACTTATGGCCCAACGGAAGCCACAGTCGCAGTGACCGCCGTTGAAATCACCCCGGCAGTGTTAGAAAAATATACACGTTTGCCGATCGGTGTGGCCAAACCGGATACCAAGATTTCATTGCGTGAAGACTCGTTGCGCCAAGAAGATGGGCATACAGTTGGCGAATTGATGATCCAAGGCCCAAGCGTCTCCAAAGGTTATCTCAACAATCCTGAAAAAACGGCCAAAGCCTTTTCTCAAGCTGGCTATGCCACCGGTGATCTCGGTTATATTGATGAAGCAGGGATGATTTTCTACCGCGGGCGCACCGATTTTCAAATCAAGCTCAATGGTTATCGCATCGAGCTTGAAGAAGTGAACCATTACTTAAATGATTCGCCGCTGATTGCGCAAGGCGTGGCGATTCCTCAATATAATCGCGACCATAAAGTCGCCAAACTCTTGGCTTATATCGTGCCAGAAAAACATCACTTTGAATCTGAATTGCAATTGACGCAAGCGATTCGCAAATCGTTAGAAAGTACCATGATGAGCTATATGGTGCCGCAACGCTTTGTTTATCGCGAGGCGTTGCCACTGACGGCCAACGGGAAGGTGGCGGTCAAGCAGTTGATCGCTGAGGTCAACGCATGATCAATTTACAACCTTATTCAGATCCGCAGTATTTCATCTACTTGCTGATCGCGTTGATTCCATTGGCGGTGGGACTGTGGCATAGTCACCGCTTGAAAGTCTATGAAGTACTGGTGAGCCTCGGCTTTATTACCTTGATGTTCACCGGGGAAAAATGGACGCAAGGGGTCGCATTGCTGGGATACTTGATTTGGCAAGTGCTGGTGATCTTCGCTTATGCGCATTACCGCAAAACGCATAATCAAACATCATGGTTTGTGATCGCAGTGCTGGCCGCAATTTTGCC
>NZ_AZEU01000069.1 GCF_001435035.1 Lacticaseibacillus manihotivorans DSM 13343 = JCM 12514
CCCGTGTGAATCGTGGGATTGCGCTGCTTTTTTGAAATTCTATGAATAATCCAGGGGTAGTACTATTGATGATCAAATTAGTTTTGACAATATGTGAAAGGCATAGTTGGGGGATAAAAACTAGTTTGCGCCGCAGTAGGCTGACCGTAAGCGCTTAACTCGAGCGCGATGGCGGAAAAATCAAAATGCAAATGTTAACTCAATCAATCAAATTTTAAAGAAAGGATATATGACTCTTTCCTAGTGTGATGTGAACCCCCAGGTTTGGACAATAATCCAAATCTGGGGGTTTTCTTATGGTC
>NZ_AZEU01000070.1 GCF_001435035.1 Lacticaseibacillus manihotivorans DSM 13343 = JCM 12514
GAGCTAGTTCCCTGGAACCACGCATTCGTAGTGACCAGCCTGGCCTCCGAGGCTCCAGAGACTTTGTTCAAGACCTATAGACAGCGGGGCAATGCTGAGAACCAAATTAAGGAGCTGAAATGCGGGTTTGGCTTTGACAAAACAGACAGCTCAACTTTTGCACGGAACACTGCACGAGCCTTGATCACCGGTATTGCCTATAACCTGGTTCAGCTCTTTAAACAGCTCTTTGTCTCGGAAGACCGTCGTTCAACCATCTCCTCGCTACGGTTCAGTCTCTTTCACATCGCCGGTAGGATTACTTGGCACGCCCGTCGTGTGGTGATTCATCTTGCTTCTAACTA
>NZ_AZEU01000071.1 GCF_001435035.1 Lacticaseibacillus manihotivorans DSM 13343 = JCM 12514
GAACGCCCTACGAAGTTTTCTATAATGAGACTTTGCACTTAATTTGACAATTCACCAAAGATCAAGGACGACTTAACCGCTGCGAAGGCACGTCGGGACGCTATCAACGACCAGATTAAAGCACTTGAAGCTGAAAATAAGGCCAATACCGATCCTGACAAGCCAGTAGATAATGCACAACCGGAGGGCACCGACCTGTCCAAGAAGCCAATCGATGCGAAGAAGAAGGCTATCAACGACTTCATCCATAGCCATGGCAAGGTAGTTGATGCTGCAGCCGGTCACGTCACTTCGACAGAAGCAGGCGTGCTGATTCCGGAAGAAATCATCTATGATCCTACCGCAGAAGTAAATTCAGTTGTGGATCTGTCAACACTGGTTACCAAGACGCCGGTTACTACTCCTAAGGGCACATACCCGATTTTGAAGCGGGCAACTGATCGTTTTTCCAGCGTGGCAGAATTGGCCGAAAATCCTACACTTGCTGAGCCCGAATTTGAACAGGTGGACTGGTCTGTTGGCACGTACCGTGGCGCAATTCCTCTGTCTGAAGAAGCTATTGCTGATTCTAAAGTTGATCTTACCGCACTTGTTGGTCAGTCCATTAACGAGAAGTCTGTCAATACTTACAACGCGATGATTGCGCCTGTATTGCAGTCGTTCACAGCCAAGGCAACAACCACTGACACTCTTGTAGATGGTCTTAAGCATATTTTGAATGTTGACTTGGACCCAGCATACAGTCGGGCGCTTGTGGTTACTCAATCCCTGTTCAATACGCTGGATACCTTAAAGGACAAGAACGGGCGTTACTTGCTTCATAATGCATCTGACTCTATCACTGACGGCACCGCAAAGGGCTCTGTCTTGGGCGTCCCAGTATATGTTGTTGGTGACACGCTACTTGGCTCAGCCGCAGGGGATCAGAAGGCATTTGTCGGTGACTTAAAGCGCGGCGTTCTGTTTGCAGATCGTCAGCAGGTCACTCTGGCATGGGAAGAAAGCAAGATTTATGGGCGTTATCTCGGTGCCGCATTCCGGTTTGGCGTACAAAAAGCCGATAGCAATGCCGGCTATTTTGTAACCAACACAGATGCTGCATCTGGTTCAACTTCAGGTACTGGTAAGTAATACGATTGTTAGTCGCCTAATAAATAAACAATTCGCCAATATGACGGGCGACTGCTAAGGGAGGGCTGAATATGGCCGATGAAATGACTGATACTGTTGGAGTTACCGCTGATGATATGCAATCCTACCTGAATCTCGATACGGATGGTGATGCCTCAATTCTCGCTGACTTGATCAGCACGGCGGAGGACGCGGTGATGAATGCCATCGATGACACGATCGCGGTTGACATTTATCGAACGTACCCTCTATTCAATCAAGCGGTTAGGGTGCTGGTAGACTTCATGTATTATGGGCGCGGCACGCTATCGGACCAAGACAAGGCTTATCCGCCCAGCTATGCCTACATGATCAACAGCATTCGCTGGAAGATTCAGCGCGACCAAGCAGCGAAATCTGGTGAGGCTAATGGCTAAATTTAAAGTAGCAGATTTCAGCCGCAAGGTTGATCTTGGCTCTCCACAATCACACAGGACTGGTGCCGGGGTAAACATTTCTAGCTTCGTGCCGGTGTATAGCCTGCATTTCAAGCAACAGAAGCGGACGCTCACACAGCAGTACACGCTTGTGGGAACGCGCTTGGATAATTCAATCACCATCATAGTCCGTCATGATGCTAGAAACATTAATCAGAAACAGGCACGCCTTGATGGTGTTGTGTATGACATTTCAGACATTAGCCCGGATGATTCAAACGATGCTATTCGTTATGACTATCTGACCCTAGTCAAAACAACTAAGGGGGCATAACCGTGGATATGGATGAGGCACTTGGGCAATGGCTTAAGCAAGTATCAAAGGCCGCACAGCTTTCTGTATCTGACCAAGAGAAGATTACCAAAGCTGGTGCTGATGTTTACGCCAAAAAGCTAGCTGAGACCACCAAAGAAAAACACCCAAACACTAAGGGAGACGGCGGTAAGTATGGACATTTGAGCGAGGACATCAGTAGCGCTGCAGGAGATATTGACGGCGATCATAATGGCAGCTCAACGGTCGGATTTGGCAAGAAAGCATTCGTTGCACGTTTCCTTAATGATGGCACCAAGCATATTCATGCAGATCATTTTGTTGATAATGCTCGTGATGATGCCAAAGATGCTGTATTTGCTGCTGAAGCTGAGAAATATCAGGCAATGATTACCAAAGCGAATGGTGGTGGGAATGAATGAGCGCCGTAGATGATGCGGTAACAATGCTTATTCAAGCCAGTATTGCCGGCATTGATGCAGTTGAGGGCAACAACTTACCGCAAGAATTAGTCGATAGTTTGGACAAAACAGTCGTGCTGATTACTGATGCTGCTAATGATCCGGCTGCATATGGTGACAACGATTTTTGGGCATTAAATCAAGAAGTTGAAGTACAAATTTGGTACTCGCAAGCGCTTGATTCTGACCCTGAAACCATTGAGATAGCCATGATGAAGGCTTTTACTCATAAGTATTGGCAGGTAGCCGCGGTTAGACAACGTACATTAGATCCAGACACACAGCAACTTTTTAACACGTTTTATTTCAGCAGAACAAAGAATATTTAGGAGGCCAATTATGGCAACAGTAGGTTTATATGGGATTGCTTTTGGGTTAGTTGACAATAACCAAAAGCTTATTGCAGACGCAACAAACGGATTAGGAACAGATGGCCTTTATGTTGTTGGCCGCGCCGATCTTGGTGGTAAAACTGCTAATATCACTGGATTGGCGGGCACGCCAACAAAAACTTATGGATTCAACCAAGTACAAGATGTCACAGCGCCAATCAGCGAACCTTCAGTGGCTTTGGATATTAATGACTTGAACTTCCAAATTAAGCAAAAGATTAAGGGCTTTATCAATGATGGTAAAGGCGGATATGTTGACGAAAATTTGAAGGCTCACGTGGCGTTGTTGATTACGGCGCAAACGATTAGCCGAAAAAACTTTGTTTACTACGGCTTTGGTGATGGCATTTTGACTGAAACGGCAGCCAACATCCAAACAGATACCAATGCCGAACAACGTGCAGATGATACTTTGACTTACACAGCGCTGTCTACTATGGCCTTTAATAATCAGCCATACAAGATTTACAGTGACCTTGATCCTAAGTTCGACAAAGCCAACATGTACAAAGAAGTATTCGGCGGATACGTATTGCCAGCTGGTACCACTACAACTCCAGCATAAATAATGCTGACAGACGCAATCTGACACAATTTCATAGCAACAACTGATGAATGGCTCACGAACGTGCGCTATTTTTTATGATCAAAAGTCGCTTTCTGGTGAACTTGGTGGTGTCCGATTCACCACAGCGACCTTACAAATACAAAGGATGGTATTACCAATGAAAATTAAAGTTAGTCAACTTAGCAATCGTGTGCACGAAGTTAAAACCAGTAATCGCAACATGGAAAAGATGTACGACTTACAGTTACTGATGGCCAAGGCAGACGATGTTGCCAATATGGAACCGGTAGAAATTATTAAAATGCAACGTGGTATGCTGCACGATTCAATCGACTTCTTGACCACCATTTTAAACCTGAACAAGCAAGAAATTGATAAGCTTGGGGATCTAGAATTTGCCGACACCATTAAGGTTGTTAATTACACTTTTGAACGCATGATGGGCATGAGTGATGAGGATATTGACTTAGCTGCCAAGAAGCAGGACGCCAGCAAAAGCAAAGATTAATCCAGCTGTCAAAGTTTATGAGCTTGAAAATCAGTTGCAGGACTTTAGATGGATTAAAAAGCAAGCAGTCATGTATTTCCATTGGTCAATGCAGGATTTTGATGATGCTGATTATTTTGAAATGCTGGAAATGATGTCTGCCAAGGATAAGAAAGACCGTCCAATTGATCCGGCAATTATGTGGGAGCAATACCAAGAGAAAGGGTGATAGATAAGTGGCACAACAAATTAACGCAACCATGAGCACCAAGATTGCCCTTGACCTATTGTCGGCAAGCGAATCCGTCAAATCATTAACAGCGGTTGTTCGTTCAAGTCAAAGTGCTTGGAAAGCTCAAGAAGCAGAGATGAAATCCGCGGGTGATGCCGCCGGTGCTGCTAAGGCTAAATATGAAGGCTTGGGTAAGTCTATTGAGTCACAACAGGCTAAGATTGACGCTCTAAAAGCTAAGCAGAGTGAATTAAAGGGTAACGCTAGCGAAACTGCTCAACAGTTTCTGAAATATCAGCAACAAATTGACGGCGCCACTAAGCAATTAGCTAGTATGCAGGCTCAGCAAGACCGTGCTAAGCAAGCGATGGACTATCAAAAGTCCGGTTTGGCTGGCCTACAGCAAGAGTACACAGCAGCCGCACGTGCTAACCAAGCTTATGTGACGCGCTTAGAGGCTGAAGGCAAGCAACAAGATGCTAACAAAGCCAAAATGGAAGGTTATAAGTCATCCATTACCAATCTTAATGAGCAACTGTCTAAGCAGTCAGCTGAGTTGGATAAGATTGCCAGTGCATCAGGCAAAGATAGTGCCGCATGGCGTACGCAGAAAACACGTGTGGACGAAACGGCTACCAGTTTAGCCAAGGCTAAGTCTTCTATGACCGGTTTGCAAACTGAAATGGACAAGGCTAATCCGTCTATGTTCAGTCGAATCAAGACAGCGATTGAAGGAACAAACAAACAAGCGGAAAAGACGCCAAGCCTGCTTCACAAAATTGTTGAGGGCGGCTTAATCACCAATGCCATCACAAGCGGCTGGCAACGCCTAAGTTCAAGCATTACTGACACGGTAAAGTCTGGACTAGAACTTAACGAGGCCGGAGAAAAGCTAAATATGACGTGGGAGAACATGGGCAAGTCAGCCAATGATATCAAGATTCTTTCCGGTCAAATGTCATATTTACGCAGTGAGACTGGTGCAACTGGTGGCGAAATTAACAACATGCAAACCACCGTTGACACCATGACACACGGTGTCACAGATAAAACTGTCGTTATTAGCGCCGGTATTGCTAGTATTGCCACTGCCTCGCACAAAGGCGGAGCTGGCATGGACGCTTTGTCAAAGGCGATGACACGAGTCGTTGCTTCAGGTAATCTAACGACAACCAACCTTGCAAAACTTGAAAAGCAAGCGCCTACACTAGGCACGCAATTAGCAAAAGCCGCTGGAGTCAGTCAGGATTCATTTGCCAAAATGGTTGCTGACGGGAAAATAAAGTCTGACGACTTCATGAACCTGATTTACAAGGTTGGTACAACAAGTAGAAGTACATTTGACCAATTTGGGAAAACCAGTGAAGGTGCCCTCGCACAGCTGTCAGGCGGTTGGACATCAATCAAAGCTAAAATGGCTGCGCCGTTGCTTGATGTTAAGAATAGTGGCATGCAATCACTTGCTGGGATTTTGACATCATCTGTTGTTCAAAGCGCCGCTACTACACTAGGCAAAGGTCTGGCGTACATTGCGAACATGGCGAAAAAGGGCCTAGACTATATCTCTGCTCACAAGAAAGACGTAACCGGTATTGCCGGAGATATGTGGGACATCGCAAAAACTTTTGGGTCAGCTGTATGGAAAACAATTGCATCTACCATAACTGGATTAGCTAAAGGCTTTAACTCTTTAACCGGAAACTCACAAAAATCTGCAAACCCACTACATCAGGTAGCAACAGCCCTAAGTAACATTGCCAAGAATAAGAGCGGCATTCAGACACTTGCCAAAACGTTGTTGGGATTATGGGCTGCTGTAAAGACGATGACTATAGCTCAATCGGCATTGAATTTGGTAATGAGTGCCAATCCGTGGATACTTTTATCAGAGGCCGTAATTGCCGTTGGAGTAGCACTCTATGAATCTTACAAACACTTTAAGCCCTTCCGTGATGCCGTTAATAACGTTGCTAAAGCTATTGGTAATGCTCTAAAACCAGCTCTGAAGGCTGTTATTTCTGGAATGCAAGCAATGTGGAAGAGCATTCAGCCAATTCTCAAACAGATCGGTAAGCTATTTAAGACCACGTGGGCTTTGATCGTTAAAGTCATCCAAGTGGCATGGAAAGCGATTAAGCCAATTGTTGACTTGCTGTTTGGCTATTTCAAAGCACAATTTGATTTCTATGCCAAAGTGCTACCAGCAATTTGGAAGGGCATGTGGCATGTTATTTCATCTGTTCTTAGCGCCGTTTGGAAAGTGCTCAAAGACACGATTTCATCAGCGCTTAAAGTCATTACTGACATCCTCAAGGCTGGTATGGATTTACTAAGTGGTAACTGGTCAAAAGCATGGTCAGACAACAAGAAGCTATTGTCGGATTATTGGAATGGCATGAAGAAGATTGTCAGTGATGTGTTTGGTGGCATCCATAACATCATTAAGACAGTTCTAGGCGCAATTAAAGGTATGTGGAATGCAGCATGGAGTGGTATGAAATCTGCATTCTCTGACATGTGGGATGGCATGAAACATGCTGCAAGTGATGGCATGAATGCAATAATCAATGTCATTAATGGCGCAATCAGTGGTATTAACTGGGTTTGGCAAAAGTTTACTGGCAAGTCTGCTCTGCACAAGCTTTCACCTGTTCACTTCGAGCAAGGCGGTATTGTTGAGCGCAAGATGCATCTGGTCATGGTCAACGATGGCAATGGGCCTGACTGGAAAGAGCTTTACCAGCTTCCAAATGGTCAAGTTGGTATGAGTCAACAGCGTAATGCCACAGGACTATTGCCAGAAGGCACTCGTGTCTTCAATGGGAAAGAAACCAAAGCCATCATGAACATGGCTGGTATTGAGCATTATGACTTGGGTGGCGTGATTGGCGGTGTTGGCAAGTTCTTCAGTGGCGCTTGGGATAAGTTAGAGGCCGTTGGTGATTGGCTTGCTAATCCAGTCGGTAAAGTAACCAGTTTAATCAAGTCTAGCGTTAGTGGTATTTCCGGTGGCATTGAAATGTTTAGCAAATTAGCCGGTGGCGTTATCGGTAAGTTGACAGGCAGTGTCGTTGACTGGTTTAAAAAAGAACTGACAAAGTTGCAAGACACACTAGATACCAATCCCGGTGGATCAGGTGTACAGCGTTGGAAGCCATATGTTATTAAAGCCTTAAAGGCCAATGGCTTTGACGCTAGTGGTTATCAAGTCGCCGCATGGATGCGAGTTATCCAGCGTGAATCCAATGGTAATCCTAAGGCAATTAACCTGTGGGATAGCAACGCTAAAGCCGGTATACCTTCGATGGGGCTTGTACAAACCATTGGGCCAACGTTCAATGCGTATAAGTTCCACGGCCACAATGATGTTTATAACGGCTATGACGACTTGTTGGCGGGCATTAATTACATGAAGCATATTTATGGCTCTGGTAACTCAGCCTTTGCCCGTGTTTCAGGCAAGGAAGGCTATGCTAACGGTGGCTTTGCTAATACTGCATCTATTTTTGGCGAAGACGGTTTAGAAGCCGCGATTCCATTGTCGTCGCTCAAGTCATCACGTGGTTACGAAATGCTTGGCAAGACTGTGGCGGCCATGGCGGCACGTGACAACATGACTAGCGGCACAACAACTAACGGCTCTGCAATCGAGGAAAAGCTCGACGAGCTGATTACACTCATGAGTGCCTTTGGTGGACAGCAACTTGAACAACTCAAGCAGATTTCCGCCAAGAATTTGTCTATCGACGGCAAGACGCTCAACCGTGCTACTGCATCGGGGCAAGCGTATATCCAACAGCAACGGCTAAACGCCGTACAAAGGGGGCTAACAGTTGGTACAGACATCCAATAAACCATATGGCATCACTTTTAACGGTCACCACTCAAGCGAGTTTGATGCTCAGGTGGTAGTTGGCTCAGTAGCCAACGGCTTTCCAGCACGCACAATGGTCACACAGCATCTGACTGGCTCCAACAATATTCTAGACTTATCAAACTTGTATGGCCCGATGTTTGAGGAGCGCACACTGGCCTTTACCTTTTTGCTGATGGGCAGTGCAATGCGAAATCGCGAGCAGATGAGCCGTTCGTGGACACGAATTATCAACTGGGTTACAGCACCTAGCCACAAGGTTATCTTGCGTGATGATGTCATGCCTGACTATCACTATCTTGCTGAGGTGGAGACTGCACCATCATTGGCTGAGGCTAACACACTAGGACAACTCACAATCACTTTTACGTGCTACCCGTTCCGCATCCGTGACCACATCGATTATGATGATGATTTTGACTACTTTATTGAGCACGAGGACTACCTAGCTCAAGAGGTGCACTACAAAGTGGGCGAATTAGACACGGGCACGTTGATCAATATCGGCGTGTCTGAGGTGCCTATTACCGTCACAGCAAGCGCCGCCGCATCACTCACCGTCAATGATCAGTCATTTACTCTGTCAGCGGGCGAAAATACTGACTTGGATATGGTGTTAGCACCGGGTGATAACACGCTCAAGCTGGCTGGCGACACTGGTGTCACTGCTGATTTCAGTTGGTATCAGGAGGTGATTTAGTAAATGTATCGCGTAACAATCAGGCAAAGCTGGGATGGTCCAGAAACGATGATCCACAGTCCGCATGTCAACTCGCTCAAAATTGACAACGAAGATATTGGATTAGACGTCGCAGCTACCCCAAGCATGACTTTTAACATTTACTATGGCAATCCTGGATACAGTGCCATGCAAAATTTGGTGACGTTGGTGCGTGTCTACGACACTATCAATAACATGGATGTTTTCGAGGGCCGCGTGCTTAATTCAAGTGAACCACTCGAATCTAGCGGTATGACTTACAAAACGATTACCTGTGAAGGCTTGCTAAACTGGCTGCACGATTCTCGGCCGGGATTCATCGAATTTGACGGGAAAACGCGTAAGCAAATCTTAACGTCGCTGATCGATGCTCACAACAATCAGATGACCACACTTGGAGCGCCTTATAAGTGCTTTAAGCTTGGCAACATCGACATGGCTGATACCGTGGCGGCATACTGCTACACCGATCAAGAAGCGACGACTTACGACAACATCGAAACGCTGGTCAAGCAAGCTGGCTATGAGCTGGCCGTGCGTCATGAGTCTGATGGCCTGTATCTCGACTGTGCCAAAACGATTGGCGGCACTGGTGAGCAAGTGATTCGCTTAGGCTCAAACCTGATCAGTTTTACCCGCACCATTGACCCAACCGCGCTGGCGTCGGCATATCTGCCACTAGGCAAAGCCGCCGACCCACCAACAGATGACACCACAACAACTAAGGGGACTGCCAGACTGACAATTGCGTCAGTCAATAATGGCAATCCTCTTTTGAGTGATGCAGATTTAATTAAGCAATTTGGGCCAATCGTTGGAGCAAAAGCTTTTGATGATGAGACTGACGCTACCAAGCTCAAAGCTTCTGGTAGTAGTACGTTCAAGGCCATGCCCGTGGCGACTGTATCGACGCAAGTGCAAGCAATCGACATGACTTTTGTTGGCAAGGCTAAAGGCCCGCTACTCTGTGGATGGACCTATCGCACACTTATCCCATTTAAGGGTATCGATGATCAGCTACGCATCACGCAGATGCACATCCACATCAATGATGTGCGCACCAACACCATGACCATTGGTGATCGTGTTGTCGGGCAAGAATCGTACAATGTCGAGATGCTCAAGAGCATCCGAGGCTTGGCATCAATTAAGACCGCTGTTCAGCAACAAGGTATGCGCATCGGAAAAATTAGTGCTGCGGCGACCACGGCTGAGAACACCGCCAATGACGCTAAGCAAACCGCGGCTGATCTAAAAAAAGATTTTGACAACTATAATTTTTCGGGGATGGCTGATGACTTTCAAAAACTACAGTCAAAAATCAATGCGTTACCGGAAAATATTGGTGATATGGGCGGAGAAATATCAGCGGCTCAAACAGCAATCGATAATGATATCAAGCCTGCAATTTCAAGCATGCAAGGCCAAATCAAAACGTTAAATGAGAAAGTCGGTATTAAGACACCGGCAGAAGGGAGTGGTACAACCAATGGTTAAACTTACTAAGCCCGAGTACGCACCTAGCACAATCGATATTGACTGGGATAAAGATTACTCACTTGCAGAGTTGATTAAATTAATCTTGAATCACGGAAATGCAAAACCCGTTCGTGGTGCGATTGTTGGAGTGACTCAGGCTCTTCAGGAACTGCTCTATGCAAAAAGTGATCCTGGCGAACTCGATGACATTCGGACTGGGACTAATGGTGTAGTGTACGACACGCCAGCAAACGCGGTGAAAGAACAGATTATTATGCTACAAAATCTTCTAACTATGAACAAAGGGGAAAATATGATAGACACAGCCAAAACTAAAAATGGTTATTATAACTACTCTGGTTTTGTTGCTAGCGATGACTGGCGTTGTATGCCTGACTTGCTGGCCGTGCCGAACGGTGTTGGGAGCGTGACGGTGCTATCAGATAAGGAATCATATATCTCTTTTTACAACTCATCCAAGCAGTTTTTAAAGTCAGTGTCATTTACCGGTGATATCTCAAATCAACAAAGTGTGGTGATCCCCTATGGTGTCGCGTATGTCACCATCAGCATGATGGCTAAAATTGCAAATACTTTTAAGGCTGCATGGAATCAAATCCAAGCAAGTGTCAGCACCGGTGTAAATGTGGTGGACGTGTCAAAATTTGAGTCTGGATATTACAGCGATAAAGGCCACACGGATGACGATACATGGGCATGCTCAAGCTATATGCTAGCTATTCCAACTGGCGTCACTCAGCTCACTGCATATGCCGATGCTAACTCGTATGTAACTTTTTACGACAAGCTCAAGGGATTTATGAGCAGTGTGGCTTTCGCTAGCAACAGCGCAACGATGCAAACACAAACAATTCCAGTCGATGCTGCTTTTGTCACCGTAAGTATGCAAAAATCGGAGGCCGTCAACTTTACACTTGCCTGGGGTGCGACTGGCACACAAAGCCAATCTCTTGACACGCCAAAAATCGACCGGTCTATGTGGCAGCCATCTAAAAGCTTGATTGTTGACCCCGGCAGTAATGGCGATTACGTCAAAGTGCAGGACGCAATCAACGCGGCTGATGATGGTACAACTATCACGATTATGCCTGGTGACTATTACGAGTGTGTGGACGCAAGAGATAAGCAAGTAAATCTTGTTGGATATTCTGCATCCGCCACGCGGATCATCTCAACCGATAATCGTCGCGATTACCCCGCGCTTGAGATGACGAGCGGGTCCGCGTCGAACCTTAGCTTCATTTCACAGCGACCGACTGGTGCGGCTTACCCCGACTATGACACTCCTTATGGCGCACATCTGGACTATAACGGTTCCGCACATCAAACCTTAACGTTCGAAAATTGTGTATTCCGCTCAGACTGGAACGCGGCCGTCGGAATCGGAATGCGTGTTGGCGAAAATCTTTCGTTTAAAAATTGTGAATTCACTAGCACTTCATCTATCCCAATGGGTGCCGTGTTCTTCCATGACTGTTCAAATGCTGAGCTCGCTGGCAATTATGCATTTACCCTTGACAGTTGTAATCTTTCGGCGGCTGGAAACTATTCGATGGTTGCTCTCGGTATTGCACATCCTGGCAATAAGATGGATTTGACGTTGATTCGCAATAGTTTTTATTCAGGCGTTCACGGAACTGGCGATGACGGCATTGGTAAGCAAGAAGCAACGGAACAATATCCAGCTTCTGACGGTGATGAGTTTATGGGGACTGCAACGATTGTGCTTAATCCGCGAAGCTTCGGTAACAGCGCGCCAAAATGTAATGCGGCCGTGCAATCATGATTACGGCGGCATGGGTTTTGGTCACTTTCCTTGGGGTGATCGCGATTTTTTCAGTCTTAGGTGGAAATAAGAAAAAGTAGGGGAAGTGAGAAAGTGACATTTTTTGGATACACGATTGGTGACTGGGCGGAGTTCATATCAATCATAGGGGTGGGCGTGAGCGCTGGCAGTTGGTTGTTCAAAAAGATTGCCTTAGATCCGTTGCGAGAAGATATTAAAGATTTGGGCTTTAAGTTTGACCAAAGGTTCCATAATGAGGAGAAAGTAATTGATGACATTCTGAATACGCAAAAGGTTCATAGTCAGGAACTGGGGAGCCATTCAACTAGGCTTACCCGTTTGGAAGACCACGTAGGAATCAAAGGAGATAATGATGATGAATAATTGGACAGATCTTGTAGTATCACTTGCAGTTGCGGCAGTCCCAATCATCGGAGCTTGGCTTTCAAAACAACTGTTAGCTAACAAGCAGGCATTAACGTTGCTTAAAGTGCTTGGGCCATTGGCAAATGCCGCTGTTACTGCGGCAGAACAGCTCGGTGTGACAAAAACGATTGACGGTGCGGTTAAAAAATCGATTGCCATTAATACTGTGAAAGATGGTTTGAAGTCGCTTGGCTTCACCAGCACAGATGAGCAGACAATTGCCAATGCAGTTGAACAATCTTATGCGAATTTGAAAGACAGCCTAGCAGAAACCTATCCGCAAAAGACAGTTGATCAGGAAGCATCTAATCAAGACAAAGTAGATGCCGCAGCTCAGGCTGCCGCAGACGCAGTTAAGGCTCAGCTGGCCCCGGCATCTGTTGCTCCACAGCAATAAGGAGGGCACTATGAAGCTAAAAAATAAATTCGCTGCCTTGCCGGTCGCCATCTTGGCGGCTATTTCTTTTTCCCTACCATCGCAGGTAAACGCGGCCAAAGGGGACCAAGGCGTTGACTGGCCAAAGTATCAAGGCACTACCGGTGTCTACGGTTACTCTGGTGACAAGTTTGGCATCAGTCAGATTGGTGGATACTATGACGGATCGTTCGTTGTGCAGTCAACTTATAGGACACAAGTTGCTAGTTTGATTGCCGCTGGTAAGCGGGCGCACACATATATCTACTCGCAATTTTCTAATCGTGCCCAGGCTGATCAAATGCTTGATTATTATTTGCCGCGGATCCAAACGCCAAAAGGCTCAATCGTTGCGCTTGATGTTGAAAGTGGGACGCCAAACACTCAAGCTGTGATGTATGCGTTGGAACGGGTGAAAGACGCCGGTTATACCGCGATGTTGTACGGTTACAAGAATTTCCTCACATCACACTTGGATCTGACGACGATTGCCGCGCGCTATCAACTTTGGATGGCTGAATATCCGGACTACAATCTTACGATTAAGCCGAACTACAACTATTTTCCGAGTTTTGCTAACATCGGGATCTTTCAATTCACTTCGACATACCGCGCTGGCGGCTTGGACGGTAACGTTGATTTAACTGGAATCACCGATAATGGATATAGCAAGACTACGATTGGCGAAAGTGGCAAGGTAACGGTTAAGCCGAAGTCTAGTACACCTGCAATCAAAGCTGGCACCGCGGCTAATAAGACCAAGTTGGCTCAAGTTAAGCGTGGCGACACCGTCAAAATCAATTTGGGGGCTAAACACTGGGGTAGCAAGAGCAACAGCTTGCCAATCATGAGTTTTGCCCTTGGTCGCAGTTATCAAGTGCAGGATACGAGTGGCTCACAAGTATTGCTTGCTGGCATCTTTAGTTGGATTGATCGTAGCAATGTGGAAATCTTATCGACCAGCTCCACGAGTGTTGTATCTGAATCCACAGCAACTTATACAGTGCAATACGGCGACACGCTCTCTGGTATCGCCGCCAAGTATGGTACCAGCTACCAAGCTTTGGCAACGCTCAATGGTATCAGCAATCCCAACTATCTGAGTGTTGGTCAAGTCCTACGTGTGTCGGGATCATCCCAAAGCGGGCATGTCTATTACACTGTCCGTAGCGGCGACAGCCTTAGTGCGATTGCGACTAAGTATGGTACAACTTACAGCCGGATTGCCTCATTGTCTGGCCTGAGCAACCCTAGCTTGATCTATGCGGGGCAACGGATCACGGTAAAGTAGCTCGTTAAAATACAAAAATGCCTCACTCTGCTAACGCGGGGTGGGGCTTTTTTGCTTGTGTATAATTCACATAGTTTATAAAAGTCTACGAAAGATGTAAAAACGGCAAATCGATGCGTGGTTGCAGAATGAGTGAGAAATTGTAGAATTGATGCAACGACGGAATCCCTTGTAGCGCAATGGGTGAGACGCTGAAAGAGGGAACCCTAGATGTGTTAAGTTGACAAAACCATCCTAAAAAGGTGATTACTTTACATCGTCCGTATATGTAACTTTTGCTCGCCTTTTCAAGCGGCGCTTTTCTTTTGCATTTCGTCAGTTTTTTCGGACGATTTCCTGATGAAACGGCTGTATCCCTTATGGTGAATGCGTTTTTTCATCAGTTTTTCTTTCGCAAATCTTTTGAATAGTTTCATCTCATTTACCAATGTTTTCGCGTAAGTTTGTTGACTTCAATTATAGATTAGCTGATACTATAGGTAGAGGCACTAAGAGGAGAACGAATGTTCGCTTCTTATTTTTAGTGAGTTGGTGAAATATGAAGGTCTACCATGGCACTACTTCCGTTGCGAAGAAAAAAATTCTTAGCGAAGGTGAAATACACCCCTCTCAGTCCCGAATAGAAACTAGTATTGATACTATATTGGAGTGGGCTCTACTAAAGAGTACTTTAACGGAAATGCCAACAATGGGGTCGGTTCGTCAACCGACTGCTCTAGGAGACGGAATATATGCATTTGAAAAAATAATGGATGCAGAGAAGTTCAGGCCAGACCACGAGGTGATTATTATCACCTTAAAAGATACTGAAACAATTTTGAATCTTGATGACTGGCAGGTTCTTTACGAGTTGGCGGATACTCTTATGTCTACAGGCTACGAAGACGTCTTTGAAAAGCGATTCTATTCGGAAGAAACGCAAAAACAATATCGTAAATTATTCAAACTTTTTGCTGAGTTCATCATCGATGTAGCTAATGGTGAGAAGCAAATTGATGATTATGCATATGTTTTCGCGTTTGCACTTTGGTTTTTGGATGTGATATTTGGAAAGAAATATAGAATTGTGTCGCGAACCTTTCCAGAACAACCAAAGTATATTTGTATCCGCGATCAGCAAGCAATAGAAAGCTTCTGTGGTAACGTCTAAAGTTCTATGAAACCAAGTCCAAAACCGGATGTTCAAGGAGGG
>NZ_AZEU01000072.1 GCF_001435035.1 Lacticaseibacillus manihotivorans DSM 13343 = JCM 12514
TTCAGACCGGCCAGATGCGATTTCATGTACCAAATACCGAGGTGAATAATCCAGGTGTTAAGTATACGACATCAATCAGATCAGAAAAAGAATTTAGATGGACCTGTTGTCAAAAAGTAATATTGGCTATCCAAAGTTTCGCTTTAACTCAATTAATGGCCAATTTCAAGGCTATCTTCCCGAGAGCTTCTGTATATTTCATAGGACGGACATCAAAAAACTCTAACTACTGATTTGAGAAACGATTTGATGTCAACGTATTCGCTTAATCAAACAAAAAACAACTTATATGTCTGCACATCTATCTGCAGACATATAAGTTGTTTCCTCATTCAATATTCCACTTCTCGTCAACGCAACGAGTCGCTCAAAACCGATAGTATTATCGCTGATCAATTTCCCCTACTTATCTCTAAAACCTTCTGGATGGTTTTGATGCCAGTTCCAAGCCGTGGCGATGACTTGTTCGACATCATCAAACTTCGGCTTCCAGCCTAAAATGGTGCGGGCTTTGTCACTTGCTGCGATCAAAGTGGAAGGATCACCTGGGCGACGTGGGCCGATTTTGGCAGGAATGGGTTGGCCAGTGACTTTACGAGCCGCGTTTAAGATCTCTAAGTTAGAGAAACCAGTCGCAGAACCTAAGTTAAAGGCGTTGGAATCGTTGCTTTCAGACAAATACTTCATCGCTAAGATATGCGCATCAGCTAAGTCAACGACATGCACATAGTCGCGGACGTTGGTACCATCTTTGGTTGGATAATCATCACCGAAGATCTGCAAGCCATCACGAGTCCCAGCAGCGGCCTGTAAAATGATCGGGATCAAATGCGTTTCAGGATGGTGGTCTTCACCGATAGAACCATCTGGCATGGCGCCGGCGACGTTGAAGTAGCGCAAGGCAACGAACTTGATGCCATATGCGACATCGGCCCACTTGATGATTTTTTCCATGGCCAGCTTGGATTCACCATAAGGGTTGGTTGGTACTTGCGGGTCATCTTCATGAATTGGCACGTGCTTTGGTTCGCCGTAAGTCGCTGCAGTTGAAGAGAAGACGATCTTCTTGATGCCGAATTGGTTCATCGCTTCCAGTAAAGTGATCATGCCACTGGTGTTGTTGTCGAAGTACTTCAACGGGTCCTTCATCGATTCTGGCACGATGGAGAAGGCAGCAAAGTGAATGACACCGTCGATTTTTTCCTTGGAGAACGCTTGGCTCAAGAAGTGGTAATCGCGGATATCGCCTTGATAGAAACGGGCCTTGGGATCCACCGCGCGCTTGTGGCCAGTGATCAAGTTATCCAAAACCACAACATCTTGGCCCGCTTTAACGAGTTGTGCAACCGTATGCGAACCGATATAGCCCGCGCCACCTAAAACAGCAATTGTCATAGAACTACCCCTTTTCTACAAATACAACCATTATACCTGACTTAGATAAGCATTATTTTGAGAACTCGTTTTCTTATCTAAAACTTCTAAAACAATGACACTTCTTTAGATGCTATACTATCAATGGAGGTGGTAAAAATGAAAATTTCGCACATTTTGATTACCGCGTTAGCCTTGCTAACGTTGTCAGGGTGTCAGGCAAAGCCTGATACTACGAAGCTTAATTCCAACCTAAATGACGCGATTTCAGCAAAAAAATATGAAAAGGCAGAAGGAATTAATGATTCAATCCAATCGTTATCACCAAGCAACACGTCAGCAAAACGTGCAAAGGTATTAAAGGCAATTGTTTCCGCTCAAGATGCGATTCGTTCAGAGAATTTTTCTCTTGCCATCGAGAAAACAAACGATTATGCAAACGGCTCTAAGTCACTTGAACGCGTGGCTGCAAGGCTTCACTCACGCGCTACAACTCTAAGAAAAGCAAACAAATCACTTTCAACACAACTATCCTCAGCAAAATCTGCAGTTCAAGTTGGAAATGGTGACCAGGCTTTGAACACTCTCAACCAGCTACTTGACTCAAAGACGATTAAGAAACCGGAACTCAAAAACTTATACATTCAGGCATTAAATCTCAGGCTTTCAATCAACCAAACAAATAACTCTGATAATACCAGCTCAACAACGGCAAGCACTTCTGGTACAAGCAATCAGTCCTCATCGATAGACAAAACTGACGCTTCAAGCACCACGCCAGAAAGCGAACCAATTACCGGCTCTGATACTATCACTGATGCCGAAATTCAACAGGCACGTGACGATATCAAAGGTTTAGGTGAAGATCCTACCTACTTCAGTAACAACGACGTTCGTCGCGCTATCTTAAAGATGCGCGCTGCCGGACGATCTCATCTCACTACTTCTGATTGGCAATAAATCATCAAGTCATCCATTCTCCTTGCCACAAAGCTTGTCTTGCTTTGTGGTTTTTTAGTGCTCGAAAACAAGTAACACAGCTTTTATTGATCAGTAGCGTATAAATACGCCTGCTAACGATTTCCGCTAGTAGGCGCATCGATGAGTGTAATTCTTTAATTACGCTTTCAGTGTATGTCAACATTGATCACCCTGTCAAACCACATCAACAGAATAGTGTCAGTCTCTCTCACGGTTGTTTAACGACTCTGATATGAAAATAATCACGGTAATGAAAGTTTGGACTTGCTTTAGCATTATCAGTAATTTCCCAATTCATAAAGTTAGCAAATTTGGTCTTCGCAGTGTACGAGTATGCGGGGAGTGCAACTGTTTTTTTGCCATTTTGTTGCGCTGTCATAATTGTGGTGTACCGAGTCTGCACGGCACGACTCATATAGAATAAATCTATCGTCCCAGCAAGCATCTGAGGAATTGCAAATAAACTGACCGCAAGTGTTACTACCCACACCACGATACCCCCAGCAACATGGGCACGATGATGAGCAGTAGCTGTGAACATTGCCAGGATCAGAAATACGATGCCACCAAACCACGTGCGACCCTCTGTACGTTCGATCGGTGAAAAAATCAAGACTACAATCGCTGCGCAACCTGCAACTAGAAAGAGGGAAGAAATGATGACATCGCGTTGTGGCAACCATGTGAACGCTGCTATCACGATTAATATGGCGGTAAAAATAATCAGATAGATGTAATACGCCTGGATAGATGTGCACACTTCGAAAATACCAGAAATCAGTCGATGCAGGAAACTATCGTGAGTCATCAAACGGCTACGAACGCGATTACCCGGAGCCAATAGTAACAAGGTGAATCCGATAATTTGGCCGATTAATGCAACGAATTGCCAAAGTGCCAGCGGATGGTCTGTAGTGTATTTTTGCATCAGCAACAACGCGATGATTACCATCACCCCAGCTCCACCTGTATTTTCATTACTCCACCCTGCCAACATTCCAAGCCCAAAGGCTGATACGAAAATTACAGCATGACTTGAGCGAGTTGTTACACCGTCTAATGCATCAATGAAGCAATGAACCAATAGCAATATGAACACCGTGGGCCACAAATAATTCCCTGCACCCGCACGCCATAGCACAGTTTCACCGAATGCAGGCAAGAATACAATGTTCGCTGCGAAAACGCCAACCAATCGCCAAGCACTAACAGCTCGTTTAGTTCGAGCAGAGATACTTGCCATCATGTCATCGCGCAGTTTATACCGTTCCGATTACTCAAATAAGCGTCAAATAATTCC
>NZ_AZEU01000073.1:0-6060 GCF_001435035.1 Lacticaseibacillus manihotivorans DSM 13343 = JCM 12514
TTTTGTGTGGTAGCTCAATTAGAGGACAAGCGGTCTTCTTTTGTCAATTTATCCTTATGACTCGGACCTAACCGAGAGAAACTTTACACCTAGAGTATCCTCGGCGCTAATTCGCTTGACAGTGGCCTCAGCGCTTATTCAACGCCTGCTTCTTCACACCAATATGGATCACTTTGGAGAACCGCAAGTAGGCGACAAAATGAAAAACGACGCCAGCAACTAACAACGCTCCGGCTAAGACGTTCGAGAAAAAGCTGGCCCCGATCGACAATAGATAAATGCATACCGAACGCGCTGGATCCATGCGAATGCGGTTGTAGTGTTGCTCGATGCCATTCAAGTTGCGCAACTCCGGATTGCTTTCCAAGAAGCGATACACGACTAAGAAACTTCCAGAAATCAAAATTGCGACCACATCATACACGATAAACGCGATTTGAATATCGGCTTGATTGCCATTGGTCAGCGCTTCGATCAACAACACCATGGCGTAATTGACCAAGGTGACGGTAAACAACAACCCCAGATTTAAAATATTCAGCGTGCGGTTGGTGCGCTTAACGGATAAGAAATAGTCGTGATGAAATAACCAGCTCGTGCCGACATAAAAATAGGACATCGCATACATCAAAAACAAAGGCACTTGTTGGCCAAGCACCCGGCCCAAGCTCCCAGGATGAATCGTTTCTGGTTTAAATTCTAAAATTAAAATCGTTAGCAAAATGGCAAAGACGCCGTCGCTTAACGCGTTGATCCGTTCTTTGGTCATGGTTTCACCTCACGTGAACATTTTACATTGAAATAGTAAGTAATGTAAAAGTTTCGCGTTCATGGCAAAACAGCGAAATTATGCAGGCGTTGCCAAGCATTGTCCGTTTGTATCACCGAGCAAAAGGATCCAAAAAGCTAATGCGTGCCGCTGGGGCGCCTGTCACGTTTTTGTCATCACAATGCCACAAATTTTTTAGTTGAAACTGCTTGTAAATGTTATCATCGCCAGTATAATTAAGCGTTGGTATTAAACAAATAGTTTAGTTTAAGCAAACTCGGCGCGTGACCATTCCGCGCCATCATGGGGTTGCGTCGGAATGATATGGGGGTGTGCCGTGGATATAGGCCAGAAAATTCGCGATTTACGGATCCAAAAAAATTTGACCCAAGAAGAGCTTGGGGAACGCACCGACTTGTCCAAAGGCTACATTTCCCAGCTGGAGCACGATCAATCGTCACCTTCGATGGAGACCTTTTTTGATTTATTGAACGTGCTTGGCCAAACGCCGGCGCAATTTTTTACAGAAACGCCAAATCAACAACTGGTGTACACCAAAGCTGATCAAGTGGTGTATGAAGACCAAGAGCGCGGCTACAATTTGCGCTGGTTGGTACCAGAATCCAACGAAAACGAAATGGAGCCAGTGATGATCCAATTCGATCACGCTGGCGAATTTAAGACTTTTGAACCCAGCCCGGCAGAAACCTTTGTCTATGTGGTGTCAGGCCGGGTGCAATTGGCGCTAGGCGATCAGTGTTACGTCGCCAAAAAAGGGGAAACGATTTACTTTCACGCGACGCAGCAACACAAAATTATCAACGTCGCCAAAACCACCTCGGAGATCCTCCTAGTGGCGACGGCATCTTATTTGTAATTTGGAGGGGACATTTTGAGCAAAACCATCATTGAATTGAAACATGTATCCAAAGTATATGGCGATACCGTGGTGTTAAAAGACATCAACATTGAAATTGAAGAAGGTAAGTTCTACACGCTGCTTGGCCCATCAGGCTCTGGGAAAACCACGATTTTGCGGGCGATCGCCGGCTTTTTAGACCCCAGCCAAGGGGACGTGTTGTTCAACGGCAAGCGCATCAACGAAATGCCTGCCAATGAACGCCCAGTCAACACCGTATTTCAAGATTACGCCTTATTCCCACACATGAATGTGTTTGAAAACGTCGCATACGGCTTGCGCATTCGCAAAACCGCCAAAAAAGACATTGAAGAACGTGTCGCTAACGCCTTAAAAATGGTGCGGTTAAACGGCTTTGCGGATCGTGAGATTTCCGAATTATCCGGTGGGCAACAACAGCGGGTCGCCATCGCGCGCGCCATTGTCTTAGAACCAGCGGTGTTATTACTGGATGAACCCTTATCCGCGTTGGATGCCAAGTTGCGCAAAGACATGCAATATGAATTGCGTGAATTGCAACAGCGCTTAGGCATCACGTTCTTGTTTGTCACGCATGACCAAGAAGAAGCTTTGGCATTGTCTGATGAAATTTTCGTCATGAACGACGGCGAAGTCCAACAATCTGGCACTCCAGTGGATATTTATGATGAACCGATCAACCATTTTGTCGCGGACTTTATCGGGGAATCCAACATTGTCGCTGGGCACATGATCCAAGATTACCTGGTGGAATTCAACGGCAAGACGTTTGAATGTGCTGATGCTGGGATGCGCCCGCATGAATCTGTTGAAGTGGTGTTGCGTCCAGAAGACTTGGACTTGGTGGCACCAGACGCCGGCAAAGTGACTGTGAAAGTCGATACCCAGTTGTTCCGCGGGGATTATTATGAAATCGTCGCGTATGATCAGTTGAACAATGAATGGCTGATCCACTCCACCAACCCTGCCAAAGATGGCGAGAATGTCGGGGTCACTTTTGACGCTGAAGATATTCATGTCATGCGCTTGAACGAAACTGAAGAAGATTTCGATGCCCGGTTGGAAAGCTATGAAGGGGAATAAAGCGCATGAAAAAATCATCGACCAATGTGGCCTTTTATGTGCCTTATGTGTTGTGGCTGGCGCTGTTTGTGATCGCGCCGTTGGTGTTGATCATTTATCAAAGTTTCTTTGATATCAACGGGCATTTTACCCTCAGCAACTATGCGACCTATTTTTCCAGCGGCACTTATATTTTAATGACCTTTAACTCAGTCTTTTATGCTTTCGTGATCACTGTGGTCACCTTAGCGATTTCTTATCCGACGGCGTACTTGTTGCATTACACCAAACACAAGCAGCTGTGGATCTTGTTGATCATTTTACCGACTTGGATCAACTTGTTGCTCAAAGCTTATGCCTTTATTGGCATCTTTTCGCAAAACGGTGGCATCAATACCTTCTTGAGCATGGTCGGCATCGGACCTAAGCAGTTCTTGTTTACTGATGCGGCGTTCATCTTCGTGGCCAGCTACATTGAAATTCCGTTTATGATCTTACCGATTTTCAACGGCATCGAAGAACTCAATGAATCGTTTGTCAATGCCTCGCGCGACCTTGGCGCCAAGTGGTGGCAAACCTTTACCAAGGTGATTTGGCCACTGACGATTTCTGGCGTTAAAGCAGGCGTGCAAGCCGTGTTTATTCCCAGCTTAAGCTTGTTCATGTTGACGCGCTTGATCGGTGGGAACCGCGTGATCACCTTAGGGACGGCGATCGAAGAGCATTTCTTAGTCACGATGAACTGGGGGATGGGCTCAACGATCGGCGTGGTGTTGATCGTGGCGATGTTTATCATCATGTTCTTAACTGGTGAACGTAAAAAGAAACGGGGGCGTCGTGCATGAAAAAAATGAAGCTCTCTAACTTATATTTATGGGTCGTATTTATTCTGCTATACGTCCCGATCATTTATTTGGTGATGTATTCCTTTTCTAAAGGCGACACCATGACCAACTTCCAAGGTTTTACCATGGCGCATTATCAAGAATTATTTGCTGACACACGCATGATCCAAATCGTGATCGACACGTTGTTGTTGGCCTTGTTGTCCAGTTTGATCGCGACAGCCATCGGCACGCTTGGCGCTTTGGCGATTCATCGCACCACCAAGCCTTTGATGAAAAATACCGTGTTGTCGTTGAACAATATTTTAATGGTATCTCCTGATGTCATTATTGGGGCGAGCTTTTTGATCTTCTTCACTGCATTGAAGATCCCGTTAGGCTTTGGGTCAGTACTGTTGGCGCATATCGCCTTTTCGATTCCGATCGTGGTGTTGATGGTGTTGCCTAAGCTGCAAGAAATGCGCCAATCGATGTTAGATGCGGCGCGGGACTTAGGTTCAAGTAATGCGCAGATTTTATCGCGAGTGATTTTACCATTTATCACACCAGGCATTTTCTCCGGCTTTTTCATGGCGTTCACTTATTCGCTGGATGACTTTGCCGTAACCTTCTTCGTCACTGGGAATGGCTTTTCCACGTTGGCGGTGGAAGTCTACGCCCGCGCGCGGCAAGGTATTTCGCTTGAAATCAATGCCTTGTCCGGCGTGATGTTTATCTTCGCCTTGTTGTTAGTGGTCGGGTATTACTTCATTCAAGAAGGCCAAGCTAAGCGCAAAGCTCATGCCAAAAAGGGAGGTCACGCACTTGAAAAAACTCATTAGCCTGACCGTGGCCGTGTTGTTGGTCGTTTTGGGATTGGCAGTTTGGTCAGCTGAACTGCAGAAATCCCAAGGCGCCACCGGTGACAACACCTTGAACTTGTACAACTGGGGCGATTATATCGATCCTAAGTTGATCACCAAGTTTGAAAAAGAAACCGGCTATCACGTCAATTATGAAACTTTCGATTCCAATGAAGCCATGTATACCAAGATCCAACAAGGTGGCACGTCGTATGATTTAGCCGTCCCATCGGAATACATGGTTGAAAAAATGAACAAGGCCCACATGTTATTGCCGATCGATCACAGTAAGCTGAAATATCTCAACACCTTCAACCCGGATGTAATGAATCGCAGTTTTGATCCTGGCAACAAATATTCGCTCCCATATTTTTGGGGAACATTGGGGATCATTTACAACGACAAGTTCGTGAAGCCTGGTGAGATCCAACATTGGGACGACTTATGGAAGCCGCAATTCAAAGATAATATCATGTTAGTCGACTCTGCACGCGATATTATGGGCTTCTCCTTGGTATCGTTAGGCAAGTCAATGAACACCACTGACGCGCCGACTTTGCAAGCGGCCAAAGCCAAGCTTGATTCCTTAGCCCCGAATGTCAAAGCCGTGGTGGCTGATGAAATCAAAATGTACATGGCGGAAAACGAAGCTGCCGTGGCCGTTGATTGGTCTGGTGAAGCAGCGGATATGATGGCAGAAAATTCCCATTTGCATTACTTGGTGCCATCAGAAGGCTCCAACTTGTGGTTTGATAACTTGGTGATCCCAAAGACCGCCAAGCACTTCAAAGCCATCTATGCTTTCTTGAACTTTATCAACAAGCCAGAAAATGCGGCGCAAAATGCAGAATACGTCGGCTACACCACGCCGAGTGCCAAGGCTCAGGCATTGTTGCCAAAGTCTGTGCGTGAAGACAAACAGTTCTATCCCAACGAAGCCATCATCAAGCGCTCTGAAGTCTACAAAGACCTCGATCCCTCAGTGGTTGGCTTATACAACGATTTGTTCCTCGAATTCAAAATGCATCGAAATTAACCGAAGCTCGGCATGTCAATTGGCATGCCGAGTTTTTTTACTCTTCCAGTTGGCGATATCAATAGCCTAACGGCACGAAAATTCGTGAGCTCCAGTGGCTTGGCGCCACTGCGGAAAACTGGACAAGTTGCCGGTGCGGCCGGTTGCAGCTCTCGAACAAAAATCGTTCGAGGAGCTTTCACCTAGATTTTGAACCAAAGAAAATCACTTTGTTTCAAAATCTACCGGTAGAATCTGCGCGAACCGCCAAAAATCGGCGTTTCACTTGATTCTACTGCCACAGGCAATTGTCCAGTTTTCCTCCGTTCTGCCAAGTCGCTTCCGTTCACAAACTTTCTCGGTTGATATCACAAGCTTACAGATTAAATACGCTCACATTACGGCATCATCGATTATATTGAATGTGGCATCAACGTTGGCATGACGTGTTTCGTAGCTATCAGGTGCCAGTGGCCTAATGAAGTGGAAGTGATTTGAAACTGGGACGGAAGCTGGCCGTCGATACATAGTGAGAACGCAGTTGGTGGTGCCCGCTAAAGGCATTGCGTTCCGCAGGTCGAGATCCACTTTTAATATGAGCAACGCGAATATTGAAAGTTAGCTCGGCC
>NZ_AZEU01000073.1:6113-17074 GCF_001435035.1 Lacticaseibacillus manihotivorans DSM 13343 = JCM 12514
GAGTTAGACCACTGGCACCAGATGGCTGCATGAAACACTAGCGTTGCCGGGCAGCGTGAGTCTCTGGCAAACGAAACAAATTATTTTTATATATCCTGACCGATGTGGCGTCTAGTCACCAATATAATAAAGGAGATGATAACTTTGGAAGGAGGTGTGACCCATGCCTATGATGCAAAAACAAAGTGGGGACTTGTTTTTATCCTCATCTGCACTGGATCGACTCAACTTATTTACCACGATTCGCCAATTGCGACTCGCCCAAATGTCGGTGGAAGAACGCCTCGCCGCTGAAAAAGACGGCGTCGCCTTTGTCACTGAAGTCAACTTGCGGCAAGTCGCACACGCCACTGGTCGCAACTACGGTAGCATCTACAACATTTACAACGATTTATTAGGCGTGTTGCAACGCATCGTTGGCGACCCGCATGCCGATTTGACCACGCTATTTAATCTGTCTGATGCGCGTTTGCGTTATGAAATGATCACGCAAACTAGCCCTTATCAATTTATGCAAGCGGCGCTGTCCAACCATCACATGCGTTTTGATGATTTTGTCGCGCCGATGCATCTTTCGCGGATGACCGTGATGCGGCATTTGCATCCGTTGCGCGATTTAGCCCAGGTGTTTGGGGTCAAAATGATCCCAGAACACCTCAACTTTGTCGGCGATGAAGCGCATTTGCGCCTGTTTTTCACCACGATGTTTTGGCAGGCGACTGCAGGCGTCGCTTGGCCGTTTAAAAATATTACCCGTACCACGGCCAAACAAGTGGTCCATCGGGTTTATCAAACGCTTGATTGTGAGATCCCTAACGCGACTGCTGAAGAAATTTCGATGTATTATTTGGCCATCAGCTTGCAACGCATGAAGTCTGGCCACATTTTGACTTATGATCGGGCGAAAGTGGTGTTGGATTATCCGCTACCGAGTTTGGATCTGGCTTTAGGTCATGGCCATGTGCGCGATTTTGAATTACCGCCGATGACCCGTTTGCAAGTGATGGGAGAAGCCAGCTTCGCCTTTTTCCTGATGCATTTGCAACCGAACTTTATGGTGTCTGACGACGCGCAAATGCAGGTGTACATTGAACGCTTCAGACGGTATGCCCCAGATGTATACCAATTGACCAAAGGCTTTGTGTCGGCCTTTCCGGCTTGGGAGCGCCCATTGACGCCGGCGGAAAAACAATTGATGCAAGCCAACTTGTTAGCGGTGAGCGCATCAGTATTGACGTTAGGCGTCGATTTCAATCAGTTAGTGGCTTACACGTTCCATGATGAGTTAGAGGCACATGTGAAAGATCCACATTATTCCCGCATCATTCGTCAAACCTTGACACAAGTGGTGTTATCGCAACACTTGGAGAATTTTATCGATGTGATCGATTTGCTCAGTGACAATTTTGAACAAAACCTGCGCCTGTTCAAAGCCAGTTTTCGGCCGCAACAGCCAGTGAAGGTGTTGTTGACCTTAGATCAAAGCGGATTGGCCGATATTGATTTGGTGGCGATGTTAAAACAACAAGCGATTGTCGAGCTACTCGCGCCAACCGTTGATCCGCAAAGTGCTGACTTGGTGATCCAAGCCGCTGCTTTAGAAGCCAAAACCCAACCGAATGTGTTCAACTGGCCGGAACACCCAACTGCCGAGCGCTTCGGTGAGTTGTATGCCGTGTTAATGAGCTTATGGCAAGATAAACAAGTGGTGAGTACCCCTAACCGCAAACGCGCCTAAAAAAAGTAACCCTTGAGTCGACCGAATGACCAACTCAAGGGTTACTTTTTGTGAATTACTTAGCCGCCATGTTGTGGCGCGTCCAAGCTTTGCGGGCTTCTTCGATCAAGAATACCGGAATTGGAATGATCGCCAAGAAGATCCAGTCACTAGCTTGTAAAACCGTGGTGTTGAACAGTCCTTGGAAGAATGGCACCACCGTTAAGACAATCAGCAACAACACTTCAAAAATGATCCCATACCAAATCCGTTTGTTGGAGAAAATGCCAGCTTTGATGACCGAGGCAAATTGTGTCCGGCAGTTCAAGGCATTGGCGATTTGGAAGAAGACGATCGCACCTAAGACCATCGTCGTTGCCCGGGCATAGCCATTGCCATTTGAGAACAAGGCGACTTGTGGCCAGCCGTTTTGCCAGTTGACAAAGAAGTAGGCGAAAGTCGAAATTGCACTGGCCAATAAGCCGTACCACGCGAAGGCTTTCATCACCACATGCTTATTCATCAAGTGAGCGGTGCGCTTGCGTGGTGGCTGGTTCATGATGCCGGGTTCAGCTTGTTCAGCGCCTAATCCTAATGCTGGCAACATGTCTGTGCCTAAATCAACCGTTAAGATCTGCATGACGGTCATCGGCAGTGGAATCAAGCCGCGAGAAAACAGGAACAAGACACTTGGGATCGCTTCTGGGACATTTGACGTCAAGATATAAGTTAAGAACTTTTGCAAGTTGGCGTAAACGGTGCGGCCTTCTTCAATCGCGGCGACGATCGATGCAAAGTTATCATCCGTTAAGATCATATCCGCAGCATCTTTGGCCACATCCGTCCCGGTGACACCCATGGCCACCCCGATATCAGCTTTCTTCAACGCTGGGGCATCATTGACCCCATCACCAGTGGAGGCGACGATTTCACCATTTTCTTGCAACGTGGAGACGATTTTGTACTTTTGTTCCGGCGCGACCCGAGCGAAAATGATTTCCCCACGCAAGGCTTCTTGTAATTCCGGTTCGCTCATGGCGTCGAGTTCGGTCCCAGTGACCACGCGCGCTTTGTCTGAGGTCAAGCCGATTTTCACGGCGATGGACTTAGCAGTCAATGTGGAATCACCGGTGACCATGATGATTTTAATGTTGGCAGCGTGGCACTTCGCCACGGCGTCAAAGATTTCTGGACGCGGCGGGTCAGCCATGACCGTCAAGCCGACAAAGGTCAATTGATTTTCGGTGTTTTCAATCGTTAAGGCATCCAATTGACTTTGCAAATCTTTTTGCAAGGGGATTTCACGATAAGCGATGGCTAAACTCCGCAAGCCCATCGCGGCATATTTGGTGTTGGCGGCGTTGATTTTTTCCCGGTCGTCATCGGTGATCGGCCGCACCACGCCGTTGACTTGTACCGTGGTACATTGTGGCAACAAGTCCGACAAGCTGCCTTTGACACAAGCGGACAAGGTGTGGTCATCATGTTGATGCACGGTGCCCATGCGTTTGCGATCGGAATCAAAAGGAAATTCTTTCAAGCGTGGCGTCGCTTTTTCGGCGTGGTCGATATCAAACTTGGCTTTTTGGGCCATGATCACAAGGGCAGCTTCCGTTGGCGTGCCTAAAATCTTTGGCTTGCCATCGGCCATTTGCACTGTGGTGTCGTTGTTTAACGCCGCCACACGTAACAATTTGTCTAAGTCAGGATCTTTTTGGTAGTCGACAGTTTGACCATCGAGTTGGATCTCACCATTGTTGACGTAGCCTTGGCCGGTGACGTCATAATGATGCGCTAACGTCCAAATGTGGTTGACCGTCATCTGGTTTTGCGTCAACGTCCCAGTTTTATCTGAGCAGATCACCGTGGTTTCGCCTAAGGTTTCCACTGAGTTGAGGTCTTTGACTAAGGCATGTTTCTTGGCCATGCGCTGAACCCCATGGGCTAACGATAGTGTCACCGTTGGCAGTAAACCTTCTGGAATAAAGGCGACGATCATCCCTAAGGCAAAGATAAAGGATTTAGCGATCGGATAATGCACAAAGAAAATCGCGGCGACGAAGAACGCTAAGCCGATGGCAATGGCGATCATTGAGATCTGCTTGGTCAAACGGTCGAGTTCTTTTTGCAAAGGGGATAAGACTTTGGTTTGTTGTTGGGTGAGACTGGCGATTTTCCCAAATTCGGTGTGCATCCCAGTCGCATAACAAACTGCTAACCCAGTCCCTGCGCCTACTGTGGTGCCGGCGTAAACCAAGTTACTCTCGGCAAATTCACCTTCGCCAGCATCATAGCGGATGTATTTAGATTCAGGCACGGATTCGCCAGTCAACGCGCTTTGATCGACTTGCATTGAAGTGGCTTCAAGTAAGCGCGCGTCGACTGGTACGGCATTGCCGGCTTGCAACGTGAACACATCACCTGGCACCAAGTCGACGGCATTGATCTGTTGGCGCTTGCCGTCGCGATAGACTTGCGTATACGTCGGCAACATCGCCATCAAGGAATCAGTGGCTTTTTTTGCTTGGTGTTCTTGCCAAAATGAGAAACACCCATTGATCACATTCACCAGCCAAATGGCGATCCCCAGCTCCAAGGTCCCGCCTAAAATCGCGATGGCGCCAGAAACCCACAGTAAAATGGCCATTAAACTGATAAAGTTTTTCAAGAAAACTTTTAATTGCGATGATTCAGCGGCCTTGGTGATCGAGTTTTGGCCGTATTGCGCCAGGCGCTTGGTGGCTTCCGTTTGGCTCAACCCCGCTTTGGTCGTATGTAACTGATCTAAAACTGCATCAGGTTGGCTTTGGGCGTAAGTCGCGCGTGAATTTTCAGTTGCCTTCATGATCCCACACTCCTTTTACAACATATATGCATAGTTTAACGCAATCAGCTCGGCGCAACCATTTTGTAACATTCGCTTTTTGGCATATCAGCATCTTAATTGCGAATCATGATGATTTCAGTTGCAGAAAACGGATGCATTGAGTACAGTAAAGAAAAAGAGGTGAGCGGGTTTGCGCATGAAGTGGCAGTATTTTAAATGGTTCGTGCCGGCGGTCTTTGTGATTTTGATCGCCTTATTCGGCGCCCGCAAATTGGTTTTGAACGCCCAAACTGCCGCCGCGACTCAACACCTCCAACAAGTTGAAGCCAAAGCGCGCGCTGTGAAAAAGGCCAAAGTGAAAACTAAAAAAGTGACTACCGTCAAAAAAAACCTTGACATCAACTGGCGCAAACCATCTGAAAATAAACCTTATCCCGATGTCGCCAAGCATCCCAATTTGGAATTTGTCGTCAGCCTGGCCAAACAGCGCGTGTACCTGAAGGCTGATGGGAAAACCTTGTACACCATGTACGCATCGACTGGCATTGACAACACCACGCCGACTGGACATTACGCGATTCAAGCCGAACGCGGGACGCACTTTTTCAATGGCCGAGAAATGATGGGGGCCAATTACTACACCAGCTGGTTGGACCACGGTAAATACTTATTCCATTCGGTACCGACTGACGCCAAAGGTAATTACATTGAGGCTGAAGCGGATAAACTTGGAAAAGAGCCAGGCTCTCATGGTTGTGTGCGCTTGAGTGTACCAGATGCCCAATGGATCTTCACGCATGCCAAAGTGGGGATGGCAGTGATCGTCAGTTAAGCGATGAGAGGCTGAGACATAAAGCGGTCTTAGCCCATAATACAAGCGCCTCTACATCACGATTTGCTCTTTAATCGCGGTGTAGAGGCGCTTGTATTTCTGGGCGTTGCTTTATGGAACGCGACTATGCTGAAATTCGGAATGATGTCTCGCTTTCTTTTTACGTGATAATTTTGCATCACGCATGATTTTTGACTATCACAATGCATTTTGCCTACCCGAACAATATTAAATGGCCTATAATAAACGTAATATTGCTTGGGAGAACACGTATGTTTGAAGAATTTTTCGCTGATGTGCCATTACTGCTGGTGCGTTTGCTGACCTTGAGTTTTTTTAGTATCGGTTTTATTCAGTATTTCCAGCGGGTTTACAGCCAAGTTTTTGAGCAACACCAACACCGCCGCACTTATTTAATGGGATTAGCCATCGCGGCCGGTTTATTTGTACACTTTGTGGTGATGATCCAACCCGAGAGCCAAAATATCATTATCTACCATAATTTGGCTTTATTTATGCTGGTGACACCGCTGTTATTTGAAGGCTTCAATCACGTTGAAGTGGCGGCACAAGCCATTGCGATCGCTTTGTTGTGGTGGTCGCATCATCAAAGCAACTTTTTGGCGCCGATCACCTTGATGGCCATGGTGGCTTTTGGCGCTTTGCTTTGGGTGATGCATCGCCATGGGGAATTATTTTTGACCAATTGGGCCGTTGGCGTCCCCACTGCTTTTGGGTATGGGGCCTTGTTTTGGTTGAGCACGCCGCGAGTTTCCGCCAATATGCCGATGACTTGGGCGTTGCGCGTTGAAAATGTGCTGTTGTTTGGCTTGATGTTAGCTTTTGTTTTAGGCTATTGGGGCCGGCAATCGCAAATTGAAGCTGCTAATCGACGCTTACAAGAATTGGCCTATCACGATCAAGACGCTGACACGCGCTATGCGGCACAGCAAAAAGAGCTCACTGAATTAGTCAAGCAAGCGCAAAGTTTGCACAAGCCCCTGACATTTGTGACGTTTGATTTAGATCATTTTCGTCAAATCAATGATCAATATGGGCATTTAGCTGGCAACGCCGTGTTGATCCAAGTGGAGCAGCGCTTGACCAAAGTCCTGCAAGACAGTGGCATCGACCATCGCGTTTATGCCACGACTGGCGAAGAACTCAATTTGGTCTTCCCAAACGCGACGCCTGATGTCGTCAAAACCTTGATCGAGACTTGTTGGCAAGCAGTGCGTAAAGGCGATTTTGAGTTTGAAGGGCACGGCATTGCTTTAACCATGTCTGGTGGCGTCACGGCTTTGCAACCAAGCGATGAAGATACCAATGATCTGTACAAACGTGCCGACGATAGCTTGTCTATTTCCAAGCGCGCAGGCCGTGATATCGTGACTGTCGATGGTAAGCGCGCCTCTGGCAATGATAAAGTGGTCAGACACGTGGATGATTACCGCTTCTTTGCCCAAGGCGTGTATGAAATCAATGCGTCTGGTCATATTCGACGCTCCAATGAATTGTTACTGCGTACTTATGACCCGTTGCAAAAACGTTGGATCTTACCGGATACCTTTGAATTACCAGCTTGGATGCAAATTTCTCTGATCCAAGAATTTATGCAGCGCACTGGCGCCACCACTATGAATATCAACTTAACCGCTAATCAATTCAACGATTTGGACTTTGCCACGGCGATGACGCAGTTTGTTGAAAGTAGCGTGGGCCCAGCTCATTTAAATGTTGAAATCACGCATCTCAGCGATTCTGCCACCACGCGGCGGATCAGTGCCTTATATCGAGCCGCTGGCGTGAAGTTAATGATCGATGATGTCGGCTCTGACAATAGCTTTGAATTGGTTCAAGAAGTGCTGGGCTATGTGAATAACGTTAAATTTGCGATGCAAAACTTACGCAAACAAACCAGTGCTGAACAATTGAAGCAACGGGCCGCTTTTTGGGTGAAAGTCGCGCAAGCTCATCATTTGACCTTCGTGCTTGAAGGGGTGGAAAATGAAGCTGACCTTGAATTAGCTCGCGAACTTGGCGTTTTGTATGTGCAAGGCTATTACTTTGGCAAACCTAGCTTAGAAGTTCCAGATGAAACGATCCCAGTCACGTTTTAAATCAAACGAGACCAAGACATCATTAAAGGCAACAAAATAAACCCGACAATTACAAGATTGTACGAGCCATAAAGCAACGCATTTGCGTAGAAGGCGCCTGCCAAGCAAATCCTAAGTTCGGGATTTACTCGTCAGGCGCCTTCTACTCTATGCTAAGTTCGCTTTATGTCTCAGCCACGTTTGATTTAAGTCAGTTCGGTGGCGACTGGCTGCCCAGCATCAAAAGCGACCAAGCTGTCCAAAGCTTGTTCAACCATGTTGCGCACAGCGACATCGGTATAATAGGCGATATGTGGGGACAATAAGACATTTGGCATACTGAGCAGTTCTTCCCACAATGGGTCGTTGAAGTCATGATCTTCTGCCAGTTGCAACAAGTCGTCTGCTTCATGTTCAAACGTATCGATCGCGACCCCACCGAGTTTGCCAGAACGCAAATGATGCAGCAGTGCCTTGGTATCTAACACATTCGGCCGGGCGGTGTTGATGATCAAGGCCCCGGGTTTCATCAAGCGAAACGCTTCATCATTGAGTAAATGATGATTGCTTGGATCGCCGGGAATATGCAAGGTGATGATATCGCTTTGCGCGAGTAATTGCGGCAAAGGGACTGGGGTGTAGGCTAAGCTGGGATCTTTAGGCAAATGCGCATCTGTGATCAATACCCGCGCCCCAAACCCGTTTAAAATTTTGATCACCGCTTGGCCGATATGTCCAGTTCCGATCACGCCCACAGTGCAAGCCCCTAGTTCGCGGCCCATAAAGGTTTTTGCCAAGCGGTAGTCATGATCATGCAAAGCGGTTTGCACGGGACCGTTTTGCCGCAATAATGCTAACATGCTCATAATGGCAAACTCAGCGATCGCACTAGGGGAATAAGCCGGCACATAGCTGACGCGCACATGATGTTCTCGTGCCGCAGCTAAATCGACATTTTCGAAGCCAGCGTTACGCAATGCTAAATAGGGGACGGGTAGCTTTTTGAATAACTCAGCGGGGTAAGGAACGGTTTGAAAGCATGTGACGGCATCCGCGTCAGCCGCGAGTTGGCAAGTGTCGACATTGAGGTAATCCCCATATAAGTCGACTTGGTTTTCGGTGCGCGCCGCCCAAGCTTGAAAGTAAGGGACTTCATCGCCGCGCACGCCAAAAGCTGAAATATGCATCAGGCACCTCCGTTCATTTGATGGATTTTTCCGAAATTCCTGAACCTTAAGTGTAGCTGATGAAAACGGTTTAATCAATTTTTCTTTTAACGCCCTTTATGATTTCGTTATGATATGATAAGGGGAAAAGGGGGGAGTGCCATGATCCGATTTTGGGGCCAACCAAAGTATGCGCAAGATGAACGGTTCGCTTATGAATTGTTTTTGCGTGAAAAAATCGCGGATCAATGGACTTTCCCGCAAAATTTTGGCCGCTTTAACGCTGAAGATATTGCCATCTTACTGGCCCAAACCGTCAAAGCCGTCAGCAAAGAAACGCAAATGCTGTCGATCAATTTGGATCAACCAGAGTTTGCTCGTGCTGATTATTTGGAAACGTTGCCGCAATTACAAGCCCAACTGCCAGATATGCAATTATGCGTGGAGTTGACCGAGCGCCCTTATGGCGTGGCGCAAGCGGCCTTGGTTTCAGCGGCGCGGACCTATCAAGAAGCAGGCTTGTGGGTGTGCATCGATGATGTGGGCACAGGCGACAACCAATTGTCATTGGTGCAAGCCTTGTCGCCTTATGTGCAAGAATATAAATTTGCCTTGCAAAATTTTCACGACAAAAAAGACTTCATCACGCTGGTGTCGCCATTATTACAATTTTGGCGCGAACAAGCCCAGTTAGCTGGTGTCTTTTTTGCCATTGAAGGCTTTGAGAACAAAGTCGATTTAAAAATTGCCCAAAATTATCAGCCTGATATTATGCAAGGCTATTACTTTGGCCGACCGCAACTGATCGATGTGAATGCGGTGTAATCAGGCGTGGAGGTGTGAACATGACCACTTCAATTCGACAAAAAGTCACTAAGGTCGGCACGGTGTTGACCGATATGGTGATGCCCAATATTGCCGCGTTTATCGCATGTGGCTTATTAGCGGCAGTGTGCGCCCCACATGGCTGGTGGCCAAACGCTGAGATTTATCGCGTGGTGTCATTGAGCCAGGCTTATTTGATCCCGATGTTGTTAGCTTTTACTGGTGGCAGTAATGTTGGCGGGCATCGCGGAGGGGTAGTGGCTGCCATCACCGCGATGGGGGTCATTGCCACGGCGCAATCAGCCGCGATTTTAGGGGCCATGATCGCTGGACCACTAGCTGGTTGGGCAGTCAATACAGTCGATGATTGGTTAAGGCCGCATGTCAAACAAGGGTTTGAAATGTTAGTCAACAATTTTTCAGCAGGGATCTTAGGCATCCTGTTGGCCTTGGTCAGTTATTATGGGTTAGCACCAGTTGTAGATGCTGGGGCGAACTTGTTGGCCAGTGGGGTGGCAAGCTTGATCTGTTGGCATTTGTTGCCACTGGCGAACTTGATCATTGAACCGGCAAAAGTGCTGTTTTTGAACAATGCGTTGAATCATGGCATTTTGACGCCTTTGGGCACGCAAGCTGCCGATCAAGTCGGCCGATCCATTTTGTTTTTGGTGGAAACCAATCCGGGACCTGGGCTTGGCATTTTGTTGGCGTTTCACTACTTTGGCCATGGCCATTCGCAAAAGTCTGCCGGCAATGCGGCGATCATCGAATTTTTCGGTGGGATTCATGAAATCTATTTCCCATATGTTTTAAGTCAGCCAGCCTTGATCTTAGCGGCGAGCGCTGGTGGGGTCACGGGGACATTCACCTTTTCAACGTTAGGTGCCGGATTGACCTCGGTGGCTTCTCCTGGTTCAATCATTTCGATTTTATTATTGACGCCACAAGGTATTGGCAATTTCTTAGCGGTATTGGCTGGCGTTGGGTTAGCTGCGGTGGTGTCGTTTGGTGTGGCCAGCGTCGTGTTACTGAGAAGCCATCAACCGCAAAGCGAAGTGAATGCCACCCAACATATTCAACATGCGATCCGCAAAATTATTATCACGGGTACGCAAGGCATAGGCACGCCGCAAATGGCGGTGGCGATTTTACAAGCGAAGTTAAAGCCGCTTAATGACATCACGGTGAGCGTCGTCGCTGAACCGATTTCAGCTTTGACTCCAGATCAAAACGCGTTGTTTATCGCGCGTGAGGATTTGGTGTCCATGGTTCACGATCAAGTGCCAGGTGAGATCAGGATTTTAGGGGTGACCAATTATTTGAAATCCCCAGTTTATGATCAAGTGCTGGCGATGTTGCAGGCTCAAAATCAAGCCAAATAAAATCAAAAATCGAGCCTGTCATCATGACGACAGGCTCGATTTTTGGTTTAATATTTTGGTCTTTGATTTACAATTTAAGTGCAAGATGATAAGTGCAAGAAAAAGGACTCATA
>NZ_AZEU01000074.1 GCF_001435035.1 Lacticaseibacillus manihotivorans DSM 13343 = JCM 12514
TGTTAAGGCTAGAGGTCCGCACCTGGTGATAATCCGCGTATACCCCGAGTGAGTAGCCTGAATCTTGGTAATTACTGAGTAACCTTAATTTTTCCGTCGTTGAATATGTTCCTATTCAAAACACCCCCTAGAGATGACACTTTTATTATTTAAAGTGTCAACCCTAAGGGGTATTGTACGAAGGGGTCGGATGCTGCAAATGGAATCGCCCCCTTCAGTAATGCCAACCATTCCCATCACCAAGGCGGCTTTGCCTGAGTCTTTTTCTTCGGGAGTGAACTTCTTTGGGGCAATCAAAGTTGCCAGCCCCATAGCCAACGGTGGCACGCAGATGGCAACGCCGATCCCGGCCATGATCAACATCGCAGTGTGACTTGGCAAGCCTGTCGCTTTATCAATTGTTCCGACTAAAGCTGAGCCAAAAGAAAATGCCACTTTGTTGACTGGACCGCCCATATCAGAACCAATCATTGCGCCAAGAATCAAACCCAAGACAATTGTATTGCCAGTGCCGAGGCCAGATAACCATTTCGTTAAGACGCTCATCAACCCAGCAATCGGTTTACCAATTCCCCATACCATAATGCCACCGACAACCAAGGTACTTAATAACGGGATAACCAGAATCGGCATGATTGATTGCAAATTTTTGGTGACTTTGATCTTTTTAAGATAAAACACCACGATCCCAGCTAACAGCCCGGACAGAATTCCGCCGATAAAACCAGCACCGATATTCGCTGAAAGCAAGCCACCAATTACACCTGGAGCCAACCCGGGTCGGTCAACCATTGAATAAGCAATGTACCCAGATAAGATTGGTACCATCAACCCTAATCCCGTCGTCCCGATTTGAGAAAGATCTCCAAGCATACCAGTAGAAGGAACTGCAGATTTTCCCGATAATAAAACACTTAAAGCTAACAAAATCCCACCAGCAACAACAAACGGAATCATATACGAAACACCGGTCATCAAATGCGTCCGGGTATCTTTTAGTAGGTCTTTTAGTCCGCTCATGGTATTTCCTCCTGATCAAGCTAACTTCTGTGCCAACTTTTCAATAATGATCGGTGATTTATTGATTAAATCGCCTGCATGTACCCGTAAGACAGGTTTGCCTTTAAAACGTTCTTCATTCTTAATCCCAATATCATTGGTTAAAATCACCACATCAGCCGCCTGAATTTGTGTCGGACTCAAAGCATCTTCAATCCCAATTTGACCTTGCGTTTCCACAAAGCAGCTTTCACAAACTTTGGATTCCTCTGCTGCAACCTTTAAGCTTTCTGCTGCCATGTACGTATGCGCAACCCCTGATGGGCAGGCTGTTACTGCGATAATTTTCATGATGATACCTCCAAAGTTTGATTAATCGTATTACCAATTAAAGCAATTACTTCATCTGTGCTTGTTGCTTGTTTGATCTCGTTGCGAAAATCTGCGTGAATCAATTGACGCGATAACGCCGCTAGTAGTTTTAGATGGGCATCTCCTTGACTCGCTGCAGGGACTACTAATTGAAAAACCATATCAACTGGATTGCCATCCATTGCGTCCCAATCAATCGGCTGCTGGAGTTTAGCAATCGCCACAGAAACTGAATTGACCGCGTCTGTTTTCCCATGAGGAATTGCAATGCCAAATCCGATACCAGTGGTGGTCAGGGCTTCTCGATCTTTGACATTTTGTAAATATGCGTCGGGATCATTCAATCGCCCATCACGGTTAAGTAACGTTGTTAAACGCGAGAATACCTCGTCTTTATTATTTGCAGAGACATTTAAATCAATAATTGCTGAAGATAGTACCTCAGTCATGAGTGAATTCCTCCTTATCACTTGTTGATGATTTAAGCTTAAGCGACTGCGATTGTGACACACAACCCTATCCGAGCCATAAATGTAAGCGCTTTACGATAAAAGTGCCGCCATTATGGGCTTTCTTTGTATTCATGAAAATGCAGTATCCGGGCTTTTGCACAACTGTGTAAAACTGAAAAACTTGAATTTTGCCATAAAAATAGAACCGCTCTTTCAACCAAGAACGGTCCTCATCACTTTATTCCAATCCACTGACCACAGCCCGAATGCCCTGAGATTCAAACAGCGTGTGAATGGTATCCACTTCCTCAGTAGTCAGCAATGGTGTATTTTCGAGTTGATAATCACGCTTCAAATACTTATATTTCTGGCTACCGTATTGATGAAAAGGCAGAATGTGCACTTCAGGTACGCCCACAGACTGAACGTATTCAACAATTTGCTGCAAGTTCTCAGGAATGGTGGTGTAGCCTGGGATCAAAGGAATTCGCGGTGTCACTTTAACATGATCTGCTTGCAAGAAGGCTTCAAAACTAGCCTTGACCATCGCCACATTGTCCCCAATCACATCACGAGCGCGGATTGGATCCATGATCTTCAAATCAAACAAGGCTTGATCGACATAAGGCAACACCTTTTGCACCGAACGCATCGGAACGGCACCAGTGGTTTCAATCGCCGTGTTAATGCCAAGCGCATGGACTGCTTTTAACAACTCAGCAGAAAAATCAGCTTGCACCAGGCATTCCCCACCTGACAACGTGACGCCACCACCTGATGTGCGGTAAAACACGTCATCTTTTTCAATTTCATCCAATACCTGATTGACTGTCATCCAATGCGTGATCGTTTCTTCTACGCCATTTTTCACCCAAGTCAGCGGTCGCACTGCCCCTTGAGATTCCGGATTGCTACACCATGGACAGTGCAACGGACAACCTTGCAAAAACACAATGGTGCGAATGCCAGGGCCATCATGAATTGAATAACGTTGAATGTTGAAGACTAAGCCTTGAGTCATTTGACTGCCTCCTATAACGTGTGTTCTGCCCGGGCGATAATATCGTCTTGAATATGTTTATTCAAGTCGACGAAAAAGGCAGAATATCCAGCCACACGGACAACCAAGCCCGCATAGTTTTCTGGATGTTTTTGAGCATCCAACAAGGTCTCGCGTGATTGCACATTGAATTGCACGTGACGGATCTTCAGTTGGGTGAACGCCATCAAGAAATCTGCAAACTTCTTGATGCCGTTATCGCCTTTCAAGGTTGCCGGTGAGAACTTCACATTGAGCAAACTCCCGTTGACCGCCAACGTATTATCGATTTTGCTGACCGACTTCAGCACGGCTGTCGGGCCTAAGTGATCACGTCCGACCATTGGCGACAAACCGCCATCAGCTAACTGTTCATGGGCTTTGCGGCCATCAGGAGTAGCCCCGACATCTTCGCCTAATGGAATGTGGGCGGAAACCGTATAAGCACCCGCGTTAAACTCCCCGCCGCGAATATTGTGGTATTTACCTAATTCCAAGGCAAAATGCCGGAAGATCTTCGCACATTCCATGTCCAATTCCGCATTATCATTTCCATATTTATCAAAGTCATGGATCAAATGCTGACGCAAAGCTTCGCCATCTGCTCCGGCATAATTCGATTGCAACACCTCAACTAAGTTCTTAAATGTCAACTCGTGATTTTCAAACACGGCTTTTTTGATGACATACAATGAATCTGCCAGGTTCGGTTCGCCAATTCCTTGTACCCCAGAGAAGTTGTAACGCGCCCCACCTTGTGTCACATCTTTACCATTTTGAATACAATCTTCAACTAATGCCGACAAAAATGGGATCGGTGCAAAGTTGCGGTGGCCGAGATCAACGATGTCCGAGCCAGTAGTGACGATTTTGACGTAATGATCGATTTTATCGAGGATATGCTGACGCAGTTTCGCATAGGTCACTTCAGGATCATCTTTCAAATCATCAATGGCCATTTCCATCACCCGCATCAAATTGAACAAGGCGATATCATGTAAACCATAAGTCCGCCCTGGAATCGTGGTTTCAACGCAACCCACGACACCGTAATCCCGGGCATCATCGAGCGACACGCCTTTGCTCAAAAAACCCGGAATGCAAACTTCGTCATTAAAAATCATCGGGATCCCAGTGCCTAAGCGAATGGTTTCACAAGTTTTATTCAAGAATCGACGCGGAATCTGTTCATTGATCCGCACTGATAAATTGGGTTGTGGCAACTGAATCTCGTGATAAATGTCCAACATTTCATTGGATAACGCGTTGACTGAATATTGACCGTACTTGTCGTAGCCACCGAGTGATACCGTGTAGCCAGTTGGAAAACCAGCAAAACACTTTGCAGATTCAGCACTACGTAACAACACCACATCATTGGTTTTCAAATAAAAGTCGCCGAGTACTTCATGCAAAAAACTTGCTGGCACTTCAGGATCATCCAAAGCCGCTTGATAAAAGTCACCTAAATACTGATCCATCCGTCCTAATGAAAGCGATGAGGCGTTGGACTCGAATTGCCCGATAATACTAGTCATCCACAACAGTTGTAAGGCTTCATAAAAAGTCGTCGGCGCTTTAGTTTCCAGGCGTTCACACATTTCAGCAATTTCGGCCAGTTCCAATTGACGATAACCTGGCGCAGCAGGAATCATCTCACGCGCTAGATCAGCATAACGTTGAAAATGCCGCTGCATCGCTTCGAACACGATCAAGGCTGCTTTAAAGAAATCATTATCCGGTTGTTGCTCCTGCTTAGCTTGATCACGCGATCAGCCAATGCGCCTTTCACTTCTGGCGTCATTTTAGCATTGATAAAATCTTTCATCGAACGTCCTTGCCAATAAGGTAGTAAGACATTACGATAAGTGGCTTTATCAGCTTCGGTAAAAACAAATTGATCTTGCGGCCGCGTATCAATGGTATCAATTTCATCCATGATCCAATAGGGATCCATTTCTGGGGACAAAATCCCACTACGCGGACGGACTGTGCGGTTGCCCACCAACAGCTCACCATCACGAATGCTGATTTTAACATGGTCGAGAATATACGCTGTTGCCTGTGCTCGACGAATGATCAACGGTTGGCCTTGGGTTTGTTGATAAGATTTGGTATCCTGGATTATTCACCTCGGTATTTGGGACATGAAATCGCATCTGGCCGGTCTG
>NZ_AZEU01000075.1 GCF_001435035.1 Lacticaseibacillus manihotivorans DSM 13343 = JCM 12514
TCAACGCTTGAAACATGAAAAATCTAGTTATCAAGTGAGTTACAATACGATCTATCGGGCTATTTACCGTGGGGACTTCAACGAAACAGGCTTATCTCACGGCAATCGCGGTGCAGTCCGAAAACTCAGGCATCGCGGTAAGACTAGACATACTAAAGGCCACATTGAACGCCGGGGCAAGATTCAGATCAGTAACACCATTCATGAGCGACCTTTGGCCGCCGATGACCGTACTGAAATTGGTCATTGGGAACTGGATACGGTTGCCGGAAAAACTGGTAAGGCTTGTGCAGTCACAATGGTTGACCGCTACTCCAGGTTCTGCTTGATTGGAAAAGCAGACAAAAAGAAATCAGCTGAAGTAGCCCAGATTGTCCTGGCTTTGACAGCTAAGCTCCCTATCAAGGACGTTAAAACCATCACACCAGATCGTGGCAAAGAATTCGCTAAACACGTTGAGATCACAGAAGAAACTGGTATTGAATTTTACT
>NZ_AZEU01000076.1 GCF_001435035.1 Lacticaseibacillus manihotivorans DSM 13343 = JCM 12514
GGGGGCTCTTTCCTCCTAAAACTTTTTTTCTTCTCTTGGTGTTATACCACTCGATGTAGCGATCTAGTTCCTGAATGAAGTCTTGGAGCGATATTCCAATCCAACTCCGGTTGTAAAAGAACTCTGTCTTCAGGTGACCAAAGAAGCTCTCGGCTTGAGCATTATCTGGCGTGCAACCCTTCTTCGACATGGAACGAATGAAGCCATACTTATCCATTAACTCAATCCATCCCGGCCAGCGATAGTGAGCCCCACGGTCTGAATGAACGGTAGGTTTTGCGTGTGCGGGTAATGCTTGTGCCGCCGATTCAAGCATTGTGTTGACTAGTTCGGCATTTGGGCTAGTCCCAATTCTCCAGCTGGTAATCTGCCCGTCAAAGCAATCAATAAGCGGTGATAGATAGACCTTTCCAGCCTGAATTGAGAATTCTGTGATGTCTGTCACCAGTTTCTGATTTGGGGTCTTCGCGCTGAAGTCTCGATCTAATACGTTGGGCACAGCCGGTGTAATTTCACCGGCGTAAGAGCTGTATTTACGACAGCGAGTGATGGTGACAACCAGTCCTTCTTCAACCATCAACCGCCGGATTACTTTCTCCGAAAGTTGAATGCCTTCATCCTTAAGCTCATCTTGCATTCGGCGATAGCCGTAGCTCTCATAACTTTGCTTGAAGATGATATGCAGGAGTGGTCGCACGGAGGCGTATTTGTCGCCTTTGGCGCTAGCTTCGACCTGATAGAAATAGCTACTCTTTGAAAGCCCCAGTGCCGTTAACAACGTCTTCAACGCATACTTATCGCGTAGGGCATCAATCACGTGAGTCTTTTCCCGATTCGTGAGGTTGAGATGATCGATGCCCAGATCTTTTTTCAAGAGGGCGTTTACCTGTAGGAGAATGTCATTTTGAAGTTCCAAATCTTGAGCACGGTGAAGAAGCTCATCATGCGACAGCGACGATAGCTTCTCCGTAGAGGCATTTAATTCAAGTTTATCTGAGTGAGCCTTCTCCAGCTTAGCAATCCGCATTGGGGCAGTCTTCGGTAATGTATGCTTAGTTTTTGTTGGGTGGTGTACTTGGTCTGAAGCAACCGGCTGCACTGAAGCAAATCGAGAATCCTTACGTACCCACAGATCCAGCAGTGAACGTGAAGGAAATCCGAGAGTTCTTACCGCACGAGCGCTACTACGGCCATGTTCGAAATAATAATTGACGGCAGTTGTTTGTTGCTCTTTTGAGTACTTGCCACGGTTACGGATTTCAAATACATGCGGATCTTTGGCATACTGCCTAACCCACAGCTTCAGTGCGCTTCGAGAGGGATAGCCCAATTCACGAAGGACATGTGCCCAAGCCCGATCATATTGATGGAATAACTTTACTGCTCTGAGTTTATCTTCATTTGAATACATAATGACATCATACCCGAAGTCCAGGAATTTGTCCGCACGCCC
>NZ_AZEU01000007.1 GCF_001435035.1 Lacticaseibacillus manihotivorans DSM 13343 = JCM 12514
CTAGACCACTATCAAGGATTCATTATCATCGTTGCACTTGACTTGAAAATTGAGGAACAAAAGATACAGCATGCTGACCAGTAATGCAATCACACCGCTAACAACTGCAAATAACAAAACGACTTTGGCTTTGGCCCAAGTATCACGTCGCTTATTGCGTTGTTTGCGCAAGGTTTCGACGTCTTTGCCTCGCATATAAGCTAAGATTTCTTGGTAGGTGTGTACATCCGCTTTTTGCTTAAAAGCTTCCAAGCGCAAAGCTGGGATAAAGGCCAATCCCCAAAGTATCGCCGTTGGCACCAAAGCCCAATACCTCGGCAAGAATAGTGACGGTCCGATCGCCAGCAACGCAGCCAGCATCAAACCCAACATCAGCTTTGCATCCCGATTTGATTTGCGGGTATCAACCACGTGTTTCATTTCTACGACATCTCCTTTAACTAATTCGTCTAAGGAGAGTTGAAATAACTGACTCAGTAACAACAGATTTTCAATGTCTGGGTAATGCCGGTCATTTTCCCAATTGGAAATGGTTTGGCGCGTCACGAATAATTTCTCCGCCAAATTATCTTGCGTCAGGCCTAGGCGTTGCCGATGAATTTGAATCTGTTTGCCGATTTGCATTTCAACTCCCCCTAGCACCACTTTGTCTCAGGATATCGACAGCTTACCACCAAAGAACTTCAAAACCACGCTAAAAGCTTTTGACAGCAAACATTTCCCGGGAAATTATTCTCTCGAATGATTAAAACGTTGAATCGCGGTACAACACACCTTTTAGGACGCTCAATCGCATCAACATCAGACAATATACTGATGGAATGTGCCACAGCTGTGCCACCCTCTGATGTTCGAACATTTCATACAAGAAAAAGAAGTACCGGTGACAAATTCAACCGATGCTTCTTTTTCTTGTGAGAAATTGGATTATTTGTGGACAATCAAAATCAGTTCACATATGCAGATTTGCACTTTAAAAGCCAGTCATATTCCAGAAAAGCTGTAAATTTAGTTTTTCGTCCCCATTATACTAACTAGCCAAAGTGCTGAGCATGATGCGACGTCAAATATCTACCCCGGGGATATCACAAAGCCGATGTAGAATAGACCGGTAATACTTATACAAAGGAAAATGAACAATGAAAACAATATATTGACGAAACTGTAGCCCCACCCTAATTGAGATTTCTTGCTAAGGAGGACAATCTGCGCTAGTAGAGCTACTATGGCCAATATAAGTAATCCGAAGAAGATAGCCTGAAGTAAAATTGGGACATGGTCCTTGTTGCTATACCAGGTGATCGCAAACAAGATAATGAAGTCAATGGTAAGTAGCAATTGATTAAGAAGGACTCGCTTCTCATTCTTCATTCTTCATCAGCTCCCTCAAGGTTAGGTCATTTATTTGCCCGACCTGTTTTTTAACCGCTTGTCCACGTTTAAATCGAACAAGTGTCGGCACAGACTTGATGGTGTATTTTTTAATTAGAAGACTGATGGATTCTCGATTATTTTTACGTTCCTTTCTTGTTTCAACGTTTAATATTGGAACTTTCTTTTGTTCAGAAAAGTTTAGTATAACTGGAAATGAAGAAATACATTCATCGCAGTCATCTCGTGAAAAATACGCAACAAATGTTTCTTTGTTGTGAATTGCTTCTTCCAATTTTGGTGCACTTACGTCTTGAATAAAATGTCCACTCTTTGCTTTGTGAACAACATGAATTACATTCGAAGATGAGCTCCTACTTTTTTCCGAAGAAGATGGCTTTACTGAACATCCTGCTAAAACGAGTAGCCACAGGAGTCCTATAACAAAAATTTCACGATGCAGTAATTTCATATTGCTGATCCTCTTAACCACAGAAAATACTAAAGGCGGTAGTCGCCACCAAGTGTTTATAAGATAATGCATTTGAACGTTGAATGATTGGCAACAGCTTCAATCCAAAATTATGGTTACATTTTTTGTTGTTCCCACCCCATACGTAGCAAGCGTCATGAGACTTGCATGCAGAATCTAGGTCATCAATAGGTTTTTTACCGTTATTTCCTTTCCCGCAATAGTTACCATAAACAAGCATGTTGATTCTTGCCATAGCAATTTTTTCGCCGCTCTTAAGGCCGTAGTATTTAATATCTTGAGCCCAAACATTATTTTCAGCGCCCATCGTTAAAATTGCATCGCTTGCTCCGCTAGATTCAGCCTTATCATAGTCGAAGAACTTGATTCCATCCACATCAACTAGGTAGTGGCTGTTGATTTAGGCCACCATATTCTCAGTGCCGGTAGTAAATTTGTACTGGAAGCGATAGGTCTGACCCTCGCTGGTCGTTGAAATGAAAATTGGTATAGCAAATACCCTCAAGAGGGTCAGCGCATTACTCAAGACTATGGCTTGATCGATCTTAACGGCTAGAGATTCAGCTGTGCGAGTGTTTACCAGATCCAATCCTACCGAGCCTTTCAGGAAGGCGAAGCGTCGCTCGATTGCGCCTCGCCGGTTTTCAGCGTCGGTATCTTGGCGTCGCTGTTTGGCGTCCACTTGCTTGGGTTTCGCCCCAAGCCTTGGCCCACAGATGGCGATGCCTAGATCTTTGCAGGTTTTCAAATTATCCCGATTGCGGTACAACGTGTCGGCCAGTACTTCGTCAGGGTATTGGCCATGCAAGTCGAAATAATGATCTAGCGTTTTTTCAAAATCCTTACTCTCATTAAAGTTAGTGAAACCAAAGCGTTCAATATCAATGATCCCCTCGCTCAATGAGGCATCGATCTTAGCACCGAACTCAGTTTTAGCTTTGGCCTTACCACGTTGAATCGGGCGGATGTACGGTTGTTGGAGACTGACAATACGGTCTTCGACATGGTGGATCTTGTGTTCATACATGTACCATTGTTGGTCAAACAAAATACGAATGACGCCGAGGCGTACCGCTTGTTTGACAGTCAACGTGGCGCCGGCATCAATGAACTCGTTGATGAACCGTAAGTCACGACGAACGTATTGAAGCTGGGCTTTGACTTGTTTGCGAATCGATTGATGCTGGCGCTTCGGATGCCGAGAAAATGCCGTCCAGACTTTCTTGGCATCACGCTTATGCATCCGTGGATTTGGTACGTCGAGTTGATGTGCCATATCGATGGCCATCTCTTCAAGGTTCTTACGAGCCTGATTAAGCAAAGACGTATCTTGGGGAAAGCGAATCTTTACCGGAATCGCTGTGGCATCAGTGATCAACACGTCAACTTTGAACGGAACCAGCGCTTGGATCTTAGCGCGCAGCCAATCGTTGATGATGTTTCGAATCAGCTCGGAAAGATCGGCGATGCGTTTACGGAAGTTACACAAGCTTGAGTAGCTGAATGGCGCTTTAGCCTGGTATTCTGAAAGCCCAATGAAGTACTGATATGCCGGCGTATCACGCACGGCGTCAACGATCCCGCGATCAGTTAGCTTCATGCGATTCTGAATCAGGCCAGCCCCGTAAAGCATCCGAAATGGCTTGGCAGCGCGCCCAGAATTCTTTGGAAATTCTAATTGGTATGCTTCATCGAGTTCCTTCCACGGGAAAACGTCGGCCAATTGTACCCACTCATTATCAGGACTGAGCGGTGTGCTCAGTCCGCAACCAAACGATTCGAAAGTGAGTTGATGAGGACTTTGACGATAAACCATGGATAAAACCTCCGAGTGAATTTCATAAATGCACGGGAATTTCCCGAAAGCCGAGAAAATCTATGTCTTTATTATAAGACAGTAACGTGTAGAATTCACTGATATCAGCGCGTATTACATTTTTAAACAGCCACTAGGTACTTATCGAGTTCGGCTAACTGCGATTTTGTCGTGTCGTCTAATTAACTGTATAACTCTTGATCTTTCGGTTGAGTTGTTGAGGCTGAAACAGTGTTACTACCAAGAAACAACATAGAAAATAAAATTAATACTGTGGAAACAATGGTAAGTAAAAAGGGAACTTTAATATTTCTATCTTGCTGTACTGTCATAGTGTTCACTCCTCCGTGATGACATAGTAATGATGCGACGGGAATTAATGTAATCGATTACAGTGACATCATACAACCGATCAAATGAAAAGTAAATAAAAAAATACAGCCACGGTTCTATTTAGTCTAAAATGGTGTATACCGTGCTCCACGGTATTAATTCGCTGTGACACTTTTATCTCGTGAAATACATATATCAAATCCGCTATCATAGTACCTGCGTGACCGCCAGTTTATTTGAGCCAATCTCACTCTAGCTTAGCAATCACATGAATTACCCGATAATTGGTTTTGATCAGATGTAGAACTCTATCCCATGAAAAATTGGGTCGCTTTTACAAACGACCCAATTATTTAACGATTATTATTTTTGCTTTATACCGTGTTGCCTTGCCACATGACTGTGCCCGTAATCATCAAAATAAGTAAGATACCCAGAACAATCGCAGGCACACGCCTCGGTTGTGAAAAAATTACGGCTTTTAGTATTTGAGCGATTAGTTAGTTGCCAACTAGCAGCTCTACAAAACAAATACTACTAATGCTATAGGCGCACCCAATCACCAACCCATTTTTGAGTTGTTTCGTTATATTTTCTTCCGTATGCATGACCGTTAATCGTTTTATAATGCCATCGAATGATTGCACTTTTGTATTCAACTTGAACTTTCTCGGAAGCACAGACATCTTGAATAGGTGAGATTGATCCGCAACCCAGTAATGCAGTAATAGTGAACACCATGAGTGTTTTTTTCATTTTTATTTCTCCTTAATTGGTAGACTTTTCATTTCTCCTGAATCTATATCATCAACTTGGCCGATATTCCTGCCGTCAATAAACAGGTAATACCTATTCTTATGATGAAGTAAGTAAGAATCTTTGTTGCGATCAAGCGTGGTGGTTCGTGCGGCGTCACTACCTTTTCGAACGTAATCTGGCTCTACTATAACGGATGTAACAAAGTATGGTACCGCAATAACCATAAGTAAGACGCCAAAATTGGTTTTTCGAATAGAATGTTCCTCTAGCAAAAAAACAATTCGTTGCTTTAATACTCCTTGCTCCGCATCAATAAACGCAGTTACTGGTTGAGCCAAGGGAACCGTTGAGTTCGATCTTTTCTTAATCAATTTTGCAACGCTGACTAAGCTGGTTAGGTACATGAAGTATTGCTGATCAGAGTACTCTTTCACAACTTGACCATCGGCTCGCAATTCAATAATGACGTTTAACTCGTTACGCAAAGCGTATATAGGAGGAAACCACCAATATACACAGGTTAATACTTGCATCATATGTTTTTGTAAAATATCGCGGTTACGAATATGCTGACACTCATGTCTAAGAATGTTTTGCAATTCATCATCAGAAAACTTGATATCTGGAAGAAATATCTTAGGACGTCTTAGCCCATACACAAAGGGTGCACAATCGGCACAAGTCACTAGTACCTCAACAGAACTTTGTAATGCTGAGGTGTAAGTTTTTCGTCCCGCAATTGATAGAGAATGAATTACTTCTCGAGATTTGTGAAGGCTTACTAGTAGGATACTCAGACGAGTAAGGGCTCCCAAAATCCATATCAAGAAAATGAAGTCAAAAACATCCACATTACAATTGTTCAATGGTGCGATATTTCCGAACTCATACATTGCCGGTAAAACTATTTTTGACGCAATTGTTCTTGTGTGAATAAATTCAAATGGTAACGCCAATCTTAAAGCTGCAATTATGACAAGTGCATATATTAAGCCAACTCTAAACGTTCGGTACACCGGACGATAATGAAGAATTATTTGAACCAAGCATATACAAACTGTTGCAGAGACGAGCGAAATGACCATTGATGAAACGGACAACTGCATACTAAGCACCTCCGTCACCTATTTATGTCTTTTTTTCGCTGTTCTATTAAAATCTCCAATTGATTAAGATCTTCGTTGGTATCACTTTCGCTAATATACTGTGCCACAATTTTTTTGAGCGCTTTGTCGGAGACTGCGGACGTCAAGTAATCTTCTTCCTGCAAAATAGGTACATATTTTCGCATCAGAGTACTACCACTCATCTCAACTGAATCCGTTTTGATCAGGTTTGATTTTAGTAATTTACGTAGAACGGCCAAAATTGTATTCATACTTATTTCCGGATCAAGTTCGCCTATTTCTTTGGCGGATAAAGAATTTTCCGAATGCCATAGTGCAGTCATCATTTGAAGCTCCCGCTTCGTCAAAAGTCGCATAGTATACCTCCCTGTTGACTATATGCCTTTATAATAAATGATTGCGCTAAAAAATCAATATAAATGCAGTGAGTGTAAAAAAAGGCAGTTGCAGCTTTCCAAAAAGGAGCAACCACAAGATTCATCAGGATTCTGATACTTATAAACTCCCACTGTATTTTTATATTGAAATCTAACTGTTCTTCACATAAACTAATCTTTGTAATCGATTACAAAAAATAGGCCAACAAACGAGGAGAGTTTCTGATGAAAAAATTTAGCTTATTGTCTAGAGTTGCTTGTGCTTGTGCAACGATGATGCTCGCTCTAACACCCCTTGCGTATAGTGGTGCGATTGTCCACGCTGATGAAAAAACAACCACGACAGACGTATCCACCGAAACATTGACCAACGATAACGATGACTCTGTGTATATTGAAGATTACACGATGACTGCTGATGAGCAAAAACTTGTAGATCAATTCGCTGAGGAAATGGAGTTTTTATATACTTATGCGTCTACAAGTGATGTGGATGGTAATATCACTTCGGTCAATCTTACCGCCATTCGTGAAAAATATGGAAACTCTGAATTTCTCGACTATTTAGAGACTAATTTTGGTCCTAATGCACTTCAAGCTCGAGGCGATTTCGCATCCTGTATGTATACTTCTTTTGCCAAAATTCTTGGATTAGATATTGTAAAACAGGTTTTTTCATCACAGGTTAAGAAGTTCCTTGCGCAAAAAGCTTGGAAGAAAGCTTCTGCTCTTATCGTACAATTGATTGGGCGTAAGCTAGGAACTACCGTGTTGAAAAAACTCGTCGCCAAGATGGTTCCGGGCGGTGTTATTGCTCAAGTAGTTTATAGTGCCGGCGTCTGTGGGATAAAGGCCATTATATAATCCGTATTCGTGGTAAAATATCTACATGAAGAAATTACAAAAATTTATTGTCCTTATCTTCCTGATTGCAGTAATTGCAGCAATACTACCGTTCGGCTATTTTATATTTGATATACTGATTTTTAAAAAGCCATTTCACGAAGCGGGCATTGATTTCTTAATCGGATTTGTATTGTTCTATATCGGGACAGTACTAGCCATTATAAAATCCCGCAAAGAATAGCTATTGATATTAACTATCTTTTCAGCTCATTTCCAATAATGGAAATGCGGACTTCATTTTGTAGAATAGTCAGATACGTATTGAGATACCGTCGATCAAGCCATTCTGCAATTGCCCGAATATCCTTGTTTTGCCAAGCGTACATTTGGATGATGTCATCCAAGTACGCTTTTTCTGTATCCTCATCACCAGCATCACGTGCCATATCAGCTTTAGCGAACATACCTTGCACTAAACCGATCTGATCAGCCAGCCCGTTGATTGAGTGATCTTGATGTTCCAGCCGTTCAGATTGCCATTTCTGCCATTCTGGGTTCTCTAGCATCAATTCGTTAGGCGTGACATTCAACGCGTCGCACAACTGCATAATCGTCTCGGCGGACGGTGTAAACACGCCACGTTCAATCTTGGAAACTGTTTGCTCAATACTTTTCAGTTTGTTTGCAAGTTCCTTTTGGGTCAGGCCTTGTTCCTTACGAATACGTTTGACGTTCAGGCCAATTTTGATTTCGATGCCTTCCGAATTTTTTTCAGACATTTTTTCTCCCCGATTCTTTGACGATTTGAGACTATTTGAAGCTATATGAAACTGTTTCAAACCATTTGAAGTCCTGTTGAGGTTTATTAAAGCATTGACAAGGTTAATTGTCAAACACTATGCGGTTGCACGTCGAACACAAACCTGCTAGAATGCAGATACAGGCTGGCAAACATCATCCTGTCATTATTCTAACACTGAAATTGATGAGGAGAAAGGAAGAAGCCCTCGCCGCCGCGCGCGGCGTGCAGCGCGAAAGCCGCTAGCACGAGCGGCGGCGGTCGGCGTTAGCCGGCCGCCACAAGCCCCCAGTATCTAATAGGGGGCAAATACAAGTAACAAGAAATCCGACGGTAGGCATAAAGCGCCTGCAGCAAGGCATTGCCGCATAGGTAGAACGCCAAATTGCTGTTAGGACGCATAGAAAGGAGCTAACATGCTCAAAGACTTAAACTTAATTGGCGGTATGACCAACAAAGATTGGCTTGATCAAGTCCACGACGAGATGCGCGACAATGGTATTACACAAGGCCAGCTCGCCGACATGGCTAATTACAGCCGGTCACACCTGAATCAACTGCTGGGTCGCAAGAAGCCACTCAACGATAAAGCACGATTAGAACTAACGTTGGCGTTACGTGCCCTGACCGGTCAGAATAATTTGGACGTCTGTATCGACTATCTCGGCGTTACCTTCAAGACGCACGACTACGAAGAATTGATTAACGAACTGTTCCAAATCAGCCCGACCCATTTCAATCTTCACGAGGGCGCTCACTACGGCTATTCAGCAAGCCTGATATGCGGTGAGATCAAGATGATGTTATCGCCTTACCAAGATGTGGATGCCGAAGGTTACAACCCGAAAGACGACAGCGGCACAATGATTGAGCTAAAAGGTCAAGGTTGTCGCTATGTCGAATCATATCTGCGCTCACAGAACCGAACTTGGTATGACTTCTTGGAGACGTGTATCAAACTTGAATGCCACTTCACTCGACTTGATTTAGCCATCAACGACCGCAACGGTTTACTAGATGTGCCAACACTAATTGAGAAGTGCGACCGTGATGAATTCAGCTCGCGCTTTCGTGGGTTCAGGGACAACCGTACTAAACAGTGGCACGCCTCTGGACGCACCCTGTACCTTGGTTCGCCACAAAGTGAAGTCAATTTCTGTATCTACGACAAGGCATTTGAGCAACATCAGAAACACCCAGAAATCGCCATTGAAGATCAGCCAATCCGTACTCGCTTTGAAGTGCGACTACGCCGCGAACGTGCCGCCACAGCGGTTGAACATCTACTAGCGACGCGTGACCCCGAGCAAGTCGTGTTCGGCATCATCAATCAGTATCTGCGTTTCTTGACGCCAAGTCATAAGCCTAGAAGTGAGTGGGCGTTAGATCCCCGTTGGGCGGCGTTCATCGGCAACAATCGGGATAAGTTGCGCCTGTCCACTAATCCAGAGCCGTTAAACTATGACCATATTACGCGATGGTTAAGAAAGCAAGTCGCACCCTCGCTCAAGATGTTGCAGTTGATTGATCAGTACAACAATACGAACGAACTCAAGGCTATCATCGACAGTGGTAAATTGACACAACGCCACTGGGACGTGATCCACCATTTTCAGCACCAACGCAACGGTATTTTGACAGATTCAAAGCAACGTGAGAAATCAAAAAAGAGCGACTACGCCGACCAAAGCAAGTAGCCACCCTTCACAGATAAGATATGGGTTCTATCTGGTTTGATTATCTCACTCCTACCAAACTTTAGGAAGTGATTTGATTGAATATTAACGTATCAGAACAGCCAGTCTTCCTGACGATGACTAGAGCTGATCTTATCAAGCTGGGATATAGTCCAGCGCAAGCAAGTCGTATCATCAAAATGGCAAAAGAGTTGTTGCTCAAACAAGGCCTTGGATGGTACGGTAAGAAAGGCGTAGACCGTGTTCCAGTGGAAGCAGTAGACGCAGTATTAGGCTTGAAACTAAGCCAACTTGAGGGTGCACCAAGTGGCCTTTCCGCAGTTAAGGAGGAACTATCTTGACTACGAAAGACCCAATTACAAAACAAGCGGACGGCACTTTTAGCTTCCGCGTAAGCTTAGGAACTGATAAACGGACGGGCAAGCGAATTCAAAAGCGTGCCCACCGCTTCAAAACGAAAACGGAGGCGAAGAAAGCAAGAGTTGCAATGTTGGCGGCTGGGGTCGCCGATGATGAGGACATCAAGAAGACTAAGTTTGGCGAATTTATGGAAGACGTGTTCAAACCTTGGTACAAAACCCAAGTGAAACCACGCACCTACCGCCAGCGATTGGTCTTGATGAACAGTGAGTATCTGACTAGGTTCAACGACATCATCATTGACCAAATTCGGCCGATTGATGTGCAACATTGGCAAGTCAGCGTACTCAAAGAGTGTAAGCAATCCTATGCGCGTACTATCAACATTATGTTAGGTCAAGTGCTAGGACGCGCTAAGGCGCTTGGTATCATCAACGAGAATCCAGTACGGGTCGTTGGCCTCATCAAAAAGAAGAAAGCGAAGATCCAATTCTGGACGCAAGCCGACTTCCAAAAGGTGCTTACTAAGACAAATACCGACACGTACACTGGCCGCTTTGATTACACGATGTTGTGGTTCATGTTCATGTCAGGCTTGCGTAGCGGTGAAGCACGGGCGTTAAAGTGGACAGACGTTGATCTCGAAGCTAAGACCGTGAGCGTCAATAAGACGATGGACTATCACAACCGCAACTGGTTTGAGACGCCAGCGCCAAAGACTGCCGCTAGCCGTCGTACCGTGGCGCTTGATGATGATACAGTGACGTGCTTAGGCGCGTGGCAGGACGCACAAGCGGCGATGGTGGATTCCGAGTGGGTATTCTCACGTGATGGGATTCCGTGCTCTGACGGGCAATTTTTGGATATTGTGGCTGCGTACAGTACACTCGCTAAGGTTCAGCGAATTACCGTACACGGCCTCCGCCACTCGCATGTGTCGCTGTTGATCAGCCTCGGTGAAAATCCACTCCAGATCAAAGAACGTCTGGGGCATGAAGACATCGAAACGACGCTCGGCACTTATGGTCATCTTTACCCCAACAGTAACTTTGAAGTCGCAAAAAAGCTCAACGGGATCTTCTCCAAGGAGGTGCCCGATGAGCCAAAATAATTTGAAAAGGGTCAAAACTGTGCCACCGTAAAATCGGTGGTGCTAGAAACGTTGATACCACGGGACAGACGCGAAATGCACGATTGTTCCCGGGAAATACTCATGCACGATTCAACGTTTGATTTTTTCGATTGCCTTGCCTTTGGCCAATTCATCAACTACTTTATCCATTTCGCGGATCTGCCGCATCAAGGGATCCTCAAGCTTTTCGACGCGGACCCCGCACACAACGCCAGTGATCAGCGTCGCTTGCGGTGACATTTTAGCTTGAGCAAAGAAATCTTGTAAAGGTAATTCGCTTGCGTGTAAAATTTCTTGCTCGTACCCTGTCAACCAGCTGAGGACGTTATCGAGTTCCGCCTGAGTTCGCCCTTTTTTGGTCACTTTTTGCAGATACAGCTGGTAAATTTTATCAAAGGGGTATTGAAAAACGCGTTCGGACATCTTGCCACCTCCAGATAATAAAGCCTTTTCATTGTTGCTTTCATCATACCGGAGCACACGGTGAATCGCAAACCACGCGCTGCAAATATATTTTGGTTTGCCGGTTGACATAGTCACTACCCGTTGATATTATGTAGCTGTACTTAGCTGCGGCAAGTAGCTGCGAGATCGTACAACTATTTTGTGTTGTCGTAGCTTCACTACCTAGCAACACAACTCAGATGAAAAGGAGTTTTCCCATGCCTGATTTCATTTCCACTATGATTCAAGACAAAAAGCGTTACAAACAATTTCTCAAAGACGTGAACGCCTTACCGGCTCCATACCCCCAAACTTTAATCGCCCTACAGAAATATTTATGGAACTTCGCCCGCTCTGGCAGCATGATCGACCCCCTCGAAGAAATCCTGAACATGTTTCAAGAATATGCAGCTGAAAATGTCCCAGTGCAACAAATCGTCGGCTCTGATCCAGTGATTTTTGCTGAAAGCATCATGGCGCAATATCCAGAAGTGCTGTGGCTGATCAAATATCAAAATCAACTGCGTCAACAAGTTCAGGAGGCAGAACAACTGTGAAAGCAATCGAAGTCAACGGCGTCACCAAACAATTCGGCGCCTTAAAAGTCCTCAAAGGCATCAACTTAACCGTTGAACAAGGCGAAATCTTTACGTTGCTCGGAGAAAACGGCGCCGGCAAAAGTACCTTGATCAATATCTTAGCGACGCTTTCGGCGCAAGACCAAGGCACGGTAAAGATCCTAGGCTTGGATCCGATCAAACAAGGCAATCAAGTCCGCCCGCTGATTGCCTTAAACGCACAAGATACCACTTTTGACGCTGAATTCTCTGGGTTAGACAATCTGAAATTGATCGCCAAGTTGCGCGGGATTCAAGATATTCCTGCCGCCATCGATCGTGTGGCGCAACAACTCGACCTCACGGAATTCTTGTCTCGTAAAGTGAAAAACTATTCCGGTGGCATGCGGCGACGCTTGGATTTGGCCATGTCACTCCTCGGTGATGCCAAAGTGATCTTCTTAGATGAACCCACCACTGGCGTCGACCCGAAAAATCGCTTGGCTTTGTGGCAAATGATCAACGCGATTCGCGATGCCGGCAAAACCGTTTTTCTCACCACCCAGTATTTAGATGAAGCCGACGCCTTGTCCGATCATATCGGGTTCATCAGCGATGGCGTGATCGTCAAATATGGCACGCCTGCTGAAATCAAACAACGTGTAACTGCCACGTACACCATGGCGATCGACGAACAGAAAGTCGCCCAAGCGCAAACCCTTTTGAATGAATCCGACATATCGTTTACTCTCACCGATGCCCAATTCAACTTACACGCAGAGATTGCCGCCAAAGCATTGACATTAATGCTTGAAAACAGCATCACTGTGTTACATTACGATCGCGATGAAGCCGATTTGGAATCCGTCTTTTTAGCGATCAATGATCAGGAGAACACTCATGCAAACTATTAAACAATTAAATGCGTTGACTGCGTGCATCGTCCGGCAAAACCTCACGAACGCTGATACCATCATCACTGTCATTGCGATGCCAATGTTTATGTTACTGTTTTTCGTTTATGTTTTAGGCGGCAATATCGCGACTGCCAGCGGTTCTAGTAGTGCCACTACCTATTTACGCTATGCACTACCAGGCTTTTTACTCCTAACGATGGCAATGGGTTCGGCTTACACCTCTTTGCGCATCAACAATGACCGCACATCCGGGTTTCTCAATCGACTGCATTCTTTGCCAATTCCACGTTGGGTGATTTTAGGCTCACATGTACTGGCTTCTTTGATCTTCATGTTGCTGGCAGAATTAGCGGTCTTTGTGGTGGGCTTGATCATGGGGTATCGCGTGCACGCAACGATCGACTCCCTCTTATTATTTGTTGGCTTGTCTGCATTGTTTGGGCTGGCGATCACCTTGTTGGCGATTCCGTTTTCGTTGAAGGCGGACAATTACGCGTCAGCTGGCGGCTTTTCTTATGTGTTGTTGATGTTGCTATTTGTCAGCTCCGCTTTGATGCCCACAAAAGGCATGGCCAAAGCGGTGCAGATTTTTGCTGATCATCAACCGATGACACCAATCGTGAACACTGCGCGCAAATTGTTGGACCACTCCGTCACGTTAAGTCACAACACGCCGATGATTGCTGGCATCTGGCTGGTGGCTGGGATGATCATCTTTGCAATTTTGTCTTATCGCGTGTACGCGAAAATGTACTTAACCAAATAATCCAAAAAACGCCGACTTCGCTGTGAAGTCGGCGTTTTCCGTTAAATAGTTTTGATGATCGGCAATCGGCGCAAATTTGGCGCTACAATTTTTGGAGTTGATAGACATCTTGTCTGTTGGCTCCTTTTTCTAT
>NZ_AZEU01000077.1 GCF_001435035.1 Lacticaseibacillus manihotivorans DSM 13343 = JCM 12514
AGACAGATTCAACTTTATAATATTTCATCTGTCAACTTGACAGGGACTAGTGCATCGAGGCTTTTTGAATCATGAATATATAATCATGCATGAATACCGATTGCATCTGCATAAAGCATCAATTCGGTGAATTAAGTTGCAGACAATCTTTTTTCAGATTTTTTTTATAATAATTCTGATATCACGTCTTGTTCGGCATTCATAAACTCGTCAGAGCTGCGGATCTCAGTGATTTCGATGCCATCCATTGCGCGTTGCAACAAACCATCAATATCTAACTTGCTTTCGTAATAACGGGACTTATCCAAGTTTGGCTTGGTCTTTGGACGCGGTGGCGCAAAAATCGTGCAACAGTCTTCAAATGGCATGATTGATAAATCATAGGTATCGATATCTTCTGCGACTTTGATAATTTCATTTTTATCCATCGTCGCCACTGGGCGGATAATTGGCATCGTGGTCACATCATTGATCGCCACCATGGATTCCAAAGTTTGACTCGCCACTTGGCCAACCGATTCCCCATTGAAAATCGCTAAAGCATGGCGTTTGTGCGCAATCATGTCGGCTAAGCGCAACATGAAGCGACGTTGAATGGTCATCAAGTACCCTTCTGGCACGCCAGCTTTAACTGTTTCTTGAATTTCAGTGAATGGGACTTGGATAAATTTGATACTGCCGACATAAGGCGTCAACTTGGCCGTCAACTGCTTGGCTTTGGCCAAGGCATTTTCGGAAGTATACGGTGGGGAGAAGAAATGCACCATTTCGATATCCACCCCACGCTTTAACGCAAGATAGCCAGCCACTGGCGAATCGATCCCACCAGAAAGCATCAAAACGGCTTTTCCGGCTGAGCCAACTGGCAAACCACCAGCCCCTTGAATGGTCGTGGTGGACAAGTAAATGGCTTCACGACGGACTTCAACGCGCAAAGTCACGTCAGGATGCTTCATTTGCACTTTGAGGTCTGGGCGTTCTTCCGTCAACAAGTCCCCGATATCGAGGTTCATGCCGTTGGTATCCAGTTCAAAAGTATGATCAGACCGCTTGGTGGCCACCTTGAAAGTGGAACCCTCAGGTGCAGTTTCCTTCATTAACTCAAGCACTTTTTCATGCACCAAAGTCATGTCTTTAGGCACTTTAACGGATGGGGAGAAGTTTTGGATCCCAAAGACTTGTTGCAAGCGATCCATGACGCCTTGTGAATCTTCGCCATTCAGTTCGATGTGCAAGCGATCGCGCTTGGGGCGAATGGTGAGGCCTGGGTATTCATGCAAAGCTTTGGTAATGTTGCCGTTCAAACGGCCGATGAAGGCGCTGCGGTTTTTGCCTTTAGTGGACAATTCGCCATAGCGCACCATGATCATGTCGTATTGCATAAAAATTCCTTTCTATTTCAAAAACTATTCTTTTGGCATTAATTTTTCAAACTGCTTGTAGATCTTATCAAAAGCCGCGTTGAATTCATCTGCTTCAGCTAAGGTATTGTTTTCATCCAAGCTGACGCGAATGGCACTCGTGGCCAAATGTGGATCAGCGTGCATCGCCGCCAAGGTTGAGGATTCTGTTCCTTTCTTCGAAGAACATGCACTCGTGGTGGAAATATAGATTTGATATTGTTCAAAGGCATGCACGATGGTTTCCCCACGCACACCACGAATGGCAAAACACAAAATGTGCGGGGCAAAATCAGGCGCTAATTCAGAGAACAAGTGCACATTTGGAAATTGTTGCACATGTTCGGCAATGCGTTGGCGAATGGCGGCTTGCTTTTTGACATTGCCTGCTTCATCTTCCAAGTGCAGACGCAAGGCCTTAGCCATGGCTGCCACTGCTGGGGTGTTTTCAGTACCTGAGCGCAAGTTTTGTTCTTGGCCACCACCAGTCAACAGTGGCGCAATGTGCTTGCCTTCTTTGGCGTAGATGAACCCAGTTCCGCGTGGCGCATGGAATTTGTGCCCGGAGAAAGTGATGAAGTCGATGCGCGGATTACGCAAGGATTTCATCAAGCCTTTACCGATGGCTTGTACGGCATCCACGTGAAAGTGCACGGTTGGATAATCTTTTAAGATATCCGCAACGGCATCGATCGGTTGCATCGCTCCGACTTCATTGTTGACGGCCATCACCGAAACTAAAATCGTATCGTCGCGCAACGCCGCTTTTAAATCATCAGGATTGATGAAGCCACGGTGATCCACTGGCAAATAGGTCACGTCAAAGCCCAAACTTTCCAGTTGCTTCATTGAGTTGATGATCGCTGGATGCTCAACTTGGGTGGTGATCAAATGCTTGCCAAACGGCCGCTTTTCAATGGCAGTACCTTTAACGACCCAGTTGTCACCTTCCGTCCCACCAGAAGTGAAAAAGATTTCATCAGGCTTGGCTTGGATCAAGTCAGCGATTTGTTTGCGGGCACCTTCCAACATTTGATAGGCCTTATCGCCTAGTGCATGCAAAGAGCTGGGGTTGCCAGCAAAGTTTTCGGAAACTTTATTGTACGTGTCCAACGCCGCGGGATCGATTTTAGTGGTCGCGGAGTTATCAAAATAAATCATGAGTCGCCATTCCCTTTCAAATTGTAAGTTGCTGTTTGCGATTATAACATAGTATTTAGACCTTGTGCCACTGTTTGGCGCAAGTCATCCCACACAATTGATGTCCGGCATCGATTGTGTTTCATGCCGCCATCTGACGCAGTGGTCTATCTCCGCTACAGTGATTTGAAATTGGGATTCCAGCTGGCTCGTCGCTGCATATAGAGGGTCCTCGGCCGAACTAACTTTTAATATTCGCGATGCTCATATCAAAAGTGGATTTCGACCTGCGGAAGGCTGTAAGCGACGGCCAGCTTCCGTCCCAATTTCAAATCACTTCCACTACGATAGACCATTGACACCATGGCTACGAAACATACGGTACCAACATTGATGACTGTTCAGGATAGCGGGAGAGGTCCCAACACGAGCGGATTTAAACTGTAAGCTAGTAATATCAATATAGAAAATTTGTGAACGGAAGCGGCTTGGCAAAACGGAGGAAAACTGGACAATTGCCCGTGGCAGTGAAATCAAGTGAAACGCCGGTTTGTGGCGGTTCGCGCAGATTTCACCGGCAGAATTTGAAACGAAGTGGTTTTCTTCGGTTCAAATTCTAGGCGAAAGCTCCTCGAACGTTCTTTGTTTGAGAGCTGCAGCCGGCCGCACCGGCAACTTGTCCAGTTTTCCGCAGTGTCGCCAAGCCGCTGGAGTTCACAAATTTTCGGGCCGGAGGCTGATTGGCATCGCTAACTAGAAGCTTAAAACCACACTTACGATGCTGGACATCGTAAGTACGTTAACCCAAACAAAAGCCGAGATGTCCGGCGACATCTCGGCGATGACTTAAAACAATGCAGCAGATTGAGACTTGAGATAATCGTCTTCAACCTTTTGATAAGCGCCAGGTTCCACTTTTTCCAAAGCAGCGGCGATCACATCTGCGGCATGCGAATAATTGTAGTGTTGATACAAATCTTTGGCTTGTGTGGCGGCAGTTTCCACTTCCGCATGCGTGGTTTTATAGCGGTTGGCATACTGCAATAATTGCTCACACATCCCGGCAGAATCAACCACCGTCCGGCTTTGATCTTTCAGCTGATCGATATCTTCGCCAATTTTAATCAAGGACTTGGCGATGTCATCCAAGTTGATTTTCACTTGGTTTAAGTCGTTTTCCAGTTGTTTGAGCTCTTTGGTCACCACATTGAAAAAGTCCAAGTATGGCCGTGGCAAGCCTGGCAATTGGTGACGCGAAACTTCATATTTGATATCGCGCACCGCATTGGCGAAATCTCCTGCCGAAGCAACGGCTTGATGTTCACGGGCTTGCAAATCAGAAACGCCGGCGTTGATAGCTTGGTGCTGGGTTTCAACGGCATGTAAGTCATTACGAGTTTGGTTATAAAAGCTCAAAATCTCTGAATAAATCGCAGTGTTGTCTTGGATTTGATGCTGGGCATCGGTGAAACTTTCAGCAATGGCATCGAGTTGATCACGCAAGCTTTCAGCGGTTTGTTGTTCATTATGCGTTAAGGTGTAGGACTGATTGAGGTGATCGAGTTCTAATAACAAGGTGTGGTTTTGTTTTTGCGCATGGGCGATGAACTGACGCAGATCACCGGTTTGTTTTTGCACGGCGGTTTTCGCATTGAGTTCCTTTTCCATGGTGGCGTATAAGCCATCGATGTTTTCAGCCGTTTTGGCCACATTGTCTGCCAAATCATCGACTTTCAAATCGGTGATTTGATCATGTGCTAACTTGACGGCGGCTTGGGCCTCTTCAATGCCAGCGGGAACGTCCTGCGTGAAGACAAAATGTTGGGCAGCTAGTTCATGGAAGCCTGAATCCAGTTCATCCAATTGCCCTGGGAATTCGTTGACCACGGTGTTGACCAGCTTTGGCAAGCGCGCCACTTCGTCTTGAAGCGTCGATACCGAAACCGTTAAGCCGTCCATTTGTTCAGACGCTGCGGCGTGATCCCCTGATTCAGATACCGTCGCCACTTCATGTAATGAGGTCGCAATGGTTTGCAGTTCTGCTTCTAAAGCCGGCAGCGCAGAGTCAAAGGCATAGGATTTCGCCAAAATGGTTTTGCGCGCGGCTTGATAATCGGTGCGCAAGGTTTTCAGTTGATCACGCACTGCCACTTGCGCACTTTGAATCGCGACTAAGGCTTTTTTGATCTTGGTCAACTTGGCGTCGGCATCAATGATGGCCGCTTTGATCTCGTTTTGCGATTGGCGCACTTTAACGAATTGGAATTGTTTGTTTTCCAATTCCACATCTAACAAGGCCGTTTGTAAGCCTGCAAGTTCATTTTCGACCACATGTTGATAGTCGCGTTGGGATTTGGTGAAGGCCCGCAACGATTCGCCGGCCAAGCCTAAATTGGCGATCGTGCGGATCAATCCCCGCAATTCGCCAGTGTCGACTTTTTCCACTTCTTGATCCAATTGATGCAACTTGGCCACATTGACCCGCTGCAATCCCCAAATGCCGCCTACCACGACGACCACTACGATTAGCACAACGATTACCCACATCATTTTCCAAAACACCTTCCACGATCACTGAAATCCGCATTGCAAAATTTTCTTTTTTTCACTATACTTCAGTAAGCCTGTCATGCGGTTTCATGTCCTTAGTTCATAGTATCTCAAAAACAACGAAAACTTGAAACCTTTTATAAGAAATTAACTTGATATGACGCGAATTTGTAAAGGAAGGTCCCTCATATGTCTACTCTTGATCCCATTTTAGTCGCCCAAGTCGATGCATTGCTCGATAATGAGCCCAATCCCATCACTGTTTTAAGCAATGCCTCTGCTTTGATCAATGCGGCGATGACTGATTTAAACTGGTGCGGCTTTTACTTCTATAGTAAAACCACTGGCACGCTCGACCTCGGCCCCTTCCAAGGCCAAGTCGCATGCACCCATATCAAGCCAGGATCTGGGGTCGTCGGCACTGCTTTTGAAAAAGACGCCCCAATGATCGTGCCTAATGTCCATGAATTTGCCGGGCATATTGCTTGTGATGCGGCGTCTAACTCTGAAGTGGTGGTGCCGATCCATGTCGACGGCAAATTGATCGGGATCTTAGATATCGATTCCCCAAAACTCGATCGCTTTAGTCAAGCCGATCAAGACGTTCTAGTCGATGCCGTCGCCGCGCTTGCAAAACATCTTGACGCCAAGGCCTTAGCTTTGGTATACTAGTCCGCGAGTAATTTAATGCAGCAGTGAATGGCATGGTCGGCTCCAGTTTTGCAACCTATTGGTATGTTAAGTAACCGCGGCTGCGCAATGGTGAAAGACTTAGCGAAACTGTCCGTGTGCTGAGTTCACACATTAACTTACTCCAAACAAAATTTTTGGAGGAATTCAATATGTCTCGTTATACTGGCCCTCGCTGGAAACAATCTCGCCGTCTTGGCTTGTCTCTTTCTGGCACCGGTAAAGAATTAGCTCGTCGTCCTTATGCCCCTGGTGATCACGGTGCCAACAACCGCCGTAAGGTCTCCGAATACGGCCAACAACTTCGCGAAAAGCAGAAGCTTCGTTGGATGTACGGCTTGAACGAACGCCAATTCCGTAACTTATTCGTTCGTGCCGGCAAGATCACTGAAGGTACTCATGGTGAAAACTTCATGATCCTTCTTGAAACCCGTCTTGACAACTTGGTATTCCGCTTAGGCTTGGCAACTACTCGCCCACAAGCTCGCCAATTAGTTAACCACGGTCACATCTTGGTCGACGGCAAACGCGTTGATATTCCTTCCTACGAAGTTAAGCCTGGCCAAGTGATTGGCTTGCGCGAACGCTCCCAAAACTTGACCATCGTCAACGAAGCGATCGAAGCAACGGTTTCCCGTCCTGCTTACGTGACCTTCGACGATAACAAGAAGGAAGGTTCTCTTGTTCGCTTACCTCAACGTGACGAACTCGAACCAGAAGTCGACGAAGCTCTTGTCGTTGAATACTACAATCAAATTCTCTAATCATAAGTATTTTAATATTTATGAATCGAATTCGGTTTATGAGAAAGCCTTACGCCTTGTGCGTTGGGCTTTTTTGTTGTCATTATTATTCGAAATTTCAGCTTTCTTTCCATTCATCCGATAAATATTTACCCACTCGGAATCAATCATTTACCCGCGTTTTACAATCAAGTTAGCCACTATCGTTAGCACTCAGACAAAATAA
>NZ_AZEU01000078.1 GCF_001435035.1 Lacticaseibacillus manihotivorans DSM 13343 = JCM 12514
TCAGATTTTTGCTTGCATTAGCTTGTAAATAGATGTTATAGTTCTCACGAAAGCTGGCTCACCGGAACTCGTCCCTCTGGTGGGTTGAAATAGCTTGAATCCAAATCCAAAATCTGAGTCTATTGCCAAGGGGTAATAGACTCTTTTTTATGCCGAAAATGAAGGGAGGTTGATCAAGATGAGCTTGTCTAGTGATTTGATT
>NZ_AZEU01000079.1 GCF_001435035.1 Lacticaseibacillus manihotivorans DSM 13343 = JCM 12514
TTTTATTTTGTCTGAGTGCTAACGATAGTGGCTAACTTGATTGTAAAACGCGGGGTAAAAAGCCATATTGGCTCAAGGCATGAATAAAGTTCATCGGGCTTCCTCCGTAAATAACACTTGGGACAAGTCGCTGGAAAAGGCTTGGCTGATATTGGCCTGGGTGTAAACGTCAGCAGTTGGACCTGCCGCAACGATGCCATGGTTTAAAATCACCAAGTCGTCAAAATATTGGCTGACTTTATTTAAGTCATGATGGATCACGATAATGGTTTTGCCAGCTTGGCGCCATTCTTGCAAAATTGCCATGATGGCGGCTTCTGAATGCATATCGATGCCGACAAATGGTTCATCTAAAATGATGACGTCGGCATTTTGGACGATGGCGCGCGCCACAAAGACCCGTTGTAATTGCCCGCCAGACAAATTACCGATTTGGCGTTGGGCAAAATCGGCCAAGTTGACTTGTTGCAAGGCAGCATGCGCTTGTTGACGTTGCAGTTTGCCAGGAGTTTGCAGCAATCGCAAATGCGGGTAAGTGCCAGTGAGCACGACGTCAAAAACTGAAATCGGGAAGGTCAAATCAAGATCTTTGCGCTGCTCCACATAAGCGATTTGCTTGCGGTGGGCTAGAAATGGTTGACCGTTGTAGGTGACAGTACCACTACTTTTAATCAAGCCTAACATTTCTTTGATCAAGGTCGACTTGCCAGCACCGTTTGGCCCGATAATCCCAGTGATTTTACCTGGGGCAAAGGCTACTGACAAATCTTGAAAGACTGGGGTGGCATCATATGCCACGGTGAGCTGGTGTACGTTTAACATGGTTGCCTCCGTAAAGTTTAGGGGTAACTAACTATCTGAACCCAGTATACCTGAGAGGATAGTTTTGCACAAGCCACTTTATAGATAAGCACAAAAATACGAGCCGATCAGGATCAGTCAGCTCGTCATGGTACAGGAAATAGTCGCACTAGGCGACAGTTTTCCTTATGTACCTGGGCGTGCTAGCGGGTGACCGCCTACCCAGGCGAAAGTCAGGTATTATTGCTGTTTTTGTTTCAAGTGTGCCAAAACGCGGTGTGCGTTTTCGGTCTGCACCAGTGCATAGGTGGCACGCCGCTTGGTAGGTCGACCGACGCCGCCAAACGTAGATTCCTCACCGAGAGTTGCGTTTAGTGCGGCCGCACCCCAAAGTCTCCGTGGTTCATCTTGACTATAAGATAGCAGTAAAAGAAATCGAATTCAATCACAAAAATGGTGTGAATATGAGCAGGCGCCCACACCTAAACTCGTTGTTACAACAGTGAGAAAAATAAAATTTAATTCATCTTCAAATAACAAAAATCACAAAATTATGGCCTAAAAAAGCTGATCAACAAAATCGTTGATCAGCATAGTGGCTTAAAGTACGAGCGTTAATCCGAGAAAATTCGCAACGCGCTGCAGCTTGGCGATGACTTGATCTTGTTGAGTGTTAGACACAGTTTCCCAATAATCCAAGGTTGTGATCATCCGTTTACCTTGGACTTTGAAATGCCAATTGCCAACCACGGCGCCATTGAGGATCACGATCGGATTCAAGCTGCCATTGACCGTCCATAATTGGCGCTCATGATCAGCACTGACAAGCCAACGTTTATCGACGTATCCGGTTAAAGCAGCGTCAAACCCTGACGTTAAAATCACTTCCGGCAAGTGAATCGGCGTTGGTGTTTCCAGCATGAAATTGTCATACTCACAAGCGACCCAGTGACGCGACGCCTTTTGCCATAAAGGTCTCACGCGGCTGATCGACAGTCCCGCCCATTTACAAAAGTCGAGCAGGTTGGCTGGACCAAATCCGGCTAAGTACCGTGGCATGAGCGCCTCGATGGCTTCAGTACTTGAAAGTAACGTCGGCTGTTGCACCTGTAGCTCGTATCGATTGCCAGATTTAGGCACAAAGGTGAACGCACCAGTACGCGCTACCAGCTGGAAAATCGTATAGCGCTCTTGGCTCAATAATGGCCGATGCGCTAATTCATCAAGCTGTGCATTGACGTCAGCTTTACTCAGGTGATCAACTGTGGCCAATCGTTGGGTCAAACTTAGCGCCAAGTGTTCAAAGAAATCTTGTTGGCCTTGAAAGTATTGTGTGGGCAACTGTTCGTCTAAGCGAGCGGCGATTACTAATGCCCAATCTTCTAAAGTCAGCAATTGATAAGTCCAGCGCTGAGCCCAGGTGCGCACAATGTCGCCATTGGCATAGGCATTTAATAATTCGGTACGGTTCAAATCAGGAACTTGTAAGGCTAAACCCACTTCGGCTTGGCGAAACTGTTGTGCCTGAACGCCAACGGTTTGGGTCAGTGCTTGTTGAAGCGAAACGGCGGGCTGGATCTTTCCTAACGAGGAGAAGCGTTGTGTCCGCAAATCAATCATGGTTGGCCTCAGGGTCTAAGAAGCCATACTCTAATACCCGCATGTACTTCATGACTTGGGCCATTACCGGATCAAAGTCATCGATTTGAATGTTGGGATTGTCGCGGATCATTTTCTTGGCCTGTTCACCGATCAAGTTTGTCATCATGGCGGTCATGTTGATGACTGTGTTGATATCAACGTCTTTACGCAAAGGCAGACGTTTGAGAATCGGCGTGATCATGTCCGGGACTTGCGTGTCAGTTAACGTATTCCAAATGGCATCGACTTTTGTGCGCAAACCTGCCGGCAAATTACCGACTTCGGCATAGGCTTGCATCGTTAACGCAAATTCATCCGGATAATCGATTTGCATTTGGATCTTGTAACGCAAGGCACGTTTGACCATTTCCTCCAAATCAGGGGAATCTTGCCAGACGGACATATCAGCGACTGCCATGATTTTGGCATAGGTACTACGAACGGTTTCTAAATATAAATTGGCTTTAGAATCAAAATAATTAAAGATCAATCCTTTGGACACATCAGCGGCTTGGGCGATGGCATCAGTTTTGGTGTCACGAAACCCATGATGGGCGAATTGATGCATTGCGGCATCGAGAATGCGGGCTTGTTTTTCAGGATCAATCGTTGGACGGGATTTTGCCATGGTAACTCCATTTCTTAACGTTTACACCAATAGCGTAGCAGGAATCGACCGGCTACGCTACGATAAATCAATTTTCTAATAAATCACGCCGACGGTAGGCGATATACCCAGCGAAGACTAAAATCACACCAAGCGCAGTCATCCAACCGGCAGTGCCCCAGTTAACGGCTTTGACTGGGACCGTGTTGACCCAACCAAAAGGCGTCAGTTGCGTGGCCCATCTGGGGAAGTTCATCAAGGCGCCTAAATACAAAGAGAAAAAGCCATATGCTGGTAAGACCCAAGCGATGGTTTGCAGTTTTGGCAATAACCCTGAAAGCAAGGCCCCAAAGCCAAAGCTGACGATCAAAGCCGGTGCAAAGCCCCAAAATCCGCGCATAAAGCGGACAAAACTCGGCATATTATCGCCCATAGAAGCAGCGCCTGCGACATACATCCCACAAACGGCTAAGAAGAAACTAGCTAAGGTGACGACGAGGCCGAATCCTGCAATGGCGAAGAATAAGTGGGCACGAGAGACGCTGCGAGCATGCAGTTGTTCAAAGTAGCCTTTGCGTTCATCGCCGTTCAGTCGAAACATAGTGATCAATCCGGGGATCACCGCCAATACGGCGAAAATGATCGTCAACTTATTGGCAAAAGACAACACGAGGGCGCGGTTTGCGGCATTAGTAGCAGTTGTACCGATCAATTTTGCCATCATTGGATTAGATTTCAATAAATCCCCAGCAGTGCCGAAAATTGAACCATAAGTGGCCCCGAGAATAAACAACCCAACCAGCCAAATAATGGTACTCGTGCGCTCCAAACGCGCAATCAAAGATAAAGGACCCGCTAAAAATACTGAAGCATGTTTGCGCCCTGCACGATCTGGTAATAAACCAGCGCCGACATCGCGTGTGGCGCCAACTAAAGTGGTGAGCGCCCCGATGATCACCGTCATCAATACCATCAGACCAACTGGGCCCCAGTTATTTTTGCCGTAGATATCGAGCTTTTCAATCCAGCCGTAAATCGTCCACCATGTATAATCAGGATTTTTAACATCAGTGCCCATGCGGATGACATACAACAAGCCCAGCCAGCTATAGCTTAAAATGGTGGCACCACGACTGGAATCTGCGACTTGGGCAAAAAGCAGGCTGAAGGCTCCAAACATCAGGCCAAACATCGCTAAACCGATGCCGAACAACCAGTTGCCGCCAGCGTTCATGCCAGTCATCCCACTGGCTTGTAACCCGAGTGCTTCTAAGACGCCAGCGATCACATTGATGATGACCAATTCTAAAATCGCGGCAGTTAAAGCACTCGAGCGGCCAACACTGTGCGCGCGGATCAGTTCCAAAACACCAGAATCCTCATCAGCGCGAGTCGCATGTACCGCAAAATAAATATTCATCATGGCCACAAATAAGCCCATGAAAGTCATCATTTCTGCGGCATAAACGATGGCAACGGAATAAGGCGGCTTAGCAGTGAACGGCCCCATCAATGAGACCATTGCCGGCGTTTTTAACGTGGTGATAATGGTGGTCATCGCTTTTTTCGTACCGTATAAGCCGTCGAACTTCGCGGCAGCGCCTGCCATTAAACCGACTAAACCGATCAACCAAAAGACGATTTTCAACCAATCGCGGCGCAGATTTAAGCGCAGCAGTTGGCCGGTTTTTGCATAATGGGTTGAAAACATATCACGCCTCCTGATTGTAGTAGCGCAAGAAGAGATCTTCCAAAGTTGGTGGCGTACTTTGCAATTGCTTGATTTCAAGTGGCGCCAAAGCCGTCATCACGCTGGCAAGATTTTCCGAGTCCACAGCAAAAGTCGCTTTGTTGCCGGTTTGTTTGAAGCCGTGGACAGCAGGTAATTGTTGGATCGGCGCCAAGTCTTTGGCAGTGGTGACTGTGACTTGAGTGCGTGAAAGTTGGCGCATATCATCTAAAGTCCCAGTTTCAATGATCGCACCTGCACGAATGATGCCGATGCGATCACACATCCGCTCCACTTCGCTGAGAATATGGCTGGATAACAGCACGGATTTACCAGCTGCTTTTAACGATAAGACGTGCTTTTGGAAAACTTCTTCCATCAACGGATCCAGCCCTGAAGTGGGTTCGTCAAAAATATACAGATCTGCGTCAGTGGAAAAAGCGGCAATCAACGCGACTTTTTGCCGGTTCCCTTTGGAGTAAGTGCGATTTTTCTTGGACACATCCAATTCAAAGTCTTTGATCAACTCATCGGTGTGCGCCGAATGTTTTTGACCATTGAGCTTTAAGAATAAATCGATGGCTTCGCCGCCGGATAAATTCGGCCACAAATACACATCACCTGGGACATAGGCTAAGCGTTTGTGAATCGAAACGGCTTGGGACCACACGTCTTGACCAAAAATCGTGGCTTGGCCACCAGACTTTTTGAGGATGCCGAGCAATGTGCGGATCGTAGTGGATTTACCAGCACCGTTAGGCCCGATAAAGCCGAAAACCTCGCCAGGATAAACATCGAAGGTGATGTCTTTGAGGGCTTGAAACTTTCCGAAGTGTTTTTGTAAATGTTGGATCTGAACCACTGGCTGTGCCATAATGTGGCCTCCTTATGAAAAATGATTGCGTTAGATTTCATTGCGACTGTAGTGTATCACCGAGTGACTTGCTGGTCAATGACTTGCGAGTCAATTAAATTGTAAAAGTTTTGAACGCGGCAAAAACGCCTGTATACCAAGGCATACAGGCGTTTCATTAACCCTTAAAATGTAGCTTCAATAACCCTAAGCCAAGACTGGTGATGATCACTAAGCACCAAACTAACATCAGTGGTAGCCACTGGTACCATCCTGAAACTAAAGTGCCAACAAATACCAAACCAAACAGCCACCACCACAAGGTATGACCGAAAATTTTGCGTGCCATATTATATTTCCCTCCTCACTATATACATACGCAAAAAAGGGCAAAAAGATTTTTTCGAACAAACGTTCTTGAAATCTAAAAACGTTTGTTCGTATAATGGACGCATAAGGAAGGTGATCCAAATGGCATATGTGGTACCACGAGAATTATGGTTATACGATGATCGCGGCATGATGAATTGGATGGGGTGGTTGTTGTCTGATCATAGCGCCTTTATGGAACAAGCGGCCCACAATGATCAGCCGCAGCAAGCGTTGTCGGCAATGACTGATGCCGCAATCGACGGGACGCTGAAACAAGCCTTTGAAAAGCGTCAATTGGTGGCAATCCAGCTCAATCCAATGTGGGATACGGCTTATTTGCCAGAAGTGATCGGTTTGGTCGTCGGCTGCGATGACGGCAAGGTGTTTTTGCAAGCCCAAGATGGCGGCATGCAAACTTTATCGGTAACGGATATTCGGCATGTCCGCACCACCCAATCCAAGCATTGGTGGGCAGCATGAGTACGCCGCTTGATGACCCGAGACGCTTGCCGGTTCGAGACATTATGTGTATCGATTGCAAATCGTTTTATGCCAGTGTCGAAGCGATTCGCCGGGCCGAATACCCGCTGGCCGCCAAAAATGCCGTTTTATCGCGACCCGAGTCTGCAGGCGGTTTGATTTTGGCGGCATCGCCTGATACCAAATCGGATTATGGCGTGAAGTTAGGGACGCGTCAGTTCGAAATCCAGCCAGATATGGACATTCAAATCGTCGATCCGCATATGAGTGATTACATCAAAATCAATTACCAAATCAATGAGATCTACCGCAAGTTTACGGATGATGCGCATTGGTATGTGTATTCAATCGATGAATCGTTTATCGATGTGTCAGCGTCACATGAGTTATTTGGCGACAATTGGGCCATTGCCAAGGCCATTCGCAAGCAAGTGGAAGAAGCAACTGGCATTTTCACAACCGTTGGCATCGGGCCGAATCCGTTGATGGCCAAGCTTGCCTTAGATAATGAAGCCAAAGAGAAAGACCCATGGATCGCAGAGTGGGGTTACAAAGACGTGAGGCAGAAATTATGGCATATCCAGCCTTTGACTGATTTTTGGTCGATCGGCAATAAAACGGCGGCCAAACTCGAAGCCATGGGAATCTATTCGATCGAAGACCTAGCCCTCAGTGATCGCAAGCTGATCCATGATCGCTTCGGGATTTTAGGAGATGCGTTATACTTTCACGCTTGGGGGATCGATTACTCTGACTTAGCCCGGCGGTATTTGCCGCGCAGTGAAAATAAAGGCTATGGCAATTCACAAGTGTTGATGCGCGATTACACCACGATGGCTGATTTAGAAACGGTGTTGTCAGAAATCGCCGATCAAGTCGCCACGCGATTGCGCAAACATGGTGTCGTTGGAGAAGTCGTCGGCATTTCTGTTGGTTTTGCCGAGCCAGATGCTGAAGGTAAAACGCATTGGGGCGCGCAAACGCATATCGACCCGACGAATCGCACCGATGATCTGATTCGCGCTGTCCGCTATTTATTGCATAAAAAATGGCAAGGCAACGCGATCCGTAACGTTGGCGTGCGCGTCAATCGCATCAGTAAGCCTGCTACGATTCAAACCGATTTGTTTGAAGACTATGACCAATTAGAAGCTGAGCAGCGATTAGCCGCCAGCATCGATAAGATCCGTGATCGCTTCGGCTATAAAGCCATCGTGCGCGGCTATTCCAAGACCAAAGGCGGCACCGCTATCGATCGCTCAGGCTTAGTCGGCGGGCATGCTGGCTAGAAAGGAGTTTCAATGTTATTAGAATCGCGGCAATTGATCGCTAATTTTGATAAGTATTTTTTGCGCAAGTATAAGTGGCGCTATGTGTTGATGGTGGTGAATAATCACTATTTTGATCGGTATTCATTTTTCTTGCAGGCTTGGCGCTTTGGAGATGCCTTGCATTACAGCTATGATTTGATGGAAATGTCGCGCGATGAAGCGAAGTATCAGCAAGTGATGCAAGATTTGCGTGCCCACACCAAAATGCGCATCGAGTTTCGCGATACGCATGACCTTCAACATCCAGGGCGCGATATCGTCAATGATATGGTGCACGGGCATGGCACCAGTACCCACTACCATAATCAAAAGGCACAATAGTCGGACTTCGGCTTTGAAGTGAGGCATAAGCACTTCGAAGGCATAAAAAAATCAGGCACTTGGCCTGATTCTGTTTTAAAACTATTTGGTTGATTTGCGAGTGGTGATATCAAAGCCTAAGCGAATCGTCTTGGCATCGATTTCTTCTTTGTTCATCATCTTGGTCAACAAGCGCATGGCCACGGCACCGATATCATACAAAGGTTGGTCGATGGAGGTCATTTGTGGACGCGCCATTTCGGTCAGCTTGGTGTTGTTGAAAGTGATCAATTCAAAGTCGTCAGGAACGGAAACACCAGCATCAATGGCCCCATCTAAGACGCCAAAGGCTAATTCGTCGTCGCCAACTAAGGCCGCAGTGGCACCAGCTTTTTGCAATTGTTTGAAGATGGCCAAGCCAGCATGATAAGAAGCTTCGGATTCAAAGACTAAGGATTCGTCATAAGCCAACCCAGCTTTAGCCAAGGCATTCTTGTAGCCTTGCAAGCGGTATTCGCCGTTGATCGGTTGGCTCAAAGGCCCAGTGACCAAAGCGACTGCCTTGTTGCCAGAGTTGATCAATTGCGTGGTGGTTGCTTCAACGGCAGCGACGTAATCGATGTTGACGGAGCCGACTTGTTCGTCAGGGTCAACCGAGCCAGCCAATACGATTGGCGTCTTGGAGCGGGAGAATTCTTGGCGAATGTTGTCGGAAATATCATGGCCCATGTAGATCAAGCCATCAACTTGCTTGGCTAACAAGGTGTTGAGCACTTGGACTTCTTTTTGGGAGTTTTCATCAGAGTTTGCCAAAATGATGTTGTACTTGTACATGGTGGCGACATCATCGATCCCACGAGCCAAACTTGAGAAGAACATGTTGGTCACATCTGGGATGATTACGCCGACAGTGGTGGTTTTCTTAGAAGCCAAGCCGCGGGCAACCGCGTTTGGACGGTAGTCGAGTTTGTCGATCACTTCCAAGACTTTCTTGCGAGTTGCAGGCTTAACGTTCGGGTTCCCATTGACAACACGAGAAACCGTGGCCATGGAAACGTTGGCTTCACGGGCAACGTCATAAATCGTAATTGTTTGTTTTTCCATTATTTGTGTAGCTCCTTATTTCACAGTAGCAGTAAATACTTGCTTAATTTACAATCCACTCTAGCAAACTACCGTAAGGAATGCAAGCGTTTTACTGAATTTTTCAGAGAAAGTTTCATGGCCTTTTTTCAGAAAGCCGGTGTGACGGCTTTCATGGTATACTGGCAAAGTAAATAATTGTGAAAAAAGGAAGCGAGACTAGATGAATCAACAACTTCAAAACTTGCAACAATGGGTCCAAGACCAAGGCCTTGACGTGGCTTACATCTCAAATTTCACCAATATCAACTATTTCACGAACTTCTTTCAAGATCCGGAAGAACGCGTGACAGGCTTGTTCGTGTTTCCCGATCACGAACCTTTCTTGTTCACTCCAGCTTTATCCATTCAAGCGGTGAAAAAGGCCGGCTGGGATTACCCCGTATTTGGCTATCTCGACCATGAAGATCCGTTTGCGCTGATTGCGGATCACATTCGTGCAATCAATCCGAACCCATTAAAGTGGGGGATCGAAAAGCTCGACTTGGCGGTGCAAAAGTTTGAAGCCATCACCCGTCAGTTCCCACAAGCCAGTTTTCCAGCCGATGCTAGCTTAAAGATCCAAGAACTACAACTGATCAAAACGGATGCCGAACTGGAAATCATGAAAGTAGCCGGTCAACAAGCCGATGCTGCTTTTGCCGCTGGCTTTGCAGCGCTACAAGCAGGACGTTCAGAACAAGCAGTAGTCGCAGAAATCGAATATGCGATGATGAAACAAGGCGTCATGCATATGTCTTTTGACACCATTGTCCAAGCCGGGATGGATGCAGCTGACCCTCACGGTGGCCCTGAAGCGACGAAAGTCCAACCAGGCGAGTTAGTCTTGTTTGACCTTGGGACCAACAATCATGGCTATATGTCCGATGCGACGCGGACGGTAGCCTTTGGCGGATCGGTTTCACCTAAAGTGCGCGAGATCTTTGATGTGTGCTTAGAAGCGCAACTTACTGCGCAAGCCGCAGTCCGGCCAGGTTTGCGCGCCAGTGATTTAGATAAAATCGCCCGTGATGTGATCGAAAAAGCGGGTTATGGCGAATACTTTAACCATCGCTTAGGGCATGGCATCGGCATGTCGACGCATGAATTCCCATCGATCATGGCTAGCAATGACATGGAATTAGTTGAAGGGATGTGCTTCTCCATTGAACCTGGGATCTATATTCCTGGCGTGGCTGGGGTGCGGATCGAAGACTGTGTGCACGTCACGGCGACAGGTTGCGAACCATTCACGCATACGCCAAAAGAATTTCAAATCATTCAATAAAACTTGTGCGGCTACTGAAAATGGTAGCCGTATTTTTTTGCAAAAAAATCCCACCTCACCAGGATGGCGAAGCGGGATCAAAGCTTATTGATTGGTACTTGAGGTCGTTGATGTGGTGACTTTGCCGTAGCCGTTAGACTTTTTACCACCGGTGTATTCCCAGAACTGTTTGTAATTGGCAGCCGATCCGCCGATCGCAAATTCGCTGGTGGTGACGCCTGGCAAGTAGTCATTGTATAAGCTGGTGACGGTACCACCACTATTGGAAATGTTGTAGGACTTACCATTGTAGGTGACACTGCCGGTTTTTTCACCTGTGAGTTTGGAAACCGTGGCAGACTTCACAGTACTTGGCGCACTCATGCTTTGATCGGCTTTGAATTGACCTGGGATCACGCGATAAGCGGCATTGGCTAACTTCGCCCAGTAAGCCAAGTTGGTGTTGGAAGCGGAGCTGGACAAGTTATACGACGTGCCATTGGCATTGTCGTAGCCGATCCATGAAGCCAAAGTGACGCCAGGTGTGGCGCCGACGAACCAAATATCTTTGTAATCGTTGGATGTCCCAGTTTTACCGATCAAGTTGTTGGTGTTAAAACTCAATTGATAATTCAAGCTGGCAGCTGTGCCTTTGGCGACGACTTGATGCATCATTTGTTGCATGATGTACGTCGTGGCTGGCGAAAAGACGCGGGTGTTGGCGGTTTTGTGTTGGTAGATCACATTACCACCAGGATCGACGATTTTATCGATGACGTAAGCATCAGTGTGATTCCCATTGTTTTCAAAGGTGGTATAAGCACTGGCTTGATCTTCAACGGAAACCCCGTAGTCGGTCCCTCCAAGTGCTAAGCCGAGTTGTGAGTAGTCATTGGCAGTTAAGGTGTTGATACCAGCTTTGGTGAGATAAGATTTGATGTTGGCTTTTTGGCGAACATCGTTGTACAAGTTGACCGCTGGGATGTTGTAGGATTGTGCTAACGCATCCGTGGCAGAAATGAACTTGTTTTGAATTTGACCGCCGTAATCGGTAACGGAGTAGTTGGTGAAGTTGGTTTTAAAATCAGCCAACATGGTTTGCGAGCCGATCAAATGATTTTCAATCGCAGGGCCGTAAACCGCCAATGGTTTGATCGAAGAACCAGGACTGCGGGTGGTGTAAATATGGTTCAATTCACCACTGACCCCACCGACAAAGCCGATCACCGCGCCGGTAGTGTTGTTCAATAAGACGGAGCCGTTTTGGACCGGTTCAGAATCAGTGACATACTCACCAGTTTCGGGATCGATTTCGCTAGAAGTATAGGTGTAGCCAAGATCAGCATTCTTCACCACTGACTGCATCGAATCATATACGGATTTGTTGACTGTGGAGTGGATCTGATAGCCTTTGGTGGTTAACAGATTTTGGGCATCGTCGAGATATTGATGATCTAACGCGGTATCTTTATCTAAATCAGCTTGCGTGTGGCCATCTTGTTTGGCTAATTGTAAGGCCAAAATGGATTTGGCTTCAGCAGTGACCATGTTGTACACGTAAGCGTACTTGGTGGTGTCATCATCATTGGTCGTATCATGACCTTTGAAGTCTGCTTTTAAGTCAAATTTCTTGGCATCTTGATACTCTTTTTTGGTGATGGCGCCGCTGCGATACATCCGGAACAACACCGTATGTTGCCGTGAGATCCCAGCAGAGAGATCTGACTTCAAGGAGCCGTTGACGGTGTATGGAGTATAAACGGAAGGACTTTGAGGCAAGCCGGCAATAAAGGCAGATTCAGGCAAGTTCAAGTCTTTGGCATCTTTGCCGAATAACCCTTTGGCCGCAGTTTGCACCCCGGCGATGTTTTGACCTTTGTTGTTGCGACCTAACGTGACAATGTTTAAGTACGATTGCAAAATGTTCTTCTTGGAAAAGAAGTGATTGATGCGCAAGGCATACATGATTTCAGTGACTTTTCGCTTGAAGGTGGTTTCTGAACTGAGAAACTGCAATTTGACCACTTGTTGGGTCAACGTCGAGCCCCCGGTTTGGCTGCCGACACCAGAGAATTCAGAAAAAACCGCCCGGATCACGGACTTCGGCGAAACCCCTGAGTTGGTGTAAAAGTCGGAATCTTCAGTGGCGATGATCGCTTTTTGTACCCAAGGGGAAATGTCTGAGAGATTCACAGTGTCGCGAATCAAGTCTGATTTCACATGGGCTAATTCCACATTATCAACAAAATATAAGTTGGTTGACTGATCGACGTTACTTAACGTGCGGGCCATGGCCGTTTTGCTTGGCACTGACGTATTGGAAACGATTGCCGCAAAGTAGCCGGCCAACAAACCGATCCCAAACACGCCGCCGATCGCGATCACAGCAACTGCATAATAAACGATTGTTTTAAAGGCTTGCAAAACAATGTCTAAATACAGCGGCCAGGTTTTGGTCGATAACGCCGGAAGAGCTTGTTCATTTTTATTGGGCCGGACACGGGTGTTGAGCCGAGTGATCAGCGCATGCCACCAGTTTTTTGGCGTCTTCACATTTTTCCCACCTTTTAAAATTGTGCAATATGGCTCATTTTATCATTAGATTGTGGTAAACACCATTAAAGGTCAAACACCGTCCAGTTACAGTATTTTTACAGCTAGACGAACCACTGGCGGCGTGGTAGCGTTAAAGCATGCACCACGGCAAGGAGGCCACCCACGTATGTACCGCAATTTATTTTTTGATGTCGACGATACGCTGTTAGATTTTGAAGCTGGCGAGCTGAAAAGCCTGCAGGCAACATTTGAAAAACATCATATTGATTATACTGACAAATTAGAAAAAACATATTTAGGCATCAACGCTGAACTATGGCGCCAATACGAAAAAGGCACGATCACCCGTGAACAGATTTTTTATAAACGCATGCGGCAATTATTCAAGCAGTTGGCCTTACTCGGCGATCCTGAAGCCGTCGAAAAAGACTACTTCACCTTGGTCAACCGCCAAGCCGTGCTGATTCCACGGGTTGAAGCAACACTTGAAGCTTTGCGTGATTATCATTTATATATTGTGTCCAACGGCTTTGAATCGGCGCAGCGTTATCGCCTGACGAAAAGTCATTTGATTGATTATTTCGATGATATCTTCGTGTCCGATACCATTGGGGCGCCGAAGCCGACCAAAGCCTTCTTTGATTATGTCGCTAAGCGCACGCCGAACTTCAACCCGCAAACCAGCTTGATCATTGGCGATTCATTGACATCTGATATTCAAGGCGGGCGCAATGCACACATGGATACGGCATGGTTCAACCCGCATTTTAACGCCAATCACGGCCCGATTTATTCAACTTATACTTTCAACGATTTCAGCGACTTATTGCAGATTGTGAAAGCTTAGACCAAATAAAAAGCTGCCTCGAAAAAATCGAGACAGCTTTTGGCGTTAATGCAGGCGAATCGAGCCGCTATTAAGGGTTTGAATCCCGTGATCAGTGGCTAAAATCAATGCCCCATCATCGGCAAACCCTTGAACCACGCCAGTTAACGGATGGTTTAAGCCCATCACATCTACTTGGCGATTCAGCCAAGCGGCGTGTTGGCGAAAAGTCGGCATGATCGTTTCAGGATGTTGAAGCAACTGATCGAAGTGGGTCAACCATGAAGCCACCAGTGACAAGCGCGCGTCTGTGGTTGGGGCTTGTTTGAGCAAGGTGCCAACCGGTAAGTCGATGGGAACGTCTGGAGCATTAGCCGCTGGGGCAATATTGACGCCCACGCCGATCAACACTTGCCCATTTTCTAAACGATTAGCTAAAATGCCCGCCACTTTTTGATCACCGATCAAGACATCGTTGACCCACTTGATGGTGGTGGTCACGCCAAACAAGGCAAACGCCGCTTGCGTTAAGGCAACGCCAGCAGCTGGGGTGATCAAACTCAAATGCTGTTCGGCTAGGCCAAAGCCGCCGTATGTGAAGTAAATACCAGTGTGCGCTGGTGAGAAAAAGGCTTTGCCACGGCGGCCGACGCCTTGGGTTTGTTCACCAGCTATCAGTAATTGCTGATGAGACTCATGCAATAAGTTTGCTGCCATGACCTGATTGGTTGACGTGGTGCGTGCAACGCAAGTCACCTCAAGCGACTGAAATTGTTGCGGGAGTGCTTGTTTCAAATCTTGAGCGGTGAACATTAGATGGCCTCAGTTTGAGTCAAGCGGTAAATCGCATCAGCATAAATCGCCACAGCATGCATGATATCTTCAATCGGCATATATTCATTGGCTTGATGCATCACGTTTTCCCGCCCTGGCATCATCGCCCCAAAGGCGACACCGCGCTTCATGATGCGCCCATAAGTGCCACCGCCGATGGATTGTTCGCGCCCATCGTGGCCGGTGTGATCTTGATAGACTTGCAGCAACGTTTTGACCAAAGGATCATCGCCGGAAACATAATGCGGGGTGTGACCAGCTTCTGTGATCGAAACCGTCACGGCGTCGCCTAAGGCTTGTTGCATCTTGGCTTGAATCGTAGCCAAATCGATACCTTGTGGGTAGCGGACGTTAATGGCAATGGTTTGTTCGCCGTTTGGTCGGAAGGTGAATAAGTCGGCACTGGCAGTCAAATCACCCATGATCGCATCGCTAAAAGCGATGTCCAAGTGGTGACCGCGAGAGTCATTGTGCAAGTGATCGGTGATGGTTTGTAAATATAAATGCCCAGCCGGATCATCGACCCAAGGTGCTAATAATGTGGCCAAATGCGTTGCGGCGTTGATGCCGGCATTGGGTTCAAGTGCATGCGCGCCAAAGCCGATGGCAGTGAACTGAACACCATCAGCAGTATCAGCATAACTGATTTTGACGTTGTTAGCCTCAGCATAGGCATCGCTTTGGGCTTGCCAATCGTCTGGTAAGTTGCCAGTTAATGAGGCAGTAGCCGCTTGTGGCACCATGTTGACGCGCAAGCCAGCATCAAAAGCGGTCATGCTGGTGTGGCCGCTGGTAGGTTGCGCGGCGAAGGTAAGCGTCAAGGAGCTGATGCCTTTTTCACCATTGATGATCGGAAATTCAGCGTCAGGGGAGAAACCATAATCAGGCATGGCTTGTGTGGCTTGATAGCGATCCATCCCATACCAGTTGGATTCTTCGTCAGTGCCGATAATAAATTGAACGGTTTGTTTTGGGGTGATGCCTTGATCTTTCAATAAGCGCAAGGCGTAATAGGCGGCTAAGGTCGGGCCTTTGTCGTCAGCACTGCCGCGGCCATAAATGCGACCAGCTTGAATTTTAGCGACAAACGGATCACTGTCCCAACCATCACCTGCCGGCACCACGTCCACATGGCCGAGTAAGCCTAATTTCGTGTCACCTTGGCCGAAGCTGATGCGGCCAGCAACATTTTCCACATTAAAGGTGTCAAAGCCATCGCGTTGCGCGATTTCCAGCATGGCGTTTAAGGCTTGAGCTGGTGCTGGGCCCAATGGTGCGTCAGCAGTTTTATGTTCAACATCGCGTACAGAGGGGATTGCGATCAAGGTTTTGAGATCTGTTAACAAGTCGCGTTCATAGCTTGCGGCCAGTTTTTGCCAATCGATTGTCATGTGATTTTCCGCCTTTTTATTTGATACTTCCACGATAACAGATTTTTGAAGTGCTGGCTATTTTTGTGAAGCGCAAACAAAAAGCCTCACCATCAGCAGTGAGACGCATAGGTTAGACACTTAAGCCTAATGCATTGAAGTTTAAAATATCCAGATCGGTTTGGCCTAAGCTCAATTGCGGGCGTTGCAAGGTGGTGACCGTGTTGAACTGGTAGAGCCACAACCGTGCTTCGTTTAAATGTAGGTGAATTTGCAAATGCTTGGCTTCCACCCAACCGGATTTGGTTTGACACCAAACTTGTTCGCCGTGTAATTTGACTGCGGTGATCGTCACTGTCGATCCGGTCGCTAAGGTACTATGTTGCGCACTTTGGGCACTGGACGTCACGCGGGTTGGGACCTGCCAAGTATGTTTTGCACGCACGGTGGCGGGTTGATCGACCAATAGTTGCGCCCAACCAGCCATCGGCGCCAAGTTTAAGGTGTCAGCTGGCACAAACGCGTTAGTGGCGATTTGGTCATACGTCACACCTTGCGAGCGAATCGATTTCATCACGGTGAAGGTTTCGTTAGGCGCAATTGTTTGTTTGCGTAGGTGTGGCATATACGGGTTTTCGTAAACGGGTAACGCTTGTGTCGAGTTGTTGGTGGCTAACGCATCGACTGGATGACTTTGGGCATCATGGGTCAACAATTGATATTGATGCGCGAGCCCTGGATAGTTGGTGACCACGCCATCGATGGGAATGTTGGATAACCAGCGCCATTTGGCCGCATTTTCGTTCATTTCATCCCAGACATAAACTTTTTGGCCGATATGATGGAGATCAGACACCAATTTTTCTGTGACTAACGTTGAGGAGATATTGATGCCAGTCACGTAAGGGAAGACGGCGAAAGTGATCCGCTTCAAGGAGCCGACGATGAAGATCCGTGGGACGTTTGGCAAGAGCTTTTGCAGACGCTTCAGGGATTTCAACGAAAACGAATGAAACATCACCCGATTTTCCATGTGGTATTGTTTCACTAAAGCGGCAATACGTTGTTCCATTTGCGGATGCGGGACGCCTTTTTCAATTTTGGTTTCGATCAAGAACTTCGCATTAGATTGTTGATAATGTGTAAAAAGGGCTTGGAGGCTGTGAATCGCTTCGCCATTTTTGGTATGATATTGCTGGATTTGTGAATAATTGGAACTGGCAATGGTGACGTCCGATCCTGTGGTGCGCAACAGCGTGGGATCATGTTGGATCACCAGCGTCCCGTCTTTGGCGACTTGCACGTCAAGTTCCACATAATCAGCGCCAGCAGCAAACGCGGCGGAATCAGATTGAAACGTTTCTTCTGGATAAGTGAGCGGATCACCACGATGGCCGACGACAACAAAGCCTGAACAACAAGCCCAAAGCGACAGCCACAAAGTGATGAGCAAAGTTTTTGACATCGTAAGCTCCTTTGTGGGTTTCAAATAATCAATAAGAAGAGGGATAACATGGCTGAAGAGAATCAAGTATTTGATCTCATTCAAGAAATTACCTTGAATGATGGCACCCGGTATTATGAATTAGGGAATATTTTAATGAATGGCCGCGCGGAAAAAGCAGTCATGAAGCACTTGATCAAGTATGTGCGCATCATGCAACTGAACATTCCTCATTCTACCGCAGTGCGCAAGTATGAAAGCTACATCAACGACCATTATACTATGCCACCCTTTGATTTGGACCATTGGGAACAGTGGGACAAGCCAGCCGGCCCGGTCAAAGACGCTTATGACGAGATCCTCAGGCAAAATCACATTGGTTAAGGGTTTATTAAAATGGTTGTGGCCACTGGTCGCTTTTGCTTTAGTGTTTGTCGGTGCACAATTTGATGCGGATTTATACCAAAAGCCGATTGCGCGAGTGACTGCGGCCAAAACCATTAAAACCGTGGCGCAAACCGATAATTTTGAAAACCATGATCACGTTGATACGCAAGCGCTGACCGCTAAGCTGCTCAATACCAAAAATCGTGGTCAGATTCTGCATTTGCGTAATACGTACTCATTTAGTGGCGCTGAAGATGCCAAGCTCGGTGTCGGTTCGCAGGTTTTCTTATCCAAAAATGCCGCCAATCATTTCACCATTTCAGGTATCAAGCGCGATGCGATTTTGTTGGGCTTGGTGGCGGCCACAGTGGTGCTACTGGGCTTGATCATGAAAAAGCATTTGTGGTTGACGTTAGCGTCGCTTGGTGCGAATGCGATCGTCTTTATCTTGGCCTTACATGTGGAAATCGCTAGTCATCAAGTATTGGCCTTTTGTTTGTTTAGCCTAGTCGCGATTGCTTTTGCAGTGATCACGACGTTGTTTGTGGTCGGGTTTAAACCGCTGGCTGTAGTGGTAAGCTTGGCCACGATTTTAGCCACTGGTCTTGGTGTGGCGTTAGGTTATGCGATTTTTACGGTAACTAATTATCGCGGGTTGCATTTGGAAACCGTCAATTACGTCACCCAAGCACCTCAATTATTGTTTTTCGTCCAAATTATTATCGGCTCACTGGGCGCAGTGTTGGATGAAAGCTCAGATATTGCCGTGGCGATTTTTCAATTACAAGATGGGGCCAAGGCCCGTTTTCAAGCGGGGATGGCCATTGGGCGTAATGTGATGGGGCCATTGATTGCGGTATTGTTTATGATTTTTATTGCTGGGACGTTCAACGAAGCCGTGTTGTGGTTGCGCAATGATAATGCGATTGCCACCACTGTGAGTTGGGTGATGGGCTTAGGTTTTGCGCAATCATTGATTTCAGCGTTTGGGATTGTGCTGGCAATTCCGTTGACCAGTGGGTTGGCAGCGTTGGCGGCAGGTGTTGAGAGAAGGCGAACAGCATGAATGCAATGGTTGGTTTAGTGCTTGCCTTGTTGATTTTGATGGTACTCGTCGGCGGCCGGCAAGGGATCAGTAATTTTTTGGCGCTAGCAATCAATACGTTTTTGATGATTGCAGCAGTGGTATTGATGGCTGGCGGGTTTTCACCAGTGGCCGTCGCGTTTGTGATCGGCTTATTAGTGCTGGCAACGACGATTTTTATGAGCACCAGCCATATCCAAGTCGCCGGACCGGCTTTTGTCGCTTCGTTATTGGTGATGGCAGGCGTGTTGATCGTGGTATTTTTAGGCGTGTGGTTATCCCAGACGTCAGGCTTTGGCCAAGAAGATTCAGAGGAGCTGGAAGGCTTTTCAGTATACATCGGCGTCAGTTTTCAACAGTTGATGATCGCGACAGGCCTGCTGGGCACTTTAGGCGCCATTGCCGAAGCGGCGTGTGCGGTCGCTGCTGGGGTGATCGAATTAGGGGATGCCGCGACATCTGATGGGTTGCGTGAAATTGAAACCACGATCATTGGCACGGCAATGAACACCTTATTTTTCGGCTTCTTTGGTGGCTTTTCGGCATTGTTCATTTGGTTTGCTCAGTTGAAATATCCGCTTTGGCAAATTTTGAACAACCAAATTTTCGTCGGTGAGCTCCTACAAGTTTTGTTTTCAGTGATCGCCGTGATTTTAACGGTGCCAACCACCATGTGGGTCGTGCGCCGGCGGCAAAAAGGAATGGCAAAGTAAAATGAACTTTTTTATTGCAGATACCCATTTTTTCCATCGTGATTTACTCGGGCAAAATGATTTCGCGCCACGGTTATTTGATTCCGTTGACGCGATGAATGCCGCGATGATTCAGGCGTGGAATGCGCGCGTCGATGATAATGATGTGGTTTATCATTTAGGCGATATTGCGATGAATCCCGAAAATGTGCCCAGCGACCAAGCCGTGTTCGAGATTTTGTTGCAACTCAATGGGCGCATTCGCTTCATTAAAGGAAATCACGATTACCAAAGCCTGTTTAAGTTCTTGCACAAAAACGATCCGGGCTGGCACGGCCAGTTGAAATTTGAATTTCATCCAGTCGGGACGATCATCAAAGATGACCATACCCAATTCATTATGACCCATTACCCGATGTTGCTCGGCATCACCAAGCAAACCTTGAACTTGCACGGCCACATTCATCACAACATGGTACCGATCGCCGAGGACATTAACGTTGGCGTCGATGCCCCTGAGCGCGATTGGTTGTCGATTCCTTGGGGCAGTCCGTTATCGGCACAAGAGATCCACGAATTGTTTGCCATCAAACAAAAAATGCTAAAAAATCGATGATTTCACATTGATTTTTAATTTAATTCTCGATAAACTATCATTATACATCTAGGAGGTGGCATAATGGCAGCAGATGATGTTCAAGCGTTGCAAGCTTTACGCCGCGACGTGTTAGCAAGCACCCCGCCGCCAAATTTGGGGCAAGTGAATGGTTTGATCACTTTGGGGTTTCGTAAATTAGCCGGCAACGGATTTTCTGCGGCGTATTTTCACTTCAGCTTTTGGCCACAATTGCGACCATTGTTGCAGCCTACCGCCCAATCCACGTTAGCCACCAGGTTTGAAGCATTGGTTCAAGCCTGATTAAAAAAGTCGCTCAGTGGCGGCTTTTTTGATTGCTAACGATGTCCGGCATCATCAGTGGCTCATGCCGCCATCTGGCTCGTCGCTACATCGTGAGGGTCCTCGGCCGAGCTAACTTTTAATATTCGCGTTGCTCATATCAAAAGTGGCTCTCGACTTGCGGATTTCCATAGGCGGTAAACCACCAACGAAAATCTCACTATGCGTCGACGGCCAGCCTCCGTCCCAATTTCAAATCACTTCCACTCCGTTAGATTACTGACGCCAGACGGTTACGAAACGCGTAATGTCAACGTTGTGCGATCATTAATGTGGTGAAACATGTGATAACGTGAGCGTGCTTCATCGGAAGCTGGTTATAACATCGAAGAAAATCTGTGGGTGGAGAGAAAAAGTGCTCCGATTCGCGCTATTGCGCTACTTCGGTCGCCATGACCAGCCCGCCGGAGCACTTTTTGTCGGAACACACGGATTTTCGTCCCGCTAGGCTTATTGGTATAGCTAACTGAAAAAGCAAAGACACACTTACGCTGTCGGACAGCGCGGGTGGTTTCGTTGGTTGGCGCGATAGTGTTATACTTAATCATTATGAAAGGAGGTTGTCAGATGCCTAAAAAAACACCTGATGAGCAAACCCCACCACGCGTGGAGTTACCGTTAGTTGCAGTGGCGCAAGTCGCAGATGATATGATCACCATTGATTCTCGGCGGTACAAAATCGTGTTGTTGCACAAGCAGCCTTTTGACGTGTCGGCTTTTGCCGTGCGTTATACAGATGTGTTGGATAAGTACGATTTTGTTGTCGGCGACTGGGGTTATGACCAATTGCGCTTGAAAGGTTTTTACGCCAATGACAGCCGCCATGCCACCAAAGGCCAAACCATCGCGACGTTGATGGATTACATCAATGAATACTGTAATTTTGGCTGTGCTTACTTTGTGTTGCAACGCTTAGATGCGCCAGCACCGAAGCCGAAGCATAAAGGCCGCAATGAGCGTGGGCGCTCGCGTCGGCGCAACAACAATAATAAGAAACCATATCAAGAACGGCGCCAAGCAGTGGCAGATCCTGCCAAAAAGCAGCATCATGCAGAAACGGTGGCACCAAGTCAACCACGTAAGCGGCATTTTACGATCCGCCAGCGTGAATCTAATGAAAAGTAGGGGCACAGCTTGAAATATTCTGGTTACATGATCGATTTAGACGGGACGGTTTATCGTGGGCGCGAACGCATTCCTGAAGCCAAAGACTTCGTAGAACGCCTGCAAAAAGCCCAGATCCCTTTTTTATTTTTAACCAATAACACCACCAAATCACCAGCCGCGGTGTGCAAGAATTTAGCGGAAAATCACGACATTCATGCCACGCCTGAACAGGTTTATACGCCAAGTTTGGCCACGGCGGCTTGGATCCAACAAGACTGCGGCGGCGACGCGCATGGCAACTCAGTTTATGTGATCGGCGAAATTGGTTTGAAACAAGCGATGCTTGATGTCGGCTTGACCTTCAATGAGTTTGATCCTGAATATGTGGTGGTCGGTTTGGACTATGATGTGACTTATCACAAGTTTGAACTGGCAACACTGGCCATCCAACGCGGCGGTAAGTTTATCGGCACCAACGCTGACACCAACTTGCCTAATGAACGCGGCCATGTGCCTGGGGCCGGTTCTGTGATCGCGTTAGTTGAACGCAGCACCCAACAAAAGGCGTTTTACATTGGTAAGCCAGAAAAAATCATCATGGAACAAGGGTTACGCCGCATGGGCTTGGCGCGCGATGAAGTGGTGATGGTCGGCGATAACTATAAAACTGACATCCAAGCAGGGATCAATGCCAACATCGATCAATTGCTGGTGTATACCGGGATTTCAACGCATGAATTCGTTGCGGCGCAAAAGATCCAACCGACGCATCAAGTCGAAAGCTTAGCAGACTGGGAGGTATAAGCCATGCGCTGGTGGCAAAAAGTCGCCTTGTGGTTATTGATCATTTCAGGCGTGGTATGGGGAACCGTGTTACTCACCTACGTGCTGTTTCCGATTTTTGTGGTAAAAGATGGCCTGACGCGAGCTAGTGGCTTGCCGTTTGGGCGGCTGTATCACAACTATGTCCAACTGATGGCGTATTTACAATTACCTTGGATCCCGAAGCTACATATGCTCGATTTTAAAGATTCTGTGAGTGGGGCGACGCATTTTGCTGATGTGCGCAAGCTGTTTATCTTTGACATTGTGGTATTTTTAATCACAGTGATCCCAGGGGTGCAAGCTTGGCGGCAACTGGCCAAACGCCGTGAGCGGTGGCAAATGGTGCGCAGTTTTCAAATCGGCGCCGTGGTGCCCATTGTGCTTGGGGCTTTAATGGCTGTGAACTTCAACGCGGTGTTCATCAAATTCCATGAAGTGCTGTTTCGCAATGATGATTGGCTGTTTGATCCTGCAGTGGATCCGATCATCAATGTTTTGCCTGAAGATTTCTTCTCAGCGTGTTTTGCCATTGCGTTGATCGGTTTTGAAGTCGTCATGATTTATGGAATTTGGCGGGGTCGTAAAGACGCGCGTTTATAAAAAAGGCAGTCGTTTCGCATAAAAGGCGAAGCGACTGCTTTTTAGACCTTGGTGAAAGCCCCAAGTGATGCTACTTGATCAGATAATTGGCGATAGACCCGCTGATGACCGTCGCCAGCAAACAGCGGTGGGTTCAATTGAGTCACGTCCATTTTACCAGCTTGCAACTTTGATTCTTGCACTAAACGTTGTTGGATGGTCGCGACGAAGTTGATTGCACCGTGCACCGCGGTCGCAGAATCGATATTTAACGTCAACACCACCGAAGCATCTTCTAAGATGGGTAAGCCAGTTTTGAGGTGATAAGCCAAGCCACTTTCATGCAGTTTATCTTGGGCATGATGAAAGCCGGTATATTCGAGCTGCTTTAAGTATTCGGGGCCAAAGAAGCTGATGGTGCAGCGCTTAGTTGCTTGGATTTGGGCGGCAGCGTGTCCTGTGCCACCCAGGCCAAAGCAAAACATGTCGCCGAGGCTGTAGCTGGAGCTGCATGTGGTGAGATTGGCGCCGAAGTCTGCGTCTTGATAACCGACAACAAAAATCGGATAAGCGAAGTACATTTTGACTGTTTCATATGGGACTAACATAAGCCACCTACTTTCTTGTGGTTCTAGTATAGCGGACAAGGCCTTGTTTGAGGTTATCTAAAAGCTTGCAAAAACCGCCACCCAGAAAATTTTGAGGTGGCGGTTTTTTTAAATTATTCAGCTGCAGGTTTGCGACTGCGCAGCGCCGTAACAATCACTGGAATCAAGGAAATGGCGATGATGCCAAGAACGACCACTGAGAAGTGCGCTTTGACAAACGGGACGTTACCAAAGAAGAAGCCTAACGCACAGCACATGGTGACCCACAAGAACCCACCTAATAAGTTGTAGTGGATGAATTTGCCATAATGCATGTTCGAACCACCGGCCACAAATGGTGCAAAGGTTCTGATCAGTGGCATGAAACGTGCAATGGCAATCGTTTTGCCGCCATGTTTATTGAAGAAGTGCTCGGCTGAAGCCAATTTTTCGCGATTGATCAAACGCCCGAAGATGCTTGAGTTCGACGCGGCTAGGCCAACGTGTTTGCCAATTTCGTAGTTGACCGTATCGCCGATCACCGCTGCCGCTAAGAATAGGCCGAAGAACAGCCAGACGTTCAAGTGGTAAGCCGAGTTTGCAGCCAAGGCACAAGCAGCGAACAGTAGCGAATCACCTGGTAGGAAGGGGAAAATGACGACCCCAGTTTCAATAAATACCATCGCGAATAAAATTAAATAGGTCCAATTCCCAAAATCATTCACAATATAAACCAAGTGCTCATCAATGTGTAAAATAAAATCGATCAGTTGCATACCCGACTCCTTTTTCGTAGTTTCTTCATTATAGGCGATTTTCAGCAAGTTGGGGCAACTTTTGATGAAACTTTAGTAATTGTCATCTTCCAGCTCTGGATGGGCGTGGGCCAAGCGACTGGCAGCTGCCGCAGCAATAGCGCCAACCAGATCATCCAAAAAGGTATGAATGATCCCAGGCTCATGCGCATTGAGTTTGGCGAGGATCCCAGGTTTGACCCGATCGATGTAGCCATAGTTGGTAAAGCCGATGGAACCATAGACGTTGACGATGGCAAACGCCAAGATCTCATCGACCCCGTATAACCCTTCGTCTTCGGCGATAATATTTTCCAAAGGTTCTTCAAGCTGACCGGCTTCGGCCAGCTTATCCAGTTGAATGCCGGTCATTACGGCGTTTTGGACTTCACGCTTACGCAATACGATATTGACGTTTTCGCAGGCTTGCTCAAGGGTTAGATCCGGGATAAATTTTTCTTGGAGAAACATGACCAGTTCGCCGATCGCTTCTATAGAAACACCACGTTCGGTTAAGAGGTCATGGGTATGTTGTTCTAAGCGTTCTTCATTTGTCATATTGACACTCCTTAGTGGTAAAGCTGAGTACTGTGAGTGGGTTGGCGGCGGTCTGGATACAAGGCTTGCAGATCTTCATTGATCGCAGTTGGTGCTTCACCGAAACCTGAGGCAATCAGCTTTAATTTACCAGGATAAGTCACCACATCGCCAATGGCATAAATTCCTTCAATATTGGTGCGCATTTTGGAATCGACTTTGATTTGATTGTGTTCCAGTTCTAAGCCCCAATTGCGTAACTGCCTGTTTTCGCTCATAAAGCCGTAGTTGACTAACAGTTTGTCGACATTGAGCGCTTCGGTATTGTCGCCGCGGACTTCTTTCAAACTGATATTGCCGCGTTTGCCGTCAGCCTCGACGCTATCGATCAAATAAGGGGTGTGCAACACGACGGAGCTGGCTTTAAGTTGTTCAACACTTGACGCCAACCCCCGGAATTGATTGCGCCGGTGGATCAGGTGCACACTTTTGGCAATCGGTGCGATGGCAAGCGCCCAATCAATGGCTGAATCGCCGCCGCCAGCAATGGCAACATCGAGATCTTTAAAGCTATTTAAGTCGCGGACAAAATAATTGACCAGTTTATCGTCAAGTGCGGGATCGTAGTCAACGGCGAGTTTGCGTGGGGTAAAGGCGCCGCCGCCAGTAGCGATGATCACGGATTTGCTTTGATAAGTCCCGTTGGTGGTTTCTAGCGTAAAGCCTTCATCCGTTTTGGTGATGGTTTGGACATTAGTGGCAGTTTGAATGGTGGGCTTGAAATGGGCGACTTGCGTTTCCAACTGTTCGACGAGTTTTTGCCCGGAGATATTCGGATAGCCGCCGATATCATAAAGCACTTTGGCCGGATACAAATTGCCTGGTTGGCCGCCAAGTTCAGCTAAACTTTCCAATAATAAAACTTTTGCGCTGTGTAAGCCGGCATAAAAAGCGGCAAACATCCCGACCGGCCCGCCGCCGATCACAGTCATATCATAAATAGGTGTTGTCAAAATGGATCCTCCAAACGGATTAATTAATAGCTTTACGTTAACATATTTACCGGCTTGCGACTATCACCCGTCGCAATTGCGTCATTCATCGGTTACAATAGGTAAGATTAATCTTTTAGGAGGCAATTATGTACCCACAATTAGACTTAGCCAACTTTGCAGGGCCTAAAGCGACCTTGCATACTACCCAAGGGGACGTGACTTTTGCATTGTTCAAAGATCAAGCGCCCAAAACCGTTGAGAACTTCTTAGGCCTTGCCAAGAAAGGTTACTACGATGGCGTTTCATTTCATCGCGTGATCGCGGACTTCATGATCCAAGGTGGCGATCCAACTGGCACTGGTGCTGGTGGTGAAAGTATTTGGGGCCAACCTTTTGAAGATGAGTTCTCAAATGTGCTTTTCAACATCAAAGGGGCCTTGTCGATGGCCAATGCCGGTCCAAATACTAACGGTTCTCAGTTTTTCATCGTTTCTAATGAACACCTTAATCCGCAAATGGCCGCTCAAATGCCACAAGCTGGTTATCCAGAACCAATTATTGAAGCGTACAAAAATGGCGGCACGCCGTGGTTAGATCATCGCCACACTGTGTTTGGTCAAGTGTTAGCCGGTGAAGATGTTGTCGATACGATCAGCAAGTGCAATACCTTGCCAGGCGACAAGCCAGCTGAAGACATTTTGATCAATTCCGTCACCATCAGCGAATAAATGAATTATCGCATCGGCGATATCATTGAAGGCAAAGTGACTGGGATCCAGCCTTATGGGGTGTTTGTACTATTAGATGATCACACCCAAGGTCTCGTGCATATTTCAGAATGCCAACATGGTTTCGTCAAATCATTGAATAGCCATTTTCACATCGGGCAAACTTTATCTGTTGTGATTTTGGACATCGATGAATTTTCAGGCAAGATCTCACTATCGCTGCGTGCTTTGATGCCGGCGCCAGAAATGACGACGTTTCGGCGGCGGAAGCATTATTGGACCACGCGCAAAGTGCATACTGGTTTTGCCCCTATCGCCAATCACTTGCAAGATTGGGTCGATGAATATCTTGACCGTCTAGATAAGTAGATCAGCTAAAAGTAGCTGGCCTGCTTTTTTATTAACATTAAATGCAATTTTAAATCTTTCGTTCGGGAAAACCCTGGCTGAATATTCATTCTCTAGGCATTTGTTTCGGCCTTATTCGGACTCGCTTATTCGTTCAAAAAAAGTCGAGAAAATTGTTGACGAGCCCTAGCAAAAGCTGGTAAGATACTTGTTGTTGTCACGAGGAGCGATTGCTTCTCACCAACAAGCTAACGCTCAGAAGCGTGAATAATTATTCATCACTGAAAATTAGTTGTTGACAATCACTTGTCTGCGAGATATACTGATTAAGTTGTCTTATGGCAAAGGTAGTCCTTTGAAAACTGAACAAAGTTTCGTAAATGTGATAGGGCTTTTCTTA
>NZ_AZEU01000080.1 GCF_001435035.1 Lacticaseibacillus manihotivorans DSM 13343 = JCM 12514
GCCTTTTCATTGCCTTTTGGGCAAGGGCGCAGCGCTTGCGTGATTATAACTATGAACACAGTTTTCACAATTCTAATCGTTGCACTTGGAGTTTTGCACCTAGGTATTATGGCCTAGAAATGTTTGCCTCCCAATCAACATAGGCTAACGCGTTTGATATGGACGCTGAATTTGTGGCCCAGTCCGGAGCCCAAACCGCCCTCAAAAACCAGGGTATCTACAGCGGTATGCTGGGTGCCCTGCTGATAGCGTCCGCATTCCTGCCTGCCGGTCAGGTCAAAGTGTTGGCACAACTGGGCTTGGCACTCTTCGTGCTGATTGTGGGCATCTTTGGCGGATTGACCGCCACCAAGAAATTTTTCCTAGTCCAGGCACTACCCGCGGCCATCACCATTGCTTTGGGGTTACTGGCTTACTAAGCGGGAGGGCTATACCTCGATGCGCCGATCCTGTTTTCCATCGTATCGTGTCCACAACCATCACGGTGTGTGGCTTACAGGATTGCCTGCGTAATTAAAATGGACAGCCTCGCTGAAGTGCAATAGAAAAGTTAGACAAGTTAAATTTTGAACTACCCAATCATGGTCTGTTCCCGGTATTCAACTGGGGTCAGGCCATTTTGTGTTTCACGTGTTACAAAACTGCCTTTGATGAAGTAAAAAAATCCCGCGTTTTACAATCAAGTTAGCCACTATCGTTAGCACTCAGACAAAATAAAAAACACCAAGGGGCGTGCGGACGTTTTTCTGGACCAATACCATCACGCAGCCTTGCTACGTCGGT
>NZ_AZEU01000008.1 GCF_001435035.1 Lacticaseibacillus manihotivorans DSM 13343 = JCM 12514
AATCTTCGCTTGAAGTCTTCTGGTCAGAGATGTTCCACTTAGCTTGACAATTCAAGCACAATAAAGCATACATCACCGTGGCGATTTGAAAGTTCAAATAAGTCCACCCGACCCCAATGGCATTGTGTGCTGCCGCCATCGAAAAAATCGACGCGAAGTGAAACAGCAACAAAAAGCCAATCGTCATCCCGGCCAAATAAACTTGCCGCAAATGCTTGGGCTGATCACTTTGAAATTTAACTTGCAATAACCATTCATAAAGCAAGGCATAGCCAACTAAAACCAGCGTATTGGTTAAAAACGTGGTGATCCTTAAGCCCCATGCAACCATCTGTGGCCCTCCTTTCAAATCACCTCAAGCATAACATAGGTTCAAAAAAATGGTTTTAAAAAATCAAAATTTGGACACTTGTCTAAGCCAATGACTGCGTTTACACTAAAGGTATTCATTATACAAAGGAAGACGCTTATGCCCCCTTACGCTATTTTCATGGATATCGACGGCACCTTAGTCGACCACTCTCAAATCCCCACTCAGGCCACCGTGGACGCCATCGCCAAATTCCGCGCTGCTGGCAATTTGTTCTTCATCGCCTCTGGTCGCCCCTTATTTTCCGCGCGGGTGATGGCAGATCGCATCGGTCCAAACTTAAATGTGATCTGCTCCAACGGCTCAGTCATCGCCGTTGATCAACAAGTCGACAACATTCATTTGTCAAAATCGGCGCTAACCGGCATTTATCACATCGCAAAGAAATATGGCATCCGCACCCATTTCTTCACCAAAGAATCCGTGATTTTCCTCGATCAACCGACTGAACCAATTTCCCGTGACGCAAAAAATCGCATCGCCGGTGAAGATCCCAGCAAAAATCAACGTGTACATTCGCTGGACGAATTATTGACACTAGCGCCAGAGATCACCAACGGCATCAGCATTTCCTCAGACCTCGACTTGCAGTTGGCTGCCAAAGCCGAAATGGCCAAGCTGCCTGACATCGACGTCTCCTCTAGTGGTTTTGACAATATCGAAATCACCGCCAAAGGCATCAACAAAGCTTCCGCCATCAAAGCCGTATGCGCAAAGCTCGCCATCCCCATGAGCCACACCATGGCGTTTGGCGACGGGGACAACGATTTGCAAATGTTGACCACGGTGCATTACGGCGTAGCGATGGGCAACGCCAATGAACGCGTGAAAGCAGCGGTGCATCATTTCACCACCGACATTCACCATGACGGCGTGGCCACGTACTTGCATCACTTCTTTGATTAAAATAAAGGCTCAGTTCTCGATGATGAGAGCTGAGCCTTTCGTCTTTTTGTTCAAATTTTGTTAACGAGCATGCCTACGATAATTCTTAACCAAAAAAATGACGGCCTTCCTCCGTCGTCATTTCCCCACATTATTTGATCACGTAATCAGAAATCGTCACATGCTTGGTCACTAATTTCTGCGCATAAAACTCATCGGCGATGGCTTGTTGTTCCTTAATATTCGCCTGCGTCACGGCACCCATTGAGAAGCTGCGGCGGTCAAGCATTTTGTTGACGACTTTGGCGTTGAGCTTCAAGGTCTTCACCAGCATCTTGGACAAATGAGCTTGGTTGTTGTTCGCCCAAGTCATATCCGCCGCCAGCGCTTTGGTCAAAGTTTGCGACAAGGCTTTGTGCTTGGTGGCAAATTTGCGCGTGCTCAACAAGTAATCCCGGTTTTGGCCAAGCCGGTGTCATCGACTAGCAACTTGGCACCGCCAGTAACTTCAGCTGTGGCCGAGTAGGGATCCCAAGTCGCCCAAGCATCGATGGTGCCTTTGGCAAATGCCACGGCGGCCGCATTTTGGCCCATATCCACCAAGGTCACGTCTTTGGTGGTCAGGCCGGCTTTTCGCAAGGCCATCAGCACCATGTACTGCGAGCTGGTGCCTTTGGTGTAGGCGATGCGCTTGCCTTTCAAGTCCGCTAAAGTGGCGATCGACCCCGATTTTTTGACTTCGATACCAGAGCCATGGACTTTATCCGCGCCTGCCGCCACGTAAACAAAGTCCATCCCGTTGGCTTGGGCGGCGACTGGTGGCACATCCCCAGCCCGGGCGTAATCGATGTTGCCAGCGTTTAAAGCGGTATTTAAGGCGGCGCCACTTTGGAATTCTTTGAAGGTGACTTTGTAGCCCGCTTTTTTCAACGTTTTGGTCAAAACGCCATGTTGGCGGGAAATATCAACAGGATCGGCTTTTTGGTAACCGATCACCACAGGAGTCAACTGTTTGGCGGCGTCTTCTTTCAGCCCATAAGTTTCGTGATAGCCGTATGCTGCGCCGGCCACGGCCCCGATCATCAATAGCCAAAATAACCCAATTTTAAATTTGCGATTCATCGCGCCCAGTCTCCTTTTGGTATTGTTCCGCCTGGTCGGCCCATGATTTTCGATCCGCGTCAGAAATCACCCGCAACACTCGCGCTGGATTGCCCACTGCCACGACATTATCTGGTAGATCATGCACCACCACCGAACCGGCGCCGACCACGGCATTAGCACCAATCGAAACCCCTGGCAACACGGTCACATTGCCGCCCAGCCAGGTGTTATCGCCAATGGTGATCGGTTTGGCAAATTCCAACATCGACACCCGCACACTGGCATCGATCGGGTGTCCGGCAGTCAGCAAGTTCACCCGCGGGCCGATTTTGACATTGTTGCCGATGGTGATCCAGTTAGTGTCCAGAAACACGGCATCGACATTGCAATAGAAATTCTTTCCCACTTTAATATGCGTGCCGTAATCCACTTCAAACGGTGGCTGGACGTAAACATCTGCTGCGCCAAAAATTTGCGCTTCCAGGCGCGTGATTTCGTCGAGCTGATCGGCAGGCAAGGCATTAATGCGTTGGACTAATAATTTACCTGGCCACTCGCGATGTTCGGCGTTGATTTTTTCAGTGATATATAATTGACCTGCTAACATGCGGTCATACTCTGCGTCTTGTGACATGCCTGTGCTCCTTGCGTATAACAAAAATTATTTTATCACAAGGCCAATACTTATTGACGTAACAAAACGCTTTCACAATGATTATTGTCGTGGTATCGTCAAGGTAGTGATTTTGGAGGTAGTAAAATGACAGATAAACCCGTAATTCCCAACTTGACCTCAGCGTTGCGCTCAAACATTGTCGAATCCCCTAATGTGATCCGCAAAGCTAGCGGCATTCGGCTGTTTGGCAAGCGCATCAAAAGCATTGTCTACTCGACCGACGTGGCGGTGATCGCCAACTGCGATGCTGACGCGATTTTAGCCGTGTACCCTTGGACACCGAGCACTCGCATCTTAGAAGCCATCAGCAAAGTCGCCAATGTCCCGATTCTCGCCGGCGTTGGTGGCGGATTGACCAAAGGCTTGCGGGCGGCGACTGTGGCGCGCTTTGCTGAAGAAAATGGCGGCTCAGCGGTGGTATTGAATGCGCCGACTAGCCTTGAGACCTTGCATTCTGTGCGCCGAATGGTGGATATTCCGATTTTTTACACTGTGGTAAATGAAACCACCGACTTGCTGGCGTACATCGATGCCGGCGTCAACGCGTTGAACATCGCTGGCGGTCGCGATACCACTAAGCTGGTCGCTTGGGCCCGTGAACAACTCAACGACACCCATCCGAACTTTCCGATCATCGCTTCCGGTGGCAAAACTGATGAGCAGATCCTTGAAACGATTCGCGCCGGCGCCAATGCGATCACTTACACCGCATACGGCATGACGGAAAAAACCTTCCATGAAAAAATGGCCAAATACCGCGAGCAACAAAATTAATCACAACGACCCGACAATCACAACTGGCTGCCGGGCTTTTTTTAACCGCCAATCCAAAAAAGTGACCCGCTACCGAGCCACTAATACTCTTTTATCTTTAAATCCGGCTTTTGAAATTGTATCGCTGTCCGGCATCGACAGTGTTTCATGGCCGCCATCAGGTGCCAGTGGTACGCTTCGTTTCGATGATTTGAGTGGGGTGCCGTGCGGCCGGCTTCAAAAATCGGCAAAGCCCGCCGATGTTTTTACGCCTAATTTTTGAGCCAAAAAAATCGCTTGTCTCAAAAATTACCGGTGAAATTGCTCGCAAGCCACAAGCCCGGTGTCTCGCGGCAATCTCACTTTCACGGCACCCCACTCAAATCATCTCCACTCCGCTAGACCACTGACACCTGATGGCTACGAAACGCGCAATACCAACGTCTATGTGTCGATTAATTCGTATATACTGTCGCACGTAAGCGGCTTGAATTTGTAAGCTAGCGATATCAACGGAGAAAATCTGGGGGCTGCGATGGTTTGGTAGAACGGAGGTGAATTGGACCATTGCCCGTGGCAGTGAAATCAAGTGAGACGCCGCTTTTTGGCGGCTCGCGCGGATTTCACCGGCAGATTTGAAGACAAGTGCTTTTCTTGGCTTCAAATCTAGGTGAAGGAACATCGGCGGTTCTTGCCGATTTCCGAAGCCGGCCGCACCGGCAATGGTCCAATTCACCGCAGTGGCGAAAAACCTCGCAGCCCCTAGATTTTCGTGCCGCAAGGCGATTGGTATCGCTAGCTGGAAGATCAAAAACACGCTCACGATGCCGGACAGCGTGCGTTAATTTAAACCGGGATTTAAAGATGACTTAGTATGACCCACCATGTTCGACAACCACCAAACTGGTTAGCGAGCATTTTTGACGGCGCGCACAAAAAAAGTGACCCATTGCTGAGTCACTAGGCCTTGCGTTCACCTGATTTGGACAAGATCTCCGGTTTGCCAAAGTAATACCCTTGGACAAAGCGCACGCCAAATTCTCGGGCCATCGCGATATCCGCTTCAGTTTCAGCCCCTTCTAAGATAAATTGCAAATGATTGTCTTCAGCCACTTGCCGCCAAAAGCTGATACGTTCTCGCAAGGCCCCATCGTCATTGTTACGGCGCAGATTTTGCATGGCGAATTTCACGCCGTCGACATAAGCCAAGCGCGTGCGCACCAATTCATAAGAGTTATCCGAGCCGACGTCATCGATATAAATTTTGATCCCGCTGGCCCGATACAATGCGGAAATGTGGCGCATCAATGGCGCTGATACCACGTCGGTGACTTCCACATTCAACTCCACTGGCCCATCAGGGGCGCTGGCCACATCGCACAACGCCGCGGCCATTTCTTCATCTTTGAACTGTGCGGCCGTCAGATTCACATTGAAGCGATGAAAATCAGTATGACCCATTGCTTGGCGCAACAAGCGCGCGATTTCCACTGGCGGCAACTCAAATTCGTCAGGTAACACGTACCGCCCTAACCCAGTGTCAAAGCGGCGCAACAACAACTCATGCAAGACGCGCGCTTGATCGCCGGCTAGCGCATAGACGCCTTGGGCAAAATAGCGAAAGCTGGAGTAGTCTTTAGGCGCATCAACCACCGGGGTGATCACTTCAGCATCCACGGTGATCAAGTCACGACCGTTGCGTTTGGACTTATACACCGCATCATCAGCGCGACGATACACATCATCGATGGTGCGATCGGTGGGCCGCAGTGCCGTCACGCTAACAGACATGGTCACATTCATCGCGCGTTGCGCATAGACATATTCATGCGTGCGCACGGCTTGGGCGACTAGGCGCAACACCGGCGTGGCTTGATGCACGTCGACACCAGGAAACACAATATTCAACTCTTCGCCATTTGTGCGAAACGTCAGCGCTTGCGTATCCGTTTGTTGCAAGGCTGCTTGAATCGTCTCAGACACCGCCAACAATACGGCGTTGCCTGCCAGGTGACCATAACGCGCATTGATCTGCTTAAAATGATCCAGATCTAAACTCGCTAACGCCAATTGGCCATTTTGCGCTTGGGTTTGGGTGAATAAGTCGGCGAGTTGGGTTTGTTGATGCAATGCCACATCAGAAGACAGCTTCCCATTGTAATTGGCAATACGGTCGAGTTCGGCGTGCTCGGCATCTTCTTGTAAGACTTTGGCCCATGAGCCTAACGTCACTGCCGCCATCAAGCCATACATCACCGTGGCCCAAAGCCGGTCTTCTGGCATCACCGTCAACATCGTCGAACGTGTCGGAATAGTCAACCAAAACGCGCCTGCCAACAAAAGCGACACCAATTCGCCGATGCCTAAATTTGCCAACATTTTTTTAGGATAAGCGCGCAAACCGACCAGTAGCGCCAAAGACAGCGCCGCGGCAACTAACCCCAATGGTGTCGCCAGCTCCCCAGCATGGTGCATCTCCCACATGATCGTGACGCAGACCAATTGAAAGACTGTTTCTAGTTTGGAGAAGCCATCAAAGAAAAACGGCGTCAGCAACACAAACAACGCGACATTGTGATAAAACCAACTCGTTTGCCCCAGCATCAACATCCCAGCAATGACGTGAATCCCTAAACCCACACCTACCGTCAATGCATTGATCCGCAAGTGTAACCAAAAACCGCCACGCGCCACCACTTGGGCGTGTAGCCGGTGAAAAAAGAACATGTAGCCGACCGCAAAGAATGTGGCCAACACTGTGTGGATCAAATACTGCCCCAAGGCTGTTAGACTAAACGTCATCGTGCGCTCCCAAGCGAAATGATTTTATCTTCACTATTTATTAAATATATTACTATATTACACGAACGTTCAAGTTTTGTAAATAAAAGTGTCAATCATTTATTCATAAAAGTCTTTATCTTTGGCGATTGAATTGTAGGCAAACAAAAAGTGACCCGCCGAAGCGGATCACTTCAACAGTATAAATTTGACCTTGAACCAATTGTTGCACAATTTCAGCGTAAGTTGTCATTATCCAGCCTCAACGATTGATTGCCCATCATTCTGATCATGGCGACTATCGCTAACGGGTCATTTGCGTTTGTTCAAGCCTAACGCCAACGCGCCTACGCCTGAAAGGACGATTGGCTGGCCAACAATATCAGGTAATACTGTACGCAAACTTTCAAACAGCGAAACATCGCCGCGTTCAATCATGATCGCTGGAAATTCCGCACTCGAAACAATGCCTTTATCACGCATCCGCAGCCAAAAATCTGCAATGTCATCTTTTGAAAGCACATAAGCATCAGCCTGATCTGGATAGAGTTTCTTAAATTGCAACGCGATTTCACGCCCACGGTATTGACAGTGTTTACGAGGACTTGTGCAGGACTCTCAAATAAATTGATCGTCACATGGACGAGCATTCGGCCACCTCCACATTTCAAAATCTGGGCGAATAACATTGAACCTTTGTCTTTAAGGTTATCGCATTCATACCAGAAGCTGATCCAACAGCTTACGCGCCAAAAGGACACGCCAAATCCACGAAACAGTTGCCTATTTCGTGGACCTGCGGCTGTATGCCGATTTGATTACGTTCGTGCAGTTCTCTAACAGCTCAAGGACGTTGCTGCGGGCCTTGGGATCTTAACCCTCAACCGCGTTAGGCGCTAATCAGCTTTGCACTGCCTTTCGCACACAGACGTCGCCTTGCTACTCATGTCACCATGAGGTCAATACTCCCGGCGGTAACTGGATTGAGTCCACCAAAGGGGACCCTTCTTTGCCGGCATTTTGAAACTGAAGATCCAGCAGAGCTCGACAGTTAAGCCCAGATGCTGCGGGATAGTCTTCATAGTTTAGCGGGCACTTCCGCCCGTCGCGAAGTGGTACGGGTGACCTGCGCTAAGCCACTCACTCCTCCTAGAATTCAAAGCTATGATAACGCCTTCATAATATAAAGTCAAGTACTAATAATGCTTTTTTTTAACTAGTATCGGTGTCGCCGAAATTATGCGCCGGTGAAAAGACTTTTTCGTGATTTTAAGCCGTGAAATTTGTCAATTCGGCTGTTTGACTTCACAATGATGTTGGAGGTGAAACCATGTTAACGCGTAGTCGCAGACCATTCCAAATTCGCGCAGTCACTGCCGGTACCGCACGGCTGACCTTACTGCTACCCAATGATCACTTTCGCACGCTAGATGTCGTCATCTTAGGCGCCAACAATTTTGCTCGGGCAAATCATCATGAGCAGTTAGGCTGGCCAACCCAAACTATTTTTGCTGAATACGGGCCGGCCTTTACCCAAAACACTGGCGCCTTGGGTTACGCCAAACCCGTTTCCATGAAAGGCTATTTGATGCAGGTGAATATCATCCACAGTCAATCTGATCACGAATTCGCCGTCCGACAACAAGCCAAATTCATCGGTGCCGAAATTAAATTTTTCAATAAATGGCTCAACTCGCAAAATCATCCGCGGCGCCCCGATTGGTCGCAACAAGTCAATCACTTATCGCGCACGCTAAACAAGTTTGGCAATCGCAAACTGTCTTTTGACACGTTACTCGATCAGTTTATCGGCGTGTTCGACCAAGGCAGCACCCATCAAACCCAGCGCACCGAAACTATCGCGCAAAAAGCTAGAGAAATTCGTAATCGTATCAACGCCAAACGCGACGCTCGCCTGCCAGTCGCCTACTTGTTGATCAACGCGCGAAACGTCGAATATTATCTCTATGGCGATGCCCGCGACATCCAGTTCAACACCGAAAAAGAAGACGCTGAGCATCGCAAAACCGGCGATTTACAGCGATTCATGTTCACTCGCGTCAAGCGACAAAAAGCTGAGTTTGAAAAGCTTGGCATCCCTTTTTACGACCCAAAGCGCTTGGCGAATTGGCAGGCAACCGATCAGCCAGTCTGGGACCCAAACCAACTCGACAAATTTCATTTAGGAGGTTGACGACATGCAAGGAGAAATCAACGGCCCAATCCTGGGCATCGACACCATTACTACTGTCAAAGGCACCAAATCAGCAGTCGTGCAGGTCATGAAGATCCACATCGATGCTGAAAACATCGACTGGGACCAAGCCCCTGATCCCAATCCTGACCTCGCGATGATCGCATTCACCGAACTCTTTTACTTGCCACTAGACCTTGGCACCCGGGTCACGATTTCCGGTCCAGTACAAGTACGCCTTGCGTTACCGCCTAACGCGCAAAAAAAGTTCCAAACTCAAATCAAGCGCGCCAATCATCAGCTCAAAGTCGCGTTTGATAAATGGATCAAACGCAACCAACTCACTGATCACAACGCACAACTCGAACATCTCATGACCCAATTGTTGAATGAGCAGATCAACTTGAATCAGTTTTACACCGAGGTCCAAACTGAAGCTTATGGCCATGTCGAAAAATCTCGATCGATCGACAAACTCCACCACGCATTGCGCCCTGCTTTAAAAGCTCGGTGGCGTTCAAATCATGATACGCCGACTGTGTTGTGGTTTGAACAAGCGGAAAATATCGAAATCCAAGACTCGCTAGACGAGCCGGATGATGGCCCACTCACGGTGATCCGGCTGGACGAAGGATCGGTGAAGGACAAATGGGCGGAGTGGCAGCAGAAAATGGCGAAAGCCCAGAAATAAAATAAACTGTCACAAACAAAGACCTACCGACGCAACGCATCGGTAGGTCCTTACATAGATCGGTTCAAATCATGCTTGTGGACGCATCGCAATCACATTATCGCCAGTATAAAATATTGGTTTCTTTGCGGTATAGCGGTCAAAGAAATCAGCATCCAAAGCAAACAATCTCACCACAAACGCGGGTAAAATATGCAGCCGTTGCATCAAGTCTGTCACGGTTAACACATCATGGTCAAACAACAATTCGATCAACGCCTTGATCCGACCGGGACGCACTGGTACGAGCTGATCATCGAGCGGTTCTTGATTTTTGTAACCGAGTTTGTTTAGTCGCCCGAAGAAATAGCGGTATTCTTGGTACGACATCATCCCCAGTGAATAAGCGCGCATCGCCATGGCCACAATCGATACATGATACTTTTGCTTTAAGGCAATGTAGCTGTCAGGATTTGAATGCCGATTGATCAATGCATAGTCATGTCGGAAATCAGCCTCAGGCAACAAAAAGTCAGCAGCGAACTGATGAGCCTGTTTCTCGATCATGTGATAATCAGCGGCACTCAAAGCTTCGAAATCAACTTGCGTATGCAACACCAAGTGACCTAACTCATGCGCCAAATCGAAATTTCGCCGCACCACCGATTTTTTCTCGGTGCTCATCACGATCCATGGTCGGCCGTCTGCAGTCTGCGTTGAATAAGCATCGATATCTGCCCCCAGCGACTTCTCAGTGATATAAACGCCGGCAAGTTCCAGAATCGACATGAGATCTCGGTCGTACTGCACCTGCAAGCGATTGCGGATAAATGCCGCGACTTGGCTGATTTGTGCATCATCTAACGGCGTCGTCTGCATGGCGGTACTCTCATGTTGAATCTGAGCAAAAGGCGTATCTGGCGTCGTCAAAAACCTTTCGAAATAATTCACTAAACCATCGGCAAAGTCTAGATATCGGGTTTCCATGCGGGCGAGCTTACGAGAATTGTGATTTTTGGCCCGATAGGCGACTCGCGTTTGATCGACCACCGATTGTAAATTCAATGGCGTGAGCAAAAATTGCGGGGTTAGTGAAGGCGGCCAACGGATGTTGCCACCTCTGCCATAGATGTTGCCACCGAGGGCGTGCGGACAAATTCCTGGACTTCGGGTATGATGTCATTATGTATTCAAATG
>NZ_AZEU01000081.1 GCF_001435035.1 Lacticaseibacillus manihotivorans DSM 13343 = JCM 12514
CTGGTTCCTGGTTCCTGGTTCCTGGTTCCTGGTTCCTGGTTCCTGGTTCCTGGTTCGTAATTATTGGCCATATACATTGTAAAAGTCCACCTCTCTTAAACTAATGTATTATTGAATACAATAATACATTAATACAATAATACATTTGAAAAGGCCGATAGCTAAACATTGTCGCGCTTGGTTGCAACGCCATTGATGATGTCGTAAGTTCGTTGTTGATCCGGACGCAATGACTCAAGTTTCTGGGTGATGAATTCTTCTAATAGTGCGTTCACTGTTTCAGCTTCACCAAGTGTAACCAGCGAATTGAGCGCGTTGCGTGTTGTTACCGAAATCCGAATCGATGTCGTTTTTTCGGCTGGCTTTTTCTTAGGTGCTGTTGTTTCCTTGACACTCCGGACGATGGACTCGCGGTCAACCTGGTTTTCGACCTCAACGCCACCTGGTGTGTGGCGCAGAAGCGATTTACCAGTTTTATGAGCTGCTTTTTTTTCAAGCATTCCCATGATTAGTTCGCCTCCAGACGTGCAATCATTTCTTCGGCGACAGCCTTGTATGCGTTGTGAGCTTTCTTGTCCCACATATCCTTTGCGTTATCCGTAATGCCTGTCATATCAAAGCGCTTTACGCGTGATTGGATCAGAACGTGGTTCTCGAAGATGTTCTCAGTGCCAAACTCGTCAATGGCTGCCTGCAATACAGCCTCGTCGACTGGCGCGCGGCGTTCAGTAAGAACTGGTAGAATGCCCAAAATATCGAGCGGTGCATTATAGCGGTCAATCATGACTGATTGCATGTATTTTACAAACTGTTCGGCCCCAGACAACGCGCGTTCCTGTGTCTGTAGCACGACAATCAACTGATCGCAGGCGTAGAATGCGGCATCGTTGGTTGGTTGGAGTGTAGGCGGGACATCGACGAAGATAAACTCGTAGGAGTCGCGCAACGCATCAACATATGGCCGAAACGAGGACACCTGATCCTTTTCTGTCGGATACTTGGTTGTTAAAAAGTTGCCATAGATGGAGAAATCGACAGCATTTGGTACAAGGTCTAGGTTGTCACTGATTGAAATTGTGATGTCTTTAAGTGGTTTATCTTCGGTGATTGCCGTCATTAGTGAAGCTTTGATGGTTGCGGGCATATCATTATGAAGACTTGCATAGGTTTTGATCATGAGCGCTGTGAGGTTAGCTTGCGGGTCGAAATCAATCACGCAGACTTTGTGCCCAGACTGTGCAAGGTTCCATGCCACGAGCGCCGTTGTTGAAGTCTTGCCGACGCCGCCCTTGAAGTTCGCAAAGGATAATACGGTAGCAGTCATTATACTAGCACCTCCGTTAGTGTATTCTGTAATACATACAAGCAGATTATAACATGTCGCAAACCGTTTGGATACTTAGTTTTGAAATTGTATTATATAATACATGTATTACGTAATACAATAATACATAATCGGATGATGAATGCTGTGTAACTTGACTTAAGTAAGAACCTTGAGCACACGCGATTCTCAATCTTTTTAGTTGTATTACATAATACAATATTACATACATTCAATAATCCAAACTCAGAGAAAATCTAATGCAAGGTTTAAAATGAATGTTCCATGATATCAAAGTTCGGCTAATCCTGTAACTTTGCACCAGAACCAAATGGACAATGAGACTACATAGTATACTTGGTGTATACGGAAGGGGCGATTCAGAATGAAAGTCAAAGCAAGGACAGTAGGACATTCAGTGACACTTACCGTGCCAAAGCAACTTCGCGTCGAAGAGGGACAGGAGTTTGACGTGCAACGTAAAGCCGACGGGACCATCGTTTTTACCCCGAAACACCGCAATCCATTTGAAGGCGACTGGTTGACCACTGATCTCAAACAAAGCGACGTACTAGGCGATCAGGAGGTGCTGGATAGGGAGTGGGACTGAGTACATTCCGCAAAAAAATAGCCCAGTCAAAGTTGACTAGGCAAATTGCATCACTTTTCGTAGTGATCGCGGCATGAATGGATATACAGTATGTCGCGATCGATGCTGTACACTAACCGATGCTCTTGAGTGATATGGCGTGACCACTTACCAGTCAGCTCATACTTCAACGGCTCCGGCTTACCAATACCCTCATAGGGGTCGTCACGGTTGATGTCAGCAATCAGTTTGTTGATTTGTTTGATGATTCGGTTGTCATGCTGGTCATGCCAATACATATAATCGTCCCACGCATCATCAGTCCACGCCTTAATCATCGTCAAAATCCGTCAGCAGATCATGTTGCTTCGCTTTTCCAGCCGCAATCTGGGCGTCCCCTCGACGAAGTTTTTCCATCAAGTACGGGTTGCTTAAAATACGCATGGTTTCTTGCATCGAATCATAGTCGTGCTTGCCCATAACAACAACGGTGTCTTCAGGGTCTTTGGCGGTAACGATCAAAGTTTCGGCATCATCATTGATTTTGCGCATGTAACCGCGCAACTCACGCCGAAATCCACTATAAGATACTGCGTCCATAATATCAGCCCTCTTTCTTGTAACTATTGTACCATATACGGTACAACTGTGCAATTGTATAGCATACCTAATACATATCGTCAACCACGTCTAACTTTAGTCAGGTGTGGTTGACACGTTTGATTTCTGCCGTCGGCGCTATGAACGGATCGAGACAGTTGCAACCGGCACACTGGCCCAAGTGCTACGAACAATCAACGACGTAATCAAAGCTACCGAGCCCGGAGCGCACGGCGCAGTCAAAGGCTGACTAATATCAGCCTTTTGATATTATCAGAAGCGATTTTGACGCGGTTTTGTCCGAGACGGTGCAAACTTTAAAATGATAGTCGTCGCTTGTATGATGAAATTGAACCTGTATTCTGTAATACATGTATTACAGAATACAATAATACATTACTTGATAATGAATGGAGTGGAATTCGCGAGATCCATGATTACCTAGTTCAAGGGATTTTTAAAGCTATTTCTTTGTATTAATGTATTCTGTAATACATTAATACATGTATTACAGAATACATTAATACATGTATTCCGTAATACAGAATTCCTCAACCTCTTGTCACCGTGGGCTGTATAAGAGATACTAACTGCAGTTGAATAAGAACACAAAAAAACGCCACCGACGGCAATCGGGGGCGACCTGAGTTAAATATCATTGTCATTATATCACATTGTCTGATTTTGGCAATTCAGGTCGGCGTTTTTGATGGGGCGTTTTTGCCAACGTGCGCCCGAGAAATTCAGTTTTCTCAGATCAGTTAACGTTGAGGTCGTCCCGGCCGTTGCAGTAAAAAGGGGTAAGTGCGATTGCGTTGAGTAATGCAGCGGCGTATATTCCGAGTCGAGTGAACAGGCTGAACCGCCACCGTCGCAAAAAAACACGCATTGATATGATCTGGTTGAATTGATGTTCAGATTTTTGCTTGCATTAGCTTGTAAATAGATGTTATAGTTCTCACGAAAGCTG
>NZ_AZEU01000082.1 GCF_001435035.1 Lacticaseibacillus manihotivorans DSM 13343 = JCM 12514
TTTTATTTTGTCTGAGTGCTAACGATAGTGGCTAACTTGATTGTAAAACGCGGGAGCGCTTTTTTATGTGGGTTTCAATAAATTAATGATGAAATCGTCGCTAATACGGTTGTGTTATTTACGTTAGCAATGAAACTTTACTGAATGCACACCGCAATTTTACCGCAATTTTACTGAAAATAGCGCTGATCTTTACGTCGAGGCCTTAGAATCAGAGATGTTCTAAGGATGACAAGACGAAAGGAAGAACAACATGAAGAAATCCGCACTGATCACGTTTGCACTGACTTTTACGACTTTTGCCACTTTACTGGCAGGCTGCGGGGGAAGCTCTAGCGCCAAAGACGCAGATGCCGCTGCCAAGTCTTCATCTAGCGCACCAAAATCAGCGAAGGTCGTTGCAGTCGGGTCCACGGCTTTACAACCCTTAGTGGAACAAGCGGCCTCGGCTTATCAAGAAGACCACCCAGAAGCAAAAATCACGGTGCAAGGTGGCGGTTCCGGTACTGGGTTGAGCCAAGTGGTTCAAGGCGCAGTCACGATCGGGAACTCGGACATTTTTGCTGAACAAGGCAAAGGCGTCGACGCGTCTAAGCTTGAAGATCATCAAGTCGCTGTCGTCGGTATGGCACCAGTGGCCAACAAAGACGCCGGGGTGAAGAACTTGTCCATGAGTCAACTGCGCGACATTTTCACTGGGAAGGTGAAGAACTGGAAAGCCGTCGGCGGGGCTGACAAAGCGATCACTGTGGTCAACCGGGCGCAAGGTTCTGGCACGCGCGCTACTTTTGAAGCCGCGGTGCTTGAAGGCAAGTCCGCGATGACCAGCCAAGAACAAGACTCCAACGGCGCCGTGCAAAAAATCGTGGCCACTACTCCTGGTGCCGTGTCATACTTAGCGTTCTCTTACATTAAAGACGATGTGCAAGCTTTGTCTGTGGACAATGTGAAGCCAACGCCTGAAAATGTGGCCACGAACGACTGGAAGATCTGGTCTTATGAACATATGTACACCAAAGGCAAAGCCGATGCTGGTGCGGCAGCGTTCTTGAAGTACATCGACTCTGACGCCGTGCAAAAGAGCTTAGTGACCAAGTTAGGTTACATCTCCATTCACGACATGAAGGTGCAAAAAGACGCCAACAACAAAGTGTCTAACAAGTAGCTTGTCGTGAAATCCCAGCATTTGTCGGCTTACCCCTTGCCGGCAAATGCTGTTTTTTTGAAAGGAGCGCACCATGCCAGAAATTTTGAATCGTGATTTACACCGGTTGAACCATTTATTTGAAGACATGGGGCTGAACGTGTCGGAACAAATCGATTTGGCCACGAAAGCTTTTTTGAACGTCGATTTCGATGCCGCCCAAAAGGTGATCGACCGCGATGTGACCATTAATAATGATAAATTACATCTTGAAAAGCTGATCATTCAAACCCTCGCCTTGCAACAACCGGTTGCCTCAGATTTTCGCATCGTGATGAGTATTTTGAAAAGTTCAACCGATTTGGAACGCATCGGCGATCATGCTGTTGGGATCGCGCGGGAAACGAAGGCTGCCAGTCGCGAGCGCATCGCTGCAATCGATCAGGTGTTGACGCACATGAGCACCACTGTTCGCAATATGTTGGAACAGATCCTCACCGCCTATCTCAAAACCGATGTGACGTTAGCTGAACAAGTTGCTGGACGTGATTTAGAAGTGGATCGTGATTTTGTGACAGTGCGCAAATTGACCACGCAAAGTCCGGAGACTGATGGCGATTTGATCGCCAGTTACTTATTTGTGTCGCGCTTGCTCGAGCGCATCGGCGATCATGTAGTGAATATTGCCGAATGGATCGTTTACAACCATACTGGCAAAATTGTCGAACTCAATCTCGGCAAACAAGACCGCCGGAAAGCTGAGGGCGTCAGCGATGCAGCTACTGATTAAAATCGGCGCACTAATCCTGGTGGCCTTGGTGACGTACTGGGCGATGGCAGGGACGGCTGAATTAAAAATCAAACGCCGGCGACGGACTTAATGGTTAACGACTGAGACAAACAAAGATAGGGATCAACGATTGAGATGCAATCGTTGGTCTATTTTTGTGCCAAAGATTTCTCAGTCCCTAAGCCAAATCAATGGTGGTCAATTGACTTAGCGCAAAATCAACCTTAGGACCTATGCAATCATTTCGCGTTGCAGGCATACTATAGTTACACAAGCAAGCCAACTGTTGAGCCTGCACAATCGTAGTTGATTATCTGGAGGTAAATCTCATGAATGAACGTGAACGGATCCTTGATTTGGTCAAGCAAGGCGTGATCACCAGCCAAGAAGCCTTAGTCTTATTAGAGAATCTCGACAAAGCCAAAACGGTAGTCGATTCCCGTCAGGCCGATACGGTGCAACCTGATGTTGACCAAAACACCCAAACTGAACAACCTGATGAAAACCAAAATGAAGCTGAATTATCAGCCTTAAATACGCAAATTGCTGAAGTCGCTGGTTCACTAGATGCCGCTACGGCTCAAGACAAAGCCATCGCGGCTAAGATTTCTGCCAACAATGAACAGATCATCGTGTTAGATACGATGGAAGATCTGGACACCTTGACCGAAGCCAAGTATCAAGAACGCGGCGACTTAAAGCAAGAAAACAACGAACTCAAAGCCCAACGCGAAGCCTTAGCGGCACAAATCGATCAATATAAAGATCAGCTCGCTGATCTCAACCGTCAAAAGCGCGCGTTGACCAAGCAGCATTTTACCGACAAAGTCTTACCAGACGATTGGCAAGATCAAGCCAAAGATGCCTTGAATGACTTGGGTAAAACCATGGAATCGGCGGGCAACCAGTTCACCAACTTATTCAAGAAAACCATGAACAATGTCTTAGACAACGTGGATTGGAAAGACGTCACCGTGAAAGTGCCAGGATTGGCGACTGAGAAGTTCAACCATACCTTCACTTACCCAGACACCCAAGCCTCGGTGCTGGACCTGAAAGTGGCCAACGGGGATGTGACGTTGCGTCCTTGGGATCAAGAAGATATCCAAGTTGACGCCACCATCAAGTTATTTGGTAAAATGGATGGTGCCACGCCGCTGGAATCGTTCTTAGATCGCAGCCACATCGACGTCAACGATGATCATTTTGTTTTCCAAGTGCCAAACCGTCGCGTCCAAGCCGACTTGATCATTTCCTTGCCACGTCGCACTTATGATCACGTCAATGTGCGCTTGCTCAATGGTGGCGTGCAAATGCAAGATCTCAAAGGCAAAGACTTCTACGTCAAAAATGCCAACGGCGATTTGAGCTTTGGCAACTTGACGGCCACAATGTTGGAAACGCAAGGGGTTAACGGCTCCTTGAAAGTCAACGGTGGCGACATTCATGATTTGATGTTTGAAACCGTCAATGGCGATATCAAGTTGCACACCACGCCGAAAAAGGCGAACTTGCAAACTGTCAACGGCACGGTGCGTTTGACCTTAGATCATGACTTCGACCAGTTGACGGCAAGCTCGGTCAACGGTAATGTTAAACTTGCTGCGCCGCAAAGTGTTGCCTTATCTGGTGATGTCAAAACCCGCTTTGGGATGGTCAAGAGCCGCTTGTCCAACCAAGATGTCGAACCTAACACCAAACATGTGACCTTGGATCGTCCAGGGACTGGTGTTGGTCATGTTGAAATCACCACTACCAGCGGCAACATCCAATTAAAAGATACTGATAACGCCTAAATTTTTTGAAGGAGAACGCCTATGCCTTTCTTATTGATTCCCATTTTTTTAATCATCATCGGAGTCGTGATGCTTTGCGTCATCGGGCTGGTGTTCGGCTTGATCCACATTTTGTTTTGGCCGATCGTGATCGGCTTGTTGATTTGGTGGCTAGTTGGCCGCTCTGATCATCATGACCATCACCACTATCGCTATCGCCAAGCCCGGCATCAACGGACCGACTGGCAAGATGGCTTGCATGAACGCAAAGCCGCTCGCAATGTCCATGAAGAAAAGCAAACATCCCACCATGATGATGATTGGAGCGATTTTTAGTGAGTTTCTTTCGTAAAGTTTTACTGACCACGGTGGTCTTCATCGTTTACGCCCAATTCTTTCCCAGCCAATTGTTTATCGCCAGCTGGGGCACCGCGTTGATTGGCGCCTTAGTGCTCGGCGTGTTGAACGGTTTGGTGAAGCCGGTGATCAAGTTCTTCTCATTTCCGCTGACGATTTTGACGCTGGGCTTGTTCCTGCTTGTGATCAACGGGTTCATGTTAAAACTCATGACCGTGTTCGTGGCTGGCATCAGTTTCTCCGGCTTTGGCGCAATGATGTTGTTGGCCATCGTGATCAGTATCGTGAATACGTTGTTTGACAATCGCGACTATTAATGGAAAGCCTGACCGTAGTGGTTGGGCTTTTTTATGGTAGTAATCTGGAAACGGTTTCCAGCAAACCCTGTTCAGAATGCCAGTTAGATGATAGAATTAAAGATAACTATGGAAGGACAGGTGGAGCCGATGGCAGATAGCGTAACCGTCGCACAGTTAGTCGCAGACACAAAGTTAGACGTATTCAGCGGAGAAGAAGACCTCAAAGATCGCAAAGTTGTGGTCAGTGATATTTCCCGGCCAGGTTTGGAATTGACTGGGTACTTCAATTATTATCCGCATGAACGCTTGCAGCTTTTTGGCCGCACAGAAAATGCCTTTGCTGGCAACATGTCCAGCGAAGAACGCCTCACTATCCTCAAGCGTATGTGTGCTGACGATACGCCAGCGTTTATCGTGTCACGCGGCATGGCCCCATTAAAAGAAATGGTCACCGCGGCCCAAGCAGCCCACATTCCAGTGTTGACGTCGAAGTTGCCAACGACGCGTTTATCCAGTTTGATCACGGATTATTTGGATGGTCGCTTAGCTGAACGTCGCAGTATGCATGGCGTGCTGACGGATATTTACGGCTTAGGGGTATTGATCACTGGGGATTCTGGCGTTGGGAAATCTGAAACGGCGTTGGAATTGATCCAACGTGGGCACCGCTTGATCGCTGATGATCGTGTCGATGTTTATCAACAAGATGAACAAACCATCGTTGGGGAAGCGCCGAAGATCTTATCTCACTTGTTGGAAATTCGCGGTTTAGGCATTGTCGATGTCATGAACTTGTTTGGGGTCGGAGCGGTGCGTGAACGCACCAGCATCGATTTGATCGTGCATTTGGAAGCCTGGTCACCAGATAAGCAATTTGATCGCTTAGGTTCTGGCGAACAATCACAACAGATCTTTGATGTGGCTGTGCCGAAGATCTCGATTCCAGTTAAAGTTGGGCGGAACTTGGCTTCCATCATCGAAGTGGCCGCCATGAACTTCCGTGCGAAGTCCATGGGCTATGATGCCACCAAGACTTTTGAAGCCAACTTGAACAGCTTGATCCAATCCAACTCAGAAGAATAATGCACGTTGAGAACATGACCATGCGTTATGTTCTCTTTTTATATTCGAGAGTTGTGCTGTGACGATGCGACCAAATGAGGTGCGCCAACGCGTTGAGAAAGTCTCTGTGCGGGAAGGGGTCACGGAGGTGAACTGGACAATTGCCTGTGGCAGTGAAATCAAACAAGACGCTGGGCTTTGGCGGCTTGCGCAGATTTCACCGGCAAATATTGAAACGGAGTGGTTTTCTCCGGTTCAATATTTAGACGGAAGAACATCGGCGTACTTTGCCGATTTCTGTAGTCGGCCGCACCGGCAACTTGTCCAGTTCACCGGAGTGACGCCTTACCCTTGGAGCACCACCTCACAGTCTGACCTTTTTCGTATCGCGATGTGTCATCAGGCTTAGGACTGTCGGCAAACGTCCTTGGTTGTGATAGACTATAAAAAGCACAATTCAATTCGTGAATAAAAGGAGTTTGCCATGTTTGCTGCGTTAAATCCGATCGCATTACAACTCGGCGGCCTTGAAATCCATTGGTATGGCGTGATCATCGCCTGCGGGGTTTTGCTAGCTGTTTGGTTGGCCATGAAAGAATCTGTTCGTCGCGGAATTTCCGACGATCATATTTTAAATTTGGTGTTATGGGCGCTACCGTTTGCTTTAATCGGTGCGCGGACCTATTATGTCGCTTTTGAATGGCCGTACTATGCGCAACATCCCAGCGAAATCATTGCTATCTGGCATGGCGGCATCGCGATTTATGGGGCGCTGATTGCCAGCGTCATTGTCTTTTTGGTTTATTGCCGCGTCAAGTGGTTGCCAGCTTGGTTAGTTTTAGACATTGCGGCACCCACTGTGATGATCGCCCAAGCCATCGGTCGTTGGGGCAACTTTATGAACCAAGAGGCTTTCGGGGCTAAAACCACTTTGGCTTACTTGCGCGGGTTGCACTTACCAGAATTCATCATTCAACAAATGAACATTTCCGGCGCTTATCGTCAGCCGACATTTTTATATGAGTCGATGTGGAATGTGGTCGGGTTTATTTTGATCATGAGCATTCGCCATCATCAAGGCTGGTTCAAGCAAGGCGAGATCTTCTTGAGCTATGTGATGTGGTATGCATTCGGCCGCTTTTTCGTGGAAGGTATGCGGACGGACAGTTTATACTTGATCCCAGGCTTACGAATCTCCCAAGCCTTGTCCATCGTGTTGTTCGTGGTGGCTCTCGGCTTGTGGATCTATCGCCGTCATCAAAATATCGATTGGTATTTAGATGGTGACCCGTTAGCAAAGGTCAATCAATAAGGAGAAATCAATTCTTGAGTAAAAAAATTGCAGTACTCGGTGCCGGTTCTTGGGGTTCCGTTTTAGCAAACTTGCTAGTCGAAAATGGTCATGACGTCGCCTTGTGGACGCATGATCCTAAGCAAATTCCAGAAATCAATGAGCAACACACTAACGCGCATTACCTTGGCGATTTCAAGTTCCATGAAGCGTTGCACGCCACTGCCGATTTAAAAGAGGCCGTGGATGGGGCTGATGTGATCTTGTTCGTGGTGCCAACTAACGCGGTGCGCTCAGTGGCAGAACAAGTGAAGCCATTACTTGAAGCCAGCGGTTCAAAGCCGATCATCGCCCATGCGGCCAAAGGCTTGGAACGTGGTTCTAAAAAGCGGGTCTCACAAGTCTTGGAAGACGTTTTGCCTGACGCCTTACATTCTGGCATTGTGGTCATTTCTGGCCCAAGTCACGCAGAAGATGTGGCAACCAAAGATATCACCACGTTAGCGGCTGCTTCAAAGAGCCTGGCCGCGGCCACTGCGATTCAAAAGTTATTCATGAACGACTACTTCCGCTTGTACACCAATCAAGATGTGATCGGCGTGGAACTCGGTGCCGCTTTGAAAAACGTTATCGCGATCGGCGCCGGTGCTTTACACGGCTTAGGTTACGGCGATAACACCAAAGCGGCTTTGATGACGCGGGGCTTAGCCGAAATCACGCGTTTAGGCGTGAAACTGGGTGCTGACCCAATGACCTTTATCGGCTTGTCTGGGGTGGGCGATTTGATCGTCACGTGTACCTCAGTGCATTCGCGTAACTGGCAGGCCGGGAATGGCTTAGGCCAAGGTCAAACCGTTAAAGAAGTCCTGGATAACATGGGGATGGTCGTTGAAGGGTACTCCACGGCTAAAGTCGTCCATGAACTTGCTGGGGACTTAGGCGTTGAAATGCCGATTTCTTCTGCGATTTACCACGTGTTATATGAAGATGCACCGATCAAGGAGGTCATCGCTGATTTAATGAAGCGTGCGGGTAAACCAGAATTTGATTTTCATATTGAAAAGTAAGTGGTTGATTTAATCAATTGCGTGCGTTACAATTAGCTTACGAAAAGAAAGCAGAGGTAAGACATTATGGCGAAATCTTATGATGTGATCGTGATCGGTGCCGGCCCTGGTGGGATGACGGCAGGGCTTTACGCATCACGCGCCAATTTAAGTGTGTTGATGTTAGATCGTGGGATCTATGGCGGTCAAATGAACAACACCGCCGCCATCGAAAACTACCCCGGCTTCAAGTCGGTGTTAGGCCCAGACCTCGGTCAACAAATGTATGATGGTGCCACGCAATTTGGTGCCGAATATGCATACGGCAATGTCACCAGTTTAAAGACTGATGGCAACACTAAAATTGTTGAAACCGACGACGGGACTTACACGGCCAAAGCGGTGATCATTGCCACTGGCGCAGAACACCGTAAGTTGGGGATCCCTGGCGAAGAAGAATTCTCAGGCCGTGGTGTGTCCTACTGTGCCGTATGTGATGGCGCCTTTTTCAAGAACCGTGAAGTGGTCGTGATCGGCGGCGGCGATTCTGCTATTGAAGAAGGCACTTACTTGGCTGGTTTGGCAAGTCACGTGACGATTGTGCACCGTCGTGATTCCTTGCGTGCTCAAAAGATCTTGCAAGATCGCGCTTTTGCCAACGACAAGATCAGCTTCGTGTGGAATGCTAACACGGAAGAAATCCTCGGCGACGATAACAAAGTCACCGGCGTGCGTTACACCGATAAAGTGACTGGCGAGTCTCACGTGATCCCAGCTTCTGGTGTGTTTATCTATGTCGGCATCATGCCTTTGACGGATTCCTTCAAAGACGTCGACATCTTGGATGAAAACGGCTGGATCCCAACTGACGAACTGATGGCCACTCGCGTTCCTGGTATTTTTGCCATCGGGGATGTCCGCGCTAAAAAGTTACGTCAAATCACTACTGCTGTTGGTGATGGCGGCCAAGCCGGCCAAAGTGTGTTTGATTATATTCAAACGCTGCAAGACGCCGATTTAAAAGTTGAAGCTTAATTTAAAGTAGTCGAGATCGTGAAGGTCTCGGCTGTTTTTGTGCCCAAAATCAGTTGCACAATTCTTCTGAAAAACGTTTATGGCTCTTCGTCAAGTAGAGTTGATATATTTTTGACACCGCACCTAGACCGAAATT
>NZ_AZEU01000083.1 GCF_001435035.1 Lacticaseibacillus manihotivorans DSM 13343 = JCM 12514
CTCCTGGAGATCAAGAATATTGATCTGCTGGAGAAGACCAGCCACCGCATCAAGCATAAGGCCAACACTCAGCACAAACGACTGCTTACTGGACGCAGTATCGATGAGCGCCCGAAACGTGTGGATAGTCGCCGTGAGTTCGGCCACTTCGAGCTAGACACAGTGGTGGGTAAGCGTGATGGTCAAGAGAGTGTCATTATGACGTTCATAGAACGCAAGTCCCGTTTCCAGTTCATGCGTCTGATTGACGGCCGCGACGCCGATTCGGTAAACTACGCCATGCGCGGTATCGTTGCGGAGTACGGCGACGTCATTAAAACGATTACTGCCGACAATGGCTCTGAGTTCGCCGACCTAGACTCGGTGCTCGATGGCGTGACCACTGTGTACTATGCGCACCCATACCGTTCCAGTGAGCGCGGCACCAACGAGGTCCACAATAAGATGGTTCGGCGAGACTTCCCCAAAGGTGA
>NZ_AZEU01000084.1 GCF_001435035.1 Lacticaseibacillus manihotivorans DSM 13343 = JCM 12514
ATGGTATTGGTCCAGAAAAACGTCCGCACGCCCGTAATGCGAAGTTTTTGACACCACTCGGCGAAAAAATTGTCCAAGGTCGGCGAAGAAATTGACCAACAATACAGAAACCTCCTGTATACTACGGGTAGCATACGTGTAAGCGCGTGCAATTCTTAAATACAGGAGGTCTTTGTAATGGCTATTCATTACCGTCAAATTCTTGAGCTTCACGCTCAAGAGCTGGTGCAGCGAGACATTGCGGCAATCACTGGGAATTCACGTCCCAAGATTTCTGAAGTTATCAAGCAAGCTGAGCTACATCAGATTAGTCCACCATTTACTGATGATGTGGATGATATTTGGTTGGAAAGCTTGTTGTTTCCTCAGAAGCAACCGATGGCAAAAGGTCGGCAGATACCCGACTTCGAAAAGATACACGAGGAATTGGCTAAGCCTAACGTCACCTTATCCCTGGTTCATTATGAATATGAGCAAGAGTGCCGACAAAATGGCACAATTCCGTATGCGTATCGAACCTTTTGCCAGTATTATCGTGCTTATGCGCAGAAATATAAGGCAACTATGCGGATCCGGCGTAAACCAGGTGAAGTGATGGAGGTCGATTGGGCGGGCTCACCTTTGCATATCGTCGATCGCGAAACTGGAGAAATCATCAAGGCATATCTGTTCATCGCTTCTTTGCCGTGTAGTGCGTACAGCTACTGTGAGGCATTTATGACTGAACAACAGGAGGCGTGGCTTACTGGACACATTCATGCGTATGAATTCTTTGGTGGTGTGACGCAATATCTGATTTCCGACAATCTCAAAACGGGTGTGACTTCGCACAAGCATAGCGAAATCATCTTGAATGAAATGTATCGAGATCTAGCCTTGCACTACGGCACAATTGTGATGCCAGCAGGAGTCCGGAAGCCAAAGGATAAGCCGACTGTCGAAGGTGTTGTGGGGACAGTATCAACATGGATTATAGCAGCGCTACGAAATGAAACATTCTTTGGCCTCGAGGAATTAAATAAGGCCGTTCGCATCAAACTCAAGGAGTTCAACGAACGGCCATTCACAAAGAAATATAAACAAGGTAGTCGCCTTTCGGCGTTTCATGACGAAGAAAGCTTTGCCTTGCGACCATTACCTGTTCAAGCTTATACGATGGCCAGTTGGCGGACTGCCATCGTGCAATTAGACTACCACATCAACGTGGAAAGTCAGTTTTACTCTGTTCCTTACGAGTATATCTCATCTAAAGTGGATATCAAGGTGACGAAAGATATCGTAGAAGTTTTCTACAAAGGTAATCGAATTGCCTCCCATAAACGACTAACCGGTAAATTCGGGCAATTTTCAACCAATCACGATCATTTGCCAGCAGAACATAAACTGTTCGTCGATCATACACCTGAGAACGCATTAGCTTGGGCGGAAGAGGTTGGCATCAATACGCTTGCCGTAATGCGATATCTACTTAAATCGGCGGCAAGTGAAAAACAAGGTCTAAGTGCAGCTTTTCGATTCAAAGGCTTAGCTAGAAAATACGCAGCTATTGAAATCGAAGCCGCGTGTACGACCGTGATGAAAATTGCGACCGCACCGACGGTGTCCGTAGTTGAACGGGTTATGAAAAGTCAAAAGATTCCAGCACCAAAGACGATTAACGAACCCGACTACGGTTTTACTCGTGGTGCAGCATACTTTGGAGGAAATGACTAATGGTAAATGACGAAACTCAACGGAAGTTACGGCAGATGAAGCTTACCTCTATGGCAAATGCCTTGGAAGCACAGGAAAGCAACACAGAATATCGATCAATGAACTTTGATGATCGGTTCAAGTTACTCGTTGATGCGGCTTACGCAAGCCTTCAGTCAAATAGGCTGAATCGACTGATCAAGAGTGCAAATTTTCGGACGAATGAGCCATGTATAGCTGATATCAATTACTTGCCGGATCGTAAGTTGGATCGGAACTTGATTCAACGCCTTGCGACTGGCACGTATATTCAAGAGCACCATAACGTCATCTTAATGGGTGCTTCAGGTAACGGGAAAACATGGTTGGCGACAGCTTTGGGGATTGAGGCTTGCCATCAGTTTCATAAAGTAAAATATGTGCGTCTTCCCGAACTGATTGATGATTTGATTGTAGCGAAGCATGAGGCAAACGGTGACTTTCATAAGATTATTGAACGGTACAAGAAAGTTGAACTCTTGATCATCGATGAGTGGCTTTTGACGCCGATCAACGATGAACAAGCTCAGACTATTCTTGAGTTGATCGAATATCGAAGTCAGCGTGGTTCAACAATCTTTTGTACTCAATTCGCGCCGGAAGGCTGGCATAGTAAGCTGGGAAATCCACAGATTGCGGATGCGATCCTTGACCGAATCGTCCACGATTCTTACAAGCTCCTTATCCAAGGCGACAAATCGATGCGCGAGCGGTATGGAATCGGAGGCGAATTTGCATGATTTCAGTAGAACTGGAACAACGATTGGCGCTGTTCTATGCACATACAGACGCAATGGAAGACTGGGAAAACGTGCTTGGCGACGCACTGGTGGACATTATCTGGGAAAATAACGATAAATTGACGGATGACGAGCTTTTCGAATATGGAAAAGAAGTCATCGTGAAATACCTGGGTAAGTGCCGAGGAGACAAGCTCCCGTAAAACTGAAAGTGGCATCGCTGAAAACGCTCAGCGATGCCACTTTTGAAATTCTTGGTCAATTCTTTCGCCGAGTGGTGTCAATTTTAGCACCGAATGGGGTAAAAAAGATCGCCGAGTGGGCGTGCGGACGTTTTTCTGGACCAATACCATCACGCAGCCTTGCTACGTCGGT
>NZ_AZEU01000085.1 GCF_001435035.1 Lacticaseibacillus manihotivorans DSM 13343 = JCM 12514
AATGTTTGTTCTTTGAAAACTGGATATCATTGTAATATAGAAATGCCGAGAACACAGCGTATTTGTATAGAGTTTCTAAAGAAATTCGAATCGCTAACCGATCTATTTATAGATCAAGGTTAAGTTACAAAGGGCGCACGGTGGATGCCTTGGCACTAGGAGCCGATGAAGGACGTGACTAACAACGATATGCTTCGGGGAGCTGTACGTAAGCTTTGATCCGGAGATTTCCGAATGGGGGAACCCAGTCATCATCAGATGATTACTTTTGTGTGAATACATAGCACATTAGAGGCAGACGCAGGGAACTGAAACATCTAAGTACCTGCAGGAAGAGAAAGCAATTGCGATTCCCATAGTAGCGGCGAGCGAAGTGGGAACAGCCCAAACCAACCGGCTTGCCGGTTGGGGTTGTAGGACAGAACATTGGAGTTACCAAGTTAACGGGTAGACGAAGTCAACTGGAAAGTTGCGCCACAGAAGGTGAAAGCCCTGTAGTCGAAATCTGTTAGCCTCCGTTCTGGATCCTGAGTACGGCGGAGCACGTGAAATTCCGTCGGAATCCGGGTGGACCATCACCCAAGGCTAAATACTCCCTAGTGACCGATAGTGAACCAGTACCGTGAGGGAAAGGTGAAAAGCACCCCGGGAGGGGAGTGAAATAGTTCCTGAAACCGTGTGCCTACAATAAGTCGAAGCCCGTTAATGGGTGACGGCGTGCCTTTTGTAGAATGAACCGGCGAGTTACGCTAACATGCGAGGTTAAGGTGAAAAGCCGGAGCCGTAGCGAAAGCGAGTCTGAATAGGGCGAGTGAGTATGTTGGTGTAGACCCGAAACCAAGTGACCTACCCATGACCAGGTTGAAGGTGTGGTAAAACACACTGGAGGACCGAACCCGTGTATGTTGAAAAATGCTGGGATGAGTTGTGGGTAGCGGTGAAATTCCAAACGAACTTGGAGATAGCTGGTTCTCTCCGAAATAGCTTTAGGGCTAGCCTCAGAGGATGGATATTGGAGGTAGAGCACTGTTTGAACTAGGGGCCCGTCAAGGGTTACTGAATTCAGATAAACTCCGAATACCAATTATCTTACTCTGGGAGTCAGACAGTGAGCGATAAGGTCCATTGTCGAAAGGGGAACAGCCCAGATCACCAGTTAAGGTCCCTAAATTTATGCTAAGTGGAAAAGGATGTGGCGTTGCACAGACAACTAGGATGTTGGCTCAGAAGCAGCCACCATTTAAAGAGTGCGTAATAGCTCACTAGTCGAGTGACCCTGCGCCGAAAATATACCGGGGCTAAGCATAATACCGAAACTGTGGATGCATCCGTAAGGATGTGTGGTAGGAGAGCGTTCTAAGCGCGTTGAAGGTAGATCGTGAGGACTACTGGAGTACTTAGAAGTGAGAATGCCGGCATGAGTAGCGAAAGACAGGTGAGAATCCTGTCCACCGTATGACTAAGGTTTCCTGGGGAAGGCTCGTCCTCCCAGGGTTAGTCGGGATCTAAGGCGAGGCCGAGAGGCGTAGTCGATGACAAACAGGTTGAAATTCCTGTACTAGTTTATTTTGTTTGAACGATGGCGGGACGCAGAAGGCTAAGGAAAGCATCCGGTTGGAAATGGATGTCCAAGCAACAAGTCTTGACGTGAGTGAAATGCTTGCGACTTTAAGGACAAGTTGTGATGGGGAGCGAAATTTAAGTAGCGAAGTTCCTGATGTCACGCTGCCAAGAAAAGCGTCTAGTGAGAAATAAACTACCCGTACCGCAAACCGACACAGGTAGTCGAGGCGAGTAGCCTCAGGTGAGCGAGCGAACTCTCGTTAAGGAACTCGGCAAAATGACCCCGTAACTTCGGAAGAAGGGGTGCTGACCGCAAGGTCAGCCGCAGTGAATAGGCCCAAACAACTGTTTATCAAAAACACAGGTCTCTGCTAAATCGTAAGATGACGTATAGGGGCTGACGCCTGCCCGGTGCTGGAAGGTTAAGAGGATGAGTTAGCGTAAGCGAAGCCCAGAATTGAAGCCCCAGTAAACGGCGGCCGTAACTATAACGGTCCTAAGGTAGCGAAATTCCTTGTCGGGTAAGTTCCGACCCGCACGAAAGGCGTAATGATTTGGGCACTGTCTCAACGAGAGACTCGGTGAAATTTTAATACCCGTGAAGATGCGGGTTACCCGCGACAGGACGGAAAGACCCCATGGAGCTTTACTGTAGCTTGATATTGAGTGTTTGTACCGCTTGTACAGGATAGGTAGGAGCCGTAGAAGCCGGAACGCTAGTTTCGGTGGAGGCATTGGTGGGATACTACCCTTGCTGTATGAACACTCTAACCCGCGCCACTAAGCGTGGCGGGAGACAGTGTCAGGTGGGCAGTTTGACTGGGGCGGTCGCCTCCTAAAATGTAACGGAGGCGCCCAAAGGTTCCCTCAGAATGGTTGGAAATCATTCGCAGAGTGTAAAGGTATAAGGGAGCTTGACTGCGAGACTGACAAGTCGAGCAGGGACGAAAGTCGGGCTTAGTGATCCGGTGGTTCCGTATGGAAGGGCCATCGCTCAACGGATAAAAGCTACCCTGGGGATAACAGGCTTATCTCCCCCAAGAGTCCACATCGACGGGGAGGTTTGGCACCTCGATGTCGGCTCATCGCATCCTGGGGCTGTAGTCGGTCCCAAGGGTTGGGCTGTTCGCCCATTAAAGCGGTACGCGAGCTGGGTTCAGAACGTCGTGAGACAGTTCGGTCCCTATCCGTCGCGGGCGCAGGAAATTTGAGAGGAGCTGTCCTTAGTACGAGAGGACCGGGATGGACGTTCCGCTGGTGTACCAGTTGTGCCGCCAGGCGCATCGCTGGGTAGCTATGAACGGAAGGGATAAACGCTGAAAGCATCTAAGTGTGAAGCCCCCCTCGAGATGAGATTTCCCATTCCTTTATGGAAGTAAGACCCCTGAGAGATGATCAGGTAGATAGGCTGGAAGTGGAAGAGCAGCGATGTTTGGAGCGGACCAGTACTAATCGGTCGAGGACTTAACCAAAAATCCTTGAGACA
>NZ_AZEU01000086.1 GCF_001435035.1 Lacticaseibacillus manihotivorans DSM 13343 = JCM 12514
AGGCCTTCAAGGGATAAAAACTATCCTTCAACACCAGTTGACAAATTTCCAAAAAAATCCCCACTTCATTGGCCGAAGTGGGGATTTGTGTTGTTTGGTTACTTTGATTTTCTCACAAGTTCAGTATACCATGACCCGACAGTTAGCGCAATAGTGTTTGACTAGGCTGCCATCGCTGGCCGCTTGGCAATGATCAACCCGATCATCCCCATCAACAAACTCAAACCTAAGCATACGGTGACCACGCCAGGCCAAGCGATGACTTGCGCCAACCAAGAGAAACTCACTGGGCCAATCGCCGCTAAAATATACCCACCGGATTGCGCCATTCCTGACAAGCTGGCAGTGCCGAGTGCTGTTTGGGTCTTTTTTTGAAAGAAGACGATGCAAATTGAAAAAGCCGCCCCACTGCCGGCGCCCATAATGATCGCCATCAACGCTTGGATCCAGAACACTGAAGGTCCGATCAAGACGCCGACTAGTCCGATGATAAAACCACCAGCCGCGATCAACACCACTGTGGTTAAACCATGTTTGCGCTCTGCTAACGTTGGCGTCAACATGTTCAATGGCAACCCGAACAGCTGAAAAATCGTCGCTAACGTGCCGGCAGTCACCGCATCAAAGCCTGCATGTTGCCAAATGGATGGCAACCAAGTCAACAGTGAATAATACAGCACACTTTGTAAACCGAAGAATAAGGCGATCAACCAAGCCAGACGTTCTTTGGTTAAGCTGACTTTCGCACTTTGCGTCGCGTTAGCGGTTTGATGACTTTGCAATTGTGGTAACACCCAAGCCAAACCACTAAGGCAATCACACTGACGGCACCAAACGTCGCCATCGTCGTAGTCGGCCCCACTTGTTTGGCCAACAGTCCACTGGTCCCAGTCCCAACGCTGGCAACCAAGCCCATGGCCGTGGTGTACATCGTGGTCATCACCGCAATGCGATGCGGGAACTCACTTTTGATCAAGGCTGGCAACAACACATTCCCGCCGGTGATGCCAAGTCCTGCAAAAGCCGTCCCGATCAAAAGTCCCCAAGCATTAGGGATCAAGCGCAACCCAGCGCCTAACACCAAAGCAGACGCCGCAAAAGTCAACACACGCCCTGGCCCATACTTGGCGCCAAGTTTGCCGATCACTGGTGACATGATGGCAAACATCGCCAACGGGATCGACGTGACAAACCCGGCCAAGCTTTTCGGTAAAATGCCACTGGCACTTAACGTATTCAATAACGGTGGCATCATGGTGATCGGCAAGCGCAAGTTCGCCCCGATCAAAAATACCCCGAGTACCATCAACCAAACGTGTTGCTTTTTCAAACTATCGACTCCTTAACCTGATCGCTCCGGCCTCCTCGCGCCTCCGCTTTGCATCCAACAATTAATGAGAATACTTTAATAATACACTTCTTTGAGGTAAAGGCCAGATGCTGGCGCGGTACCGCGGGCTTGTTGGCGATCTTTGACTTCATATAACCGCAAGAAATCATGGACATCCCGCCGGCCGCTGCCGATTTCAAGCAACGTCGCCACCAAAATGCGCACCATGTTGTACAAGAACCCATTGCCATAAAATTCAAACACCACTTCGTTATGTTCGGGATCATCGCGCACCGTGGCTTCATAAATCGTCCGCACTTTATTGACGATCACGCCACCGCTAGCCGCAAAGCTGGTGAAGTCATGCGTGCCGACCACATCATCCAAAGCAATTTGAACTTTGGCCAAGTCTAAGGGATATGGCCAATGTCCCGTATACAGCCGATTGAACGGATCGGTGAAGCGCCCACGGGCCACGCGATACATATAGCGTTTGCCTTTAGCGGAATAGCGCGCATGAAAGTCTTCTGGCGCAAACTCGGCTTTTAAAATTTCAATGTCCAACGGCATCAGCGAATTCATCGCGCGAAGCATCGCTTGTTCGGGAATTTCAATGGGAAAATCAAAACTCACCACTTGGCCTAACGCATGCACACCGGAATCGGTACGACCGGAACCATCGATATGAATCGAATCGACTTTGGCCATTTTGCCTAAGGCTTTTTGCAAGACGCCTTGGACGGTGCGTTGATGGGGTTGAATTTGGTAGCCGGCAAAGTTGGTGCCATCATAGGCCAGCGTTAATTTGTAATGCGTCATATCTTCTCCTAAATAAAAGCCGGCTTTTCAGCCAGCTTCTCTATGCTCTTAAAAAGACTAACAAGCCGGTCAACGCTGCCATCACCACGGCTGCCGTGACATCTGAGCGGTGATATTTCAACACGCGATACTTGGTGCGATTGTCCCCGCCTTGATAACCACGCGCATCCATGGCCGTCGCCAAGTCTTCAGCGATGCCGAAACTATCGACAAACAGCGGGATCAACAACGGGACGACAGCTTTCATTTGCTGGAATAAATTCCCAGTCCCAAAATCCACACCCCGGGCACGTTGGGCATTCATGATCTTCGTGGTTTGATCCATCAACGTTGGCACAAAGCGCAAGGCGATTTGCAACACTAAAGCCAGTTCGGTAACTGGCACATGGATCACGCGCAACGGCTTCAACAATGATTCCACCGCATCAGCCAAAGACAGCGGCTGCGTGGTCAAGGTCAACAGCGTCGAAATGAAAATGATCAATACAAAGCGCATAAAGATAAACGCGCCATTGGTCAGTCCAAATTGCGTGATCGCCAGCCACCCCCAAGACCAATAGGTGTGCCCACCTTTGGTAAAGAAGATCTGCAACGCGACAGTGAACATGATCAGCCAAATCATCGGCCGCACGCCGCGCAAGAAAAAGCTGAGCTTCACTTTGGACAACATGATCATCACCATCGTCGCCACAAACATCAGCAAGTAGCTTTGCCAATTGTTGGCCAAGAAAATGATCGCAATATAATAGAAACTCGCCATCAACTTGGTCCGCGGATCAAGTCGGTGGACCATTGAGTCGCCAGGAATGTAGCGGCCTAAAATCAATTTATCCAAGGTCGCCACCTCCTATTTGTGGCATTAAGTCGTCCGCCAATTCAGAAGCAGTTAAAGGCATTTGGTCGAAGGTGAAGCCGAGTTTTTGCAGGCGTTCGGCAAACGCTGTGGTTTTCGGCAAGCCCAGTTGCTTTTGGCGCAACCAATCAGGATCGGCGAAAATTTCTCGTGGTGTCCCTTGGCGTACTAAGGCCCCATGTTCCATCACTAAGACCCGATCAGCATAGTCTGCCACATCATCCATCTGGTGGGTGACTAACACAATGGTCAAGCCTTGTTCATCATGAAGCTTTTTGAACATGGTCATCATTTCTAAACGCCCAGCTGGATCAAGCCCGGCAGTGGGTTCATCGAGCACCAAGATCTCAGGTTGCATCGCCAAAACGCCAGCAATGGCCACCCGCCGCATTTGCCCACCAGATAAATCAAACGGCGACTGTTGCAAAATATCGTCAGGCAAGCCGACGAGCTTCACCATTTGGGCGGCTAAGGCTTTGGCGTCTTTTTCAGGGACGCCGAAGTTCATCGGGCCAAAGGCGATATCGCGTTCAACGGTTTGTTCAAACAGTTGATTTTCCGCAAATTGAAACACCATGCCGACTTTTTGCCGCAAAGGCTTTAAGTTCTTATTGTTAGTTTCTGGGGTGATTTGTCGATCCCCAATGGTCACTGTGCCGCTAGTCGGCTTAAGCAACGCATTGAGGTGTTGCAGCAGCGTCGACTTCCCAGAGCCGGTGTGGCCGATGATCGCCGTGTAGTCGCCGCCTTTGATCGTCGTGGAAATATCTTTGAGGCCGTCGCCAGCAAAAGGCGTGCCTGCTTGATAGGCAAAACTTACATGGTCGAATGTAATGTCCAAAGCGCCTTTGCCAGTCCTTCCTCATCTAAATACCCTGCCGGCATTTTCACGCCGCGCTTGGCTAACGCATTTTTCAATTTCTCTGGGTACGGGACATCTAACCCCAGATGTAACAAGGCTTCCCCATGTTGGAAAATTTCTGCAGGGGTGCCGATTTCTTTGACTTGACCATCATCTAACAACAGCACCTGATCAGCGCCTGCCGCTTCATCGATATCATGGGTGATCGATAACACGGTCAAGGATTGTTGCTTTCGCAGCTGTTTGATCAAATCGATGATCTCCAAGCGTCCTGCTGGATCGAGCATTGAAGTTGCTTCATCTAAAATGATAATATCTGGGCGTTGCGCGACGATGCCAGCAATGGCCACGCGTTGTTTTTGCCCACCAGAAAGGCGCGCCGGCTCCCGCGTGGCAAAGTCTTGCATATTCACCGCTTCAAGGGCCGCTTGCACGCGGGTGAGCATTTCAGCGCGTGGTACCGCCCGGTTTTCCAACCCAAAGGCCACATCATCTTGCACCGTCGCGCCGACGAATTGGTTATCCGGATTTTGAAACACGATGCCGACTTTGGCGCGAATGTCCCAAACCGTTTGCTCAGTTAACGGCATGCCTGCGACTGTCACCGTTCCAGATTCCGGCGCCAACAACCCGTTGATATTTTTGGCCAGCGTGGACTTCCCACTACCGTTATGGCCGATGATCGCCCACCATTGCCCAGCAGGCACTGCAAACGAGACGTCATTTAACGCCGGTTTGGTCGCTTCTGGATAAGAATAACTGAGATGTTGAATGTCGATCGCGTTTGCCAAGCGTCAACGCCCCTTTCGTGCTTTTATACTGTCATATCATACCATATTATCCCCTGAGACTAACAGTGACATTCACCCTGTCACTGTCCGCCGCTGATAAATGGTTGATATCGTTTACATGATGCAAAAACAAACCAACAAAATCAACGGATCGGCACAATCCACCACTGTTGCATACACTTGGCAATACTGTGCTTATTCAGCCCATGACCATTGTCCGAAAGGTTGACATCATCTTTCCCTTTGCATGCGGGCAGTCTGACTGCGTGGCAGTGAGTTGAAATTTGGACGGAAGCTGGCCACCGCGACATAGTGAGATTTCCGTTGGCGGTTTACCGCCTACGGAAAGCCGCAGGTCGAAATCCACTTGGATCGAGCGCGCAGCGATTGATTCAAGTTAGTTCGGCCGAGGACCCTCACTATGTCGCGGTGAGCCAGCTGGAGTCCCAATTTCAACTCACCACTCCCCCAACGCAAAAAGCGGCCAGCCCGCAAAGGCTCACCGCTTAATTTTATGTGGTGAATTGTCAAATTAAGTGCAAAGTCTCATTATAGAAAACTTCGTAGGGTG
>NZ_AZEU01000009.1 GCF_001435035.1 Lacticaseibacillus manihotivorans DSM 13343 = JCM 12514
GATGTGCCTTGACCCGATTTTGGCGTTATGAACGTGTGGTTATCTCCTGCTTACCGCTAAGCCACCTCTTCCTCCTAGTATACGCTTAGAATGATAACGCCTTCAGAAACAATTATCAAGTATTTTTTGTAACTGGATGCTAAAATTTTCGCAAAAAAATCGCCATCACCTTTTGGGCAACGACGAATTGGTTCGATTTACTTTTTTGCCCGTGCATGCAACCGGTTGGCGATTTTGATCAAGGCAACGCCGAATGCTTGCACTTCTTCAGCCGTGGTATAAGTCCCGAAGCTGACGCGGATGGATTCGCCGATACGTGGCGAGTCTTTGCCAAACATCGCGATCAACACATGCGACGGCTCCAAACTCCCAGCTGTACATGCAGACCCACCGGAAATCGCAAACCCAGCTAAATCCAAGTTAGTTTGCAAGGCGTAAGTGGACAAGCCTTTGAGCCACATGTTCAACACATGGTTGGGATTGTCAGGCTTCAAGCTGCCATTCAATGCATAATCGATACCAGCGTCATCTAATTGCTTCAACAATTGTTGCTTGAAGCCGTAGAAATCAGCTTGGTGCTTGGCTTTGACTTCAGGGGTCAATAAGGACACCGCTTTGGCCATGCCCACGATGCCTGCGATATTTTCAGTCCCAGCACGGCGCTTTTTTTCTTGTTCGCCACCGTTCATGAATGGCAACAATTTATAACCTGGGCGGCGGTATAAGAAGCCAACGCCTTTTGGCCCATTGATTTTGTGCGCAGACGTGGACAGGAAATCAACATGCAACGCGTCAACATCGATGTAATAAAAGCCATAAGTTTGGGTCGCATCGGTATGAAACAGCGCTTGATGATCGACTAAGCGTTCACCGATTGCCTTAATTGGCAGACGTGAGCCCACTTCATTGTTCCCCATCATCACGGAAACTAAAATCGTGTCATCATCTAAGGCAGCATCAAAATCTGCCAGCTCTAACTCACCAGTTTCAGACACTGGCAAGTAAGTCACATTGAAGCCTTCGCGTTCCAATGCCTTCATCGATTCTAAAACGCTGGGATGTTCGATGGCCGTGGTGATGATGTGTTTGCCTTTTGACGCCATCGCATGCGCCACGGTTTTAATGGCAGTGTTGTTGGCTTCAGTCGCGCCACTGGTGAAAATAATATCATCAGGTTTGGCATTGATGGATTGGGCAATGGTTTTACGCGCGGCATCCAGTTCAGTATGCGCAGTGCGACCAAACCAGTGGCTGGAGCTGGCATTGCCGAAATCATTTTGCATTTGGTTAGTCATGGCCTCAACCACAGCTGGTGCCATTGGCGTGGTCGCCGCGTTATCAAGATAAATATGTTGCATGATCAGGCTTCCTTTAATTGGTGAATGTAAGCAAGTAACATTTGGGCGGAACGTTTGCCGGCATCGACAATAAATTCATCGAAGCTTTGGCCAGCATTCCCATCCGCAGTGTCGCTCATCGCACGGATGACCACGAATGGCGTGTTGAATTGCGTGGCCACTTGGCCGATCGCAGCGCCTTCCATTTCAGCGGCAAGCGCCTCTGGATAAATCCCTAAAATGCGCTTTTTGGCCTCATCTGACGCGATGAATTGATCACCAGATACGATCAAGCCGGTTTTGGTGTTCAAGCCAACCGATTCAGCGGCACGGGCAATGTCGGCGACGACTTGTGCATCTGCCGTGAACTTTTGGGGTTGTTGTGGGAGTTGACCCATTTCATAGCCAAAAGCAGTGGCGTCGGCATCATGATAGGCAACTGCACTGGATAACACCACATCGCCGACTTGTAAGCCTTGACCGATCCCGCCAGCAGAGCCGGTATTAATCACAACATCTGGGGCGAATTTTTCTAACATGATCGCAGTGGTCATGCCCATTTGCACTTTGCCGATCCCAGATTCGACTAATACCACCGAAACCCCTTCGATGGTGCCTTTGAAATAATGTTGGTTGGCCACAGAAATTTCTGTTTCATCATCTAGTTTTGCCAATAATGCCCGCAGTTCTTCTTCCATTGCGCAAATCACGCCGATTGTCATGTGTTGTCCTCTTTTCAAAAAAATGTCTGAGTCTAGTATACGCTTTATTAAAGTAAGTCGCAATTAGACAAACGCTAAAACCAAAAAGACAATGATCAACAACACGATGACGATACCGATCGCCCAGTTAAGTTTCTTCTTTAACCCAGTGACACGCTTATAAGTGATGTCATCAAATTGCCCATTAGGTTGCATTTTACCGTGCCTTTTTTGACGTTGCTCACGGGCGTATTCGCGCTCGACTTGCACGCGCTTTTTATCCCGTTCAGAGGCTTGGCTTTGCGAATGTTTTTGTGCTTCGCGGTAGGCTTTGCGGGTTTTTGGTTCTTCGTCCATGTCGTTATCCTTTCCTATTGGCCCATAAGGCTAGGCCTAAAACGGTTTTGGCATCGCAGATCACGCCTTGCGCTTGCAATAATTGTGCTTCTTTAAGGGTCAGCCATTGCGCATCCACAAACTCGCCAGCATCTTGCGGGCGTTTGTCAGCCACAGACGTTAAATCTTCAGCCAAAAACAAATGACACAACGCATCAGAAAATCCAGCAGCTTGATAAAACTGCGTCAAAGGCGTCAAGCGCCCCGCTTGCAAACCCGCCTCTTCATTTAATTCGCGCGCAGCCGTATCGCGAGGATCTTCCCCCACTTCAATGCGACCCGCCAGCAATTCCACGGTCACTTGCTTTAACGGTGCCCGCCATTGACTGACAAACAAAGCGCGGTCACCATCAAGGGCTAATATCCCAGCTGAGCCGGTGGTATGCACGACCTCACGCAAGGCTTTTTGTCCATCAGCTAAGCGCACTGTTTGCTTGCCTAAGGTCACAACTTTGCCTTTAAATAAAGTTTCTTCTGATAGTAAGGTTTCTGGGGTCATGTTTAGCCCTCCTCAAATGCATCTACTGTATCAACTATACCGTTGTACTACCATCCAGCCAAGGACTTAAAGAAAACTTGCTTAAACTCCACCCGAAGTCTGATATTGAAGGCGCGGTTATATGCTAAAATGAGGGCATAACGAGTTAGGAAGTGAACCAGGTGAAAAAAACGCAAAAACGCATTCGCACTTGGCGGGTGTTGGTTTGGATCGCAGGCGGCGCCGCGCTTGGCTTATTAAGTGGCCACATCGGCATGGCGATTTTTGTCGGCGCCGTGTTTGGCGTTGCCCGCTTGATCGGCGAGCTTTCCCGCCCGCGTCCCATTGTCCCCAATGCCACCAAGCCTTTAAGTGCCAGCATGGCCGCCCATTATCAAGAATCCGGTTTAGACGACAGTGAAGTCAAAGTCTTCCGTGAAACCATGGATACCGTATCTGATCAAGTGCAAGAATTTGAAACCATCATCGCGCGCGTGCCAAAGCTCAAAAGCATCGCCATCAACACCGATATCGTTGACGTGTTGCACGCCTATTTTAAAGCGATCGTGAACAACCCGATGGCCATGGGCGCCGCCGGGCATTTCATTTATGAACAGCTCCCCAACTTGGTGCGCATCGCGGAAAAATACGAAGCCATCAGCCATCACGAAGTCAAAACCGACGATACTTATGCGGTATTGACCCAAGCGGCGAACACCACGGCAGATCTTGCCAATGCCATTCGCGATGACTATGCGCATTTTGTCGAAACTGACATCGATGCCCTAGAAGCGGACATCAACTTAGCCAAAAAACAAATTCCGGAATCCACGCAAAACATCAACACCCGCGTTGATCTCTCCGGTCAAAAATTGAAGGAGCATGCAGAATGACAGAAGAACAACAAACCGACACGAATTTGGTCAATGACTTACTGGCTAACCCTTTCGGTGCAACGGAAGCCCCAGTCGCCAAACCCGTTGACCAACCCGCCGCCACCCCTCAAGGCTTGACCCCAGAACAAGAAGCCCAAGCCAAGCAACTCGCCGATCAAATCGACGTGAAGTCTACAGATGCCGTGATGAGTTATGGCGCCAGTGCCCAAAAGCAACTCGGTCAATTCTCGCAAACCATGCTCAATAAAGTGCAGTCTCAAGACACTGGGGCCGTGGGCGATGCCTTGACCAGCTTGATGGCGCGGTTGAATGAAGCCAACCCGGATGAACTGCGCGCTGAAGACAACAATGTGTTTAAGAAGTTGTTCGGCAAAGTGCGCCGCTCAATTTTTGAAATCACCGCCAAATATCAAAAAATTGGCGCCCAAATCGATTCCATCGCTTCACGCTTGGAAAAAGAACAACAAGGCTTGCTCACCGACAACAAAATGCTCGATGAGCTATACGGCCAAAACAAAGCTTACTTTGACGCGTTGAACATTTACATCGCCGCGGCCAAAATGAAGCTCCAAGAACTTGACGCCAAAACCATTCCTGAAGCGATGGCCAAAGCGCAAGCCTCAGGCGACCAAATGCAAGTGCAAGAAGTCAACGACCTCAAGCAATTCCAAACTCGCCTGGAAAAGCGCGCTTATGATTTGGAACTCGCCCGGCAGATCACCTTGCAACAAGCCCCGCAGATCCGCTTGATCCAAAACACCAACCAAGCCTTAGCCGAAAAAATCCAAGCCTCGATCAACACCGCCATTCCATTATGGAAGAACCAAGTGGCAATCGCATTGACCTTGTTGCGGCAAAAAGATGCCGTCACTGCCCAACGCCAAGTCTCTGAAACCACCAACGATTTGTTGAAGAAGAACGCAGCGATGCTCAAGACTTCTGCCATTGAAACTGCCAAGGAAAACGAGCGTGGCGTGGTGGATATCGAAACCCTCACCCAAACGCAAAACGACTTGGTGGAAACCTTACAACAAACCTTGCAGATCCAACAAGAAGGTCGCAGCAAGCGTCAAGCTGCCGAACAAGAATTGTCCAACATGGAAACCGAACTCAAAAATCACCTGTTGGATTACACCAAAGGCAATATGTAACTTGCGTTTTTTTATGTCAGCATTTGATACGATCAGCCTACGTTTATGGGTGATTGCCTACGTTAAGCACCAAAAAACCGTGACCTCAAATCAGGTCACGGTTTTAGTTTGTGATGTCGTCTTCTTCATAACGCGCCAACGCTAATTTCAAATGCGCTTTCACATCTGCCACCACGTTTTGCGGCGCGATCACTTTTAAAATCGGGCTTTGCGTGATCAACCACATGCGAATGCCCGTGGAATACTCCACATCCATTTCCACCACCGCCACGCGAAACGGCCAAGGATTATGTTTTCCTGGCAAGTATCGCAGCACGTGGGCAGTGGGAAAACGATCATACACATATTCTAACAACCCATAATATTCAAATTGAATCTTGATGGTTTTGCCGCGATAGCCATATGCCTGCAACCGGCGACGAGCGCCGACTTTAGGATCGGGTTGCGCTGAGTCAGTCTGCGTCAAGGCCTGAAAGTCTGAGATCCAATCCAATTGCAGATCTCGAATCTCGCGACTCGCTTCAACGTGCACACTTAAATGAAAATATTGACCGTTAAAACTGATCGCCAGTGGCACCACCAGCAGTGTTTCTGGCGCTTGCCATTCGCTGGCTTCGCGATCGACATAAGTTAACGCAATGTGGCGCTTTTGTTCGATGGCTTTTTGCAATTGCCAAATCAACCGAGCCCGATTTTGCGCCGTCACGATCGGTTCATAATTCGCCACTTCTTCTGCGATCGATTGTTGTAATGATGGTAAAGCCGAGTTTTTCGTCAGTTGCTGCAAGGCATTTAAAGCCGTTTGTAACTCAACAGCTGTCAGCGTGCGCGACTGCAGGATCATTTTCTCAAGCATCAACACCACGCCAGGCTGCACTTGCGCATTGAGATCGATGTGATAGCCGACCGGCCGCGTCGGGATCCGCCGCAACAACAGCTGCCCATGCACGCTTAAAGCCTGCAATTGATCAAGATCGCGTTGCGCGGTACGTACCGTGACGCCAAACTGGGTCGCAAGCGACTGCGCCGTGACCGTGTCCCCAGAAAAAAGCAGGTTGAGGATCGCTAATAAACGTGATTGCGCCTGAATATTTGCCATAATGAATGCTCCTTAGAAACTCAGTATAGCGCATTTTTATTCGGCTTGGGTGAAGATATTATCCAGTGTCGTGACAAAATCTGCTTTGCCACGCTCAAAGTATTCGCGCTTCACTCGGGCCAGTTCCGCCACGGAAGCTGCCGAAATCACATTTTTGCGGGTAAGGTGCGCACTGCCACTGGAATAATAATACAAACGAGCATCAAATAACTGCAGAAGCTCGGCTTTGTCTTCATAATCTGAACGAGTAATGGCCGTATGGACAGCACGTTGCCAGTTGGTATCTTGGCGCGCAATAAAAATCGGCTGTTGCTCGGTTGGCCACTTGCTGACCCGGCGCAAATAAGCAGCTAGCCATGCCAACATCAACTTCTGCGACGCCAACCAATGCTCTGGATACCCAGTGCCAAAATAGCGAAACGGTGATGATAGGAATTTTGCTGAACGATATGGAAACCATGACAACCGCACGATTTCTCGAATGCCAAATTGACGCGCATTGCCGACGTCTTCTGCACTGACTAAAGCGTCCGCCCCATCAATATAATTATCATGCACCCAAGCCCCTTTGGTCGTCAGCTGATCGGGCAAAAAGTTCCCAGGAATCGGCCAAGTGCCGCTGATGTTTTTTAAGTTCATGACTTGATGGTCAAACGCAGCGGCTTCTGGCAACTTCAAGACGCCGCGATCGCTTTGCGGATTGCTGGCTAAAATCACCAAGCGCGGATTTTTCAGTGTACCTTGAAACGGCAGTGGGACTTGGGGTTGCCGCACCCCGTTGATTTTTGGCGCGATCAGATCCAACACCGCGGCTTCATCATCTTGATGCAAAATAAACGAGCGCATGCCAGAATGCCAATCTTCCATGGTCACACTGGCGCGCATGAGCCCATCAAACGTCGATTGGGTCTCGGCATCGCTGAGGATTTGGCGATAACGTTCTGATGGTGTCTGACCAAACCCCCACTCCCGCCAGAATTGATGGATCGCTTGCATGGCGTGAAATGATGACACGACTGGGATCAAATCTTTCATAATTGTCCGAACTCCCTCCTGCCAAAAGACAGGTTGATAATATTACATTTTGTATATATTATGCAGGAAAAATTGGTAAACCCAACATTCATTTTAACCAAATGCGAACCACGACGCGGGTTGTCGTGAGTCTCACCGATTGCGACATATGCTGTCGTGTTGTCTATTGCGTGTAAAAAAAGCAAACCACCTTTAGGCAGTTTGCTTGCGATTTTGCCACATGCGATACGCTGTCAGGATAAAGGCGATCACACATAAAATAATGGCCACGACAAACGCCACGCGCATGCCGCTGATGAATAATTGGTTATGACCCGTCGGATAAGTCGACATATGGTGTCCAGCAGTATGACTCATCGCCGCAAACAACGTGGTCGTCGCCGCAGAGATCCCGACGACCATCCCGAGATTACGTGCCAGCGCATTCAACCCACCAGCGATGCCTAAGTCTTTAGGCGCCACAGCAGACATGATGATGGTGTTGTTCGGCGATTGAAAAACCCCATTGCCAAACCCATTGACTGCGATGATCACAATGATCACCCATAACGGGCTGGCTAAATGCCACATCGCATACCCCACTTGCGCGATCAAAATGGCTCCTAAGCCCACCAAGGTCAAGAAATATGGGCCGATTTTATCAGACAAAGAGCCTGACAACGGCGCAATGATCACTTGCACGATCGGGAAAACCATCATTAAATAGCCAGCATGCGTTGCCGAAAACCCGCGAGCATTTTCCAAATAAAATGGCGTGATCACGTTGGAGAAGAAGTTGGTGACAAAAATCAAGAACCCAGTCAACAGGGACACCGTAAATTCATGATTGGCAAATAACTTAAACGATACCAAAGGCGTTTGGCGGTGGTGTTCGATGGCGACAAATAAGCCGAATGCCAACACTGCAAAGATAAACAAGCCGATGATCCAAGGCTTGCCAAATCCAACTTCTTGCCCCAATGACACTGCCAAGAAAAACGGGACGATGGCCAACACATAACTGCCAAAGCCGCCCCAGTCGATCGGTTGATGACTGGTTTGCAAGTCTTTAGGTAAGACAAAATGCCCAACGATCATCGTGATGATCCCGATCGGAATATTGATCCAGAAAATATAGCCCCAAGGCAAGGCCCCTAAAATCAACCCACCGATCCCAGGCCCTGCAATCGAGCCCACCGCCACAAACGAGCCGATCAACCCCAACGCTTTGCCGCGTTCATTTTGCGGAAAAACTTCGATGATAATGCCGTTATTATTGGCCATGGTCATCGAAGCGCCTAACGCTTGCATCACCCGCGCAAATAATAGCAAATAGAAACTATGATTAAAGCCAGCTAACAAACTGCCGATGGTAAACAATACCGTGCCTAAGCGAAAGACTCGGATTTTGCCAAGGGAATCGCCGAGTTTGCCCATCAACAACAGCGCACAGATCACGATCAAATAAATCGACACGACCCATTCGGCTTGATTCATTGGCACGTGTAAGTCTTTGGACATCACCGGCAAGGCAATGTTGACGATCGAGGCATCAAGAGTGGACATAATGGTGAACATCCCCACCGCGATAATGATCCACCAGCGATTTTTTTGGACTTTAGGGTCTTTAACGTAACTTTGCACCACATCGGCCTCCAGTTTTCAGAAAGTACTTTTAGTATACGCCCATTTACCAAACAATTACCAACCTTACGTTTTCGATACACCAATTGCAGGTAGTCTTTACATTCCCCCGTTATCCTAATAACAGGAGGAAAGCACATGAAAAAAATGACTTGGTTCTTATGTGGGGTGTTAGCCCTGGCTTTAAGCGGCTATGGGGTTCAACAAGCCGCGGCCAAAAATGATTCAACCATCAGTATCGCCGGCTCAACCGCTATGCAACCGTTACTCAAAGCTGCAGCCATTGCGCAAAAAAATATCATCACCATTAACGGTGGTGGCAGTGCCGCGGGTTTAAATGCCGTGGCGACTGACAAAGTCACGATTGGCGCGGCAGACATGTTTGCAGAAAATTCTGATGCGCCGGCGGCAAAGCTGGTGGATCATCAAATTGCGGTGGTGGGCATCACCCCGATCGTCAATCCTGAAGTGGGCGTCTCAAACTTAACCTCAGCGCAACTCAAGGCCATTTTTTCCGGAAAGCTGACCAATTGGCAACAAGTTGGCGGCAAAGCGATGCCGATCAAAGTCTTGATGCGCGAAGCCGGTTCTGGCACGCGCACCGCCTTTGAAGCATTAGCTTTGAGCGGCGTGCAAGGGATCCAAGGGAAAGTCTTGAATTCATCACAAGCAATGGTCAAACAAGTCAAAAACACCCCTGGTGCCATCGGTTATGTCGCTTTTTCTGGCTTGCAAGCTGGTGTGCGGCCATTGTTACTGGATGGCATCAATCCGACAGACGCCAATGTGCAAACCAACAAGTGGCCAATTTGGGCGTACGAACACCTTTATACCAATGGCGCCCCAAGTGCGACTGTCGCGAAGTTTATTCACCGCGTTCAAACCGATGATGCACAAATCAAACGACTTGGCTACATCCCGACTAGCACCATGCAAGTCGCCCGCACCCATGATGGGCAAATCGAAGATACTCACTAAATGCAAATGACGCGGTTTCCTTCTATTAAAGAAGTGAGCGCGTCATTTTGATTTAGTAATCCAATTGCTTCAAGCGCAACAAGGCTTCGCCGTTTGGTTGCATCGCGACTTTGTACAAACCGAGCACCCGTTCATCGATTTGTGCTTGTAGCTTGTCGCCTTTTTGTATTTTGGCTTGGACATGATTAAGGCCATGTTCCAATACTGTGAGCACCCCACGCCCACCGATTTCAAAGCCTAAACGATCGGCGTCTGACAACTGCCGATTGGCTAATGCTTGCATTTGCGCCTGCATTTCGTTTGATACTGTGATCTCATCGACTTGTTGGTGCAATGCTTCTGCCAATTCCTCCGGCGTTGCTACCGTGATTTTCCCCATACCCATCAATCTTCCTCCCTGTTGATGTAGTCGCTTACGAATATAGTATACCCCCCACACAAACACAACGCAAAAAGCCTGACCATTTTTCAGATCAGACTTTGCTCACTTAATTGGCATGATTGAATTTGTGTTCGAAATGCTGCAACACGCGCGATAATCCGAACGTCAAAATGAAGTACAACACCATCGCCACGACGATCGGCAACACGCCTTTATACGTATCAGCTTGCACGATCCGCAGTTGATAGATCAAATCGGCGACCCCGATGATCGACACGATCGAGGTTTCCTTGATCAGCGAAATAAATTCATTGCCAAGCGCCGGCCAAATGGTCACAATAGCTTGCGGGAAAATCACGCTTTGCATGGTTTGCTTGGTGGACAAGCCCAACGAACGCGCAGCTTCTTTTTGGCCTACTGGTACAGATTCGATCCCGGAGCGGAAGACTTCTGACACATAAGCCGCGGAATTCAAGCCCACGGCTAAAGTCCCAGCGACTACCGCAGAAATATCATAAAACATCCCGATACCAAAGTAGATGAACATCACTTGGACCATCAACGGCGTGCCGCGAATAAATTCAACATATGCTGTGGCCAAGGCGTGCCAAACTTTGGTGTGACCGATGCGGATCAATGCCAGCCCGGCGCCCAACAACACCCCGATGATCACGGCGACTAAGGAAATGCCGACTGTATAGCCGACCCCTTTGGCAAAATAAGACCAGTAATGCCACATGGAGGTGTTGGCCGTGTTGGTATTCATCAACTTCCCAGCTTCTGGTAAGTATTGCTTGTTGATGAGATCTTTTTGTTGGATATTTTTGATCGATTGGTTGATGGCTAGCGTCAAGCTAGTGGAACCTTTCGGCAATGCAATGGCATTACCTGCTTCATCGCCTGATACTTCAAATTTCCCATTGATCGTAGTGAGGCCAGGATCGGAGCTGGCATACGCTAATGCTGAAGCAGAATCTTTCACCAAGCCATCGATTTTATGTGCTTTTAAGGCTAAGACCAAATCTGCGGCGTTTTCCATGCCGACGAGTTTGGCGCCAGGCATTTGTTCTTTGACCAAGTCATAAGGAATCGTGCCAACGACTGCGCCGACTTTCTTGCCGCTGAAGGAATTCTTGTTTTTGTACAAGCCTTTGTCGGTTTTGTTGATGATAATGTATTGCTTGGAGACGTAGTAAGAATCAGTGAAGTCCACATGCTTCTTGCGGGCCGCTGTCGGTGAGAAACCAGATAAGATCATATCGACTTTCCCGGTTTCCAAAGCCACTAACATAGAGTCAAAGGACATTTTCTTGACTACCAGCTTGACGCCGAGGTCTTTGGAAATTTGTTTCCCGATCGAAATATCCATCCCGACGATTTCACTTTTGCCGTTTTGATTCACTTGAAATTCATAAGGTGGGTAATTCGGGGAGTTGCCCATCACCAAGGTGCCTTTTTTCTGAATGCGCGCCAAAGAATCGTCAGTAGCGGCGTGGACATTTTGGTGACCTGTAGTGGCCAAAAGCATCAATAAAACAAATAATAGCCCGAAGAATTTTTTCATTTCACCCAACCTCATTTTTTCAACATTGGTATAGAATACACTTTTGTAAATATTTATGCAAGAAAAAAACGGCCATCGCTGACCGTTCCTCCTAAATTCGATTCAGATCCGATAACACCCGCGCGACATCGCGATGCGGCAAACGGATATCCTTGGCACTCAAAACATCGTCTGCTCGCCACCAACGACTTTGAATATCTTCGTCAAAGCGTTGCGCATTATGCGCCACACACGTTGCAAACGCGACGTCCAAATAATAGCTCAGTGTTGGCCCATGCCATTCGCTGACGACTTGGTTCAACATTTCGCCGTACACATCCCGGCGTAAAATGCCTTCAACGATCACCAGTGGATAATGCGCGAGACCAAAACGGATCAAGTTCGCAATCAGCGCAACGGCTGGCGTGTCGACATGATCATTGGCATGTAACAGCTCTCGCCGGATTTGGTCTTGATGGATCACCAAACAATTCTCTGCACCAAAATGTGCTTGCAAGGCATCCGCCATAGACGTTTTTCCACTGCCAGAATTTCCCCGAATGATCACTAAAGTCGGCATGATTGCCTCCAGTTATTTGATATGCAACTTGGTGCGCAACCCTTCGATACGCCCACCTAACAAGTCATCCGCTAAACGCAACTTCAACACCATGTAGACGTAAACCGCGGCACCACCACCAGCACCGACTAGCAGGACTGGGATCGCCGTGATTTTGCGAACCCCGCCTAACCACCAATCAAAAACGCCGACAACAGCAGACGCAAACACAAACATCACTAGTGCACAGCCCAACAGTTGCGAAATATGGGTACTCAACACGGACCAGTCGAGGTCGTAACGCTGATCTAAGGCGTGAAGCATCAAGAACACCGACACCATCATCCCGATCCCAGTGGCCACCAGTGGCGCAAAACCTTGCAGCCAATATACCAGTGGCCATTGTAAAATAATTTTCACCGCAAAGCCGATCAAGAAATAAATGATCGCTTGCCGATTTTGATACAAGCCTTGCATCACCGCTGCTAACACGGTAAACAGCCCCATGGCGATGGCCACATAAGCGTTGAATTGCAACATGTGCACGCCGAGGCGATCGTCAGAATAAAACAACGCATACAATGGTCGCGCCACTGCCGACATGCCCAAAGCACTCGGCCACATGACTAAGAAGAATAGCCGCAAAATGTTTTCAATTTGCGTCGCCACACCATGCTTATCACCTTTAGTAAACGCCCCTGCCAACAATGGAATGGCGGTAACCGCTAAAGCAGATGCCAACGACACAACGATCATCACAAGTTTATTGGTATTAAAGGCAAACAACCCATATAAATAGTTGATTTCATCATTAGACACATGGAAGAAATAACTCAAGAATTCAGGAAAACTGTATTGGTCAAAGAATTGATACAACACCGTCCCAGCATCCAAAATAATAAACGGAATGGACTGATGTAAGACTTCGCCTAGCAACGTTTTCGTCGGGGCTGGGACATCCGTGGCGATCAAATCAAATTCTTTGTGCTGGCGCGTATACGCGAAAATCAAGAAGATCAACGCGATCGCCGCGCCGACAAACGCCCCAAACGTGGAGTGCGCCACAGCCTGAACATAATCGCCTGAACCCACCCGCATAATCAAATACGTTGAGCCCAACATGTACACGACGCGGGCAAATTGTTCTAACAATTGCGAAACCGCACTCGGCGCCATTTGCGAATAGCCTTGGAAATACCCGCGCAAAATACTCATCGGCGGGATCAATAATAGCGGCCAAACTAAGGCATGCAACACTGGGATCATGTGCGGATCCACATGGCCATTTTGCATCGCGAGAACTGGCGTCAATAACCATAAGGCCCCAGCACTTACCACACCTAAGCCGATCATCAAGATCATGCTGCGATGGAAAAGCTTTTTGGCGGAACCGTACTGATCGGCGGCCAAGTAATGCGCGACTTGTTTGGACACCGCACTGGGGATCCCCGCGGTCGAAATGATCAAAAATAAACTGTAAATGTTATACCCGCGGGCAAACAGTGCGTTGGCTGCGGTCCAATGCACACCCATCCACATCACCCAAGGAATGACATAAATCGCGCCTAAGACTCGTGAAAAAATCGATCCTGCGGTCATCCACGCGGAACCTTTGACTAAAGCAGCCTTGGCTTGCGAATTATCTGCGATGTGACTCACCCCCAAATCATAACTAATATTATACGACGCCGACAAAACCACGGTTCAGCTTTTAATAATCTTTGCGTTTTCTTAACGCCCTAACCAAATGCCCAAACTCGCCGCCAACACGCCTAATCCGACTGTTCCGACATAATAGCCGAGCACTTGCGGCCAAAGCTTGCGGTTGATCAAGCCTAACGCATCCACATGGAACGTTGAAAACGTCGTATACCCACCTAACAATCCTGTCGCCACTAACAAATGCAGACTTTCAGGCAAAGCCAAGGCACTGACCCACCCTGCCAAGCAGGCCCCAGTGACATTGATCAGCAGGGTCATCCAAGGACGGGTTGGCCAAAGCGTTTTGCCCAGCTGGGTCAAGCCATACCGCAAAAGCGCTCCAAAGCCGGCACCGACTCCCACCATCAACAAGTTCATACGCGCCTCCGATTTGCGAGGTGAAATGCCGCAAAGGTAAACAGACTCCCGCCGACTAAATTCAAGGCAAAAATCACCAGCGCATAAGGGCTCACTTGTTGGACTAAGTTTAACACAAAGGTCGAAAAGGTCGTAAATGCCCCGACAAACCCAGTCCCGAGCATTAAGCTTACCCAATCAGACAGATCCAAACGTTGGGCAAGACCGTATGTTAAATACGTCAATAAAAAACAGCCGACTAAGTTCACTGCCAAAGTACCGAGCAGACTCGTTGAATCATGCAACCACAAATCGATGGCATAACGGCTGATGCCACCTAAGGCCCCGCCGATAAACACGGCCAGTGCTTTTTTCATCGCCAACTCACCTCAAGAATAAAATATCATTTCATTGTACCGCGCACGCAAAAAAAGAGCCATCGAGAATTGCTCTCGATGACTCAAGGTGTTGCTAATCTTCAGCTTTTGGTTGCACTTTGGTGACATTCGCCGCTTGCGGGCCACGAGCGCCTTCCACGATCACGAATTTCACTTCTTCACCAGGTACCAGTGTTTGCCGGCCCCCGCCTTGAATGGCGGAAAAATGCACAAACACATCAGGTTGTTCTGGAATTTCAATGAAGCCAAAACCTTTGTCTTCATTGTAGTTTTTCACGCGTCCTAACATATTAAACCTCGAATTCGAAATCTGCGGCAGCAGTTTCTGGGAAGTTTTCAGAGACGATTTTGGCACAACGCGCACAGAAATGTGGGTAACGCGCATCGCTGCCAACATCAGTGGTGGTCATCCGGCAACGATCACACACATCACCTTCAGCATGAACAACTTCTAATTTCACGTCGTCAACCACTTGGGCGTCAGCCGGTGCGTCGGTGGCATCTTTGACTGTGAAGTCAGACACGATCAACAGCTGGGCCAAGTTGGCATCTAAGCCGGAAAGCAAGGCTTTGAGCTTGTCATCAGCGTAAACCGTGACATGGGCTTCAAGAGATTTCCCGATCACTTTGGCATCACGGGCAACTTCTAAGGCTTTTTGCACCTTATCGCGGAACGCCATGAACGCAGGCCATGCCTTCAACAAGTCGTCTTGATTCGTGAAACCAGTGGCTTCTGGGAAGTCAGCCAAAGCGGCAAAGTCGCGATCTTGTTTCAACAATGGCCAAATTTCTTCAGCAGTGAAGGCCAAAATTGGCGTCAGCAATTCAACCACATCGACCAAGGCTTTGTACATCACTGTTTGCATGCGACGACGCGCCAAGGACTTTTCACCTTCGATGTAAACCACATCTTTGGCGAAGTCTAAGTAAAAGGCTGACATATCCACCGTCAAGAATTGGGTGATGGTTTTCACCACCGTGGCAAAATCATAAGCAGTGTAAGCATCACGAACGGCTTTGATCACTTGGCTCAAACGAACCAACATGTATTGATCAACGGAACCCAGTTCGGCATAAGATACCGCATCAACGGCTTCGTTGTAGTCACCAGTGTTGGCTAACATGAACCGCAGGGTGTTCCGGATCTTACGATAAGTTTCAGACGTATGGGCGAAGTTGTCCATAGAAACTTTCATATCAGAACTGGAATCAACAGATGCGACCCACAAGCGGATGATTTCAGCACCGAATTGTTTTTCAACCGTGTCTGGCACGATGGTGTTGCCCAAAGACTTGGACATCTTACGACCTTCACCATCCAAGGTGAAGCCTTGAGACAAGATTTCCTTGTAAGGGGCCACGCCGTTGTTGGCGACACTGGTGATCAAACTGGAGTTGAACCAACCACGGTATTGGTCAGAACCTTCCATGTACATATCCGTTGGGTAAACGAGCTCTGGACGGGCTTTGGCCACGCCTGCCCAGCTAGAACCGGAATCAAACCAAACATCCATGATGTCCGTTTCTTTGGTGAACTTGCCATGAGGAGAATGCTCGTTGGTATAACCTTCTGGCAACAAGTCCTTGGCTTCGCGTTGTGACCAAACGATGGAACCATATTCACCAAACAAGTCAGCGACATGATCGATGGTGGCTTTTTCGATGATCGGAGTACCGTCTTCAGCATAGAAAATCGGCAATGGCACGCCCCATGCGCGTTGACGCGAAATGACCCAATCCCCGCGGTCGCGGATCATATTGTACAAGCGAGTTTTACCCCATGATGGGTTGAACTTCACTTTATCGATCGCATCCAAGATTTCTTGGCGGAAGGATTCAACAGAAGCAAACCATTGCGTGGTTGCCCGATAAATGACCGGCTTTTTAGTCCGCCAGTCATGTGGATAACTATGCGTGAAGAAGTCGAGTTTCAACAACGCGTCTTTTTCGGTTAAGGCCTTAGTAACCATGCGGTTGGCATCATCATAAAAGACCCCTTCAAAACCAGGCGCATCTTTGGTCATGAAACCTTTTTCATCAACCACGGAATAAACTGGTAATCCGTATTTTACGCCGACTTTGTAGTCATCTTCACCATGACCAGGAGCGGTATGGACTAAGCCAGTCCCGGCATCCAAGGTAACGTGATCAGCTTCCATCACGAGGCTCGTGCGATCATACAATGGGTGTTGCGCCGTCATACGATCGAGTTCAGTACCTGGGAAAGTCTTCAGGACTTCGTAGTCGCTCCAGCCAAGTTCTTCGGCCACTTTTGGTAGCATTTCTGAAGCCACCACGTATTTCTTACCGCCAACTGCCACTTGCGCATATTCGAAGCGTGGGTTAACTGCGATCCCAAGGTTAGCTGGGATAGTCCAAGGTGTGGTGGTCCAAATAATGAAGGCAGTATCGTTGTCTAACAAGTCCTTGCCATCAACGACTTTGAAGGCGACGTAAATGGATGGGGACTTAACGTCATGATATTCGACTTCAGCTTCAGCTAACGTGGATTCAGAACTCCATGACCAGTAAACTGGCTTTAAGCCGTGATAAATATAGCCTTTTTCAGCCATCTTACCGAAAACGCGAATTTCTTCGGCTTCAAATTCTGGTTGTAAGGTGATGTAAGGATGTTCCCAATCACCTAACACGCCTAAGCGCTTGAAGTCGGTGCGTTGCTTGTCGATTTCTTTCATCGCAAACTGACGGCACATTTCACGGTAGTCAGCCATGGACATTTCCTTGCGACGAACGCCTTTTTTGGCTAATTGTTGTTCGATTGGCAAACCATGCGTATCCCAGCCAGGGACGTAAGGCGCGCGGAAGCCGGCCATAGACTTGGAACGCACGATGATGTCTTTGGTCACTTTGTTTAAGGCGTGGCCCATGTGAATGTTCCCGTTGGCAAATGGAGGGCCATCATGCAAAACAAATGTTGGCTTGCCTTCGTTTAACTTTTGACGGGCTTCGTAAACATGGTTTTCATACCAAGCTTCTTGAAGCTTTGGTTCCTTAGCTGGGAGGCCGGCGCGCATTTTAAATGACGTCTTGCCCAGATTTAAGGTCTCTTTGACTTTCATATGAGATTCTCCTTTTTTGTGTGGGTCACGCGGATGTCAGTCCGTCAGTTACGTGGGTAAATGAGGCTCCAGCAAATAGATTCGAGGTTTGAGGATGAATTAAAAGTTTCGACAGCGTCGTGCTTTTTGAAGCAACGCGACGACGACTAGCTACGCTCAAGCACTCGGACTAAAGAACGGTCCAATCACTTGAGCTAGGCTACCTGCATCGCTAAGTGCGCTTCAAAAAGCACTGGAATCGTCGAGCTCCGTCAAGCAACGCGACGACAGTTAGCTACGCTTCAAACTTCGAGCCAAAGTACGGCTCAAAGCTTGAAGCTAGGCTACCTGCATCGCTAAGACCGCTTGACTGCGCTCTGGGTACAAAAAAGACCCCACCCCAATACTAGGACGAGATCTTCGTGGTACCACCTAACTTCAAAGGCACATTGCCTTCCTCAAGCCTGTTAACGGGAGTACCCGGCGCAAGTTACTTATCACCTGCGCAACTGACGGACTGATATCACCACCGCTGCTGCCTCGAGCTTTCACCTTTTCTCGAGTCGCTATGCCAGCGCACGGTTTAGACGCGTGTCCATACGTTATTCTTCAGTGTCTGTTGATTGATCGTCGGCTTCTTCTGGTGCCGCATCATCTTCTTGAGGGAAAATGATTTCAGTGTAACCAGGTTGGCTGGCATCATCAACAACTTCTTCTGTTGCTTCTGAGTGTACGGGTTCACCTGCCGGCTTGTCAAGGTTAGATTCACGATTTGCTGGATCTAATACCACTGCGGCTGAATCGGAAGAAGACAACAATTCCTTCCATTCAGGGGATTTCACCACTTCAAGCTGCGATTCCAACATCACTTGTAACCGTTGGCGGAAGACCCGAGTTTGGCGCTTCAAGTCTTCGGTTTCCACAGTGATCTTCTTGGCTTTTTCACTGGCATCGCCGACGATGCGGTTGGCTTTATCCGTGGAGCTGGTCAACAAGTCTTGCGCGTTCTTTTCAGCTTGTTGTTGGATCAAGTCCGCTTCTTGTTCGGCGTTGGTCTTCACCTTGTCCGCTGCTTCTTGGGCGACGATAATGCTTTGGTTCAACGCATCCTTCAAATCAGTGAAGTACTTCACCTTTTCTTGAGCGTCGCCAAGTTGTTTTTGCAGATCCTCATTGTCTTTCAACAATGCCGAATAATCTTTGATGATCTGGCTTAAAAAGTCATTCACCTGATCTTGATCGTACCCGCGCATGCGGACGTTGAATTCTTTATTATGAATATCCAGTGGGCTTAATGCCATGTCACTGCCTCCTAATCACTATTTGTGGATCACATCCACGGTTACCCGCAGTTTATCTTTTTTAGTGGTGCCAAGTACGGCTTGAATCCGCAAGCGACCGAATCCACGCACTGACAAAATGTCTCGCACATCGACTTCGACGTCTGGCCGCGCGATCACTGCAAAGTTCAATCGCACCATATCATGCTCGATCAAGCTTTTGGCGCGAGTGCGGGAAATGTTGAACACATGCGCGACTACCGCATCGATGCGCAATGAGGGAATCGTCAATTGCAGCGCTTCCCAATCATTGGTCGGCGTCACCAATTGGTCTAAGTCAATTGGTTCAAACCGCACCCCGATGCGCCCAATTTTATCGATATTGGTTTGCACCCATGAACTCATCGACGCCGCTACGATCACTTGCCACCGCGTGCCATCAGACACGATATCACCAAACAAGTTGCGCTCAATGCCAGCATTGGCCAATGTGCCTAAAATATGCGAATGATCGAGCTCAGCAAATCTTTGCGGATAGTTGATCTCTAATGCTGCCAGCTCATAATCTTCAGGCTGAGGTTCAAAGTAATCTGGCGCGATCAAGGCCCGCTTGCGTTCAGCCGAGGCGACTCCGCCAAACGTAAACAGTTTAACCCCATCTGCTTGATTCACCAAGGTTTCGATAATATAAACTTGCCTTGGGTCCAAGAAATTGGTTAAAATCGGCCGATATTCACCAGCGGCAGTTTCAATATCAGATTCAACTTGCGCGATAAACGGCGCTTCGTCTTTACGAAAGTGCTGTAAAACGTTATCCATTTCGTCACCTATAAATCAGATTAATAAAAATAATGTCTAACGCTTTTTCAACTAAATAAATTACGGCAAACGCTGGGATCGGCGATAGATCAAGCCCTAAAATCGGCGGGATAAAACGTTGAAACCAGCCGAGATAAGGTTGATAGATCCGCGTCAACAAGCGGCCAAATTTGGTGTCATAAGCATCTGGGAACCAAGACATCACGATATACACCGCCATGCCTAAACTATAAGCGGAGATCACCGTTGCGATCAGCCGCCAAAGCCAATAGAGTCCTGTAGCTAACACGGCAGTCCTCCTATTCCGTCATTTGTAAGTCGAAATCATTTCCTAAGTTTTCAGCCAAGGCACCATCGATTTGGAAATTGGCTGGGGTGACCAAGAAGATCTGTTCACCCACGCGGCGGATCTCACCATTGATGGCAAAAACCGTCCCAGTCAAGAAATCAACGATGCGCGTGGCCGCATCATTTTCAATGCGATCAAAATTCACCACGACCGCCTTGTTGTTCAACAAGTTGGTGCCGATTTCTTTGGCATCAGAGTAGATACGCGGTTCATAAACGACAATTTTTGCCGTTTGCTCATTGGGATTACTCATAGACACGACCTTATTGCCGCGAAACTGCGGCTTAGACGGCGCCGATTGAGGAGCCGCTTGTGTTGGTTGAGGTGCAGTGGTTGCCACAGTTTCTGGGTCGTCATCTTCTGCATCCATGGCAAAAAATGAATTAAATTTTTTACCGAAGTTGTCGAATGCCATCTGCATGTCCTCCTTTTGTGGAAAATATAATGCGATTTCTTGGTGATTGCGGCGTGTTTCTTCTCGTAACGCACCGACGTCATCACCTCGGTGCTAAGTGCGTTTTGAAACCACGCAGGCACAGCTAGCTACGCATTATCACTCGGACCAAAATACGGGTCCAAGTAATAATGCTAGGCTACCTGACCTGCTAAGTTCGTTTCAAAACGCGCTGGGGCCTATTGCCGACGACGCTTGAAGAATGGTGGTTGATCATCGCCACCATCATCTTGGCTTTGCGTTGGTTGGGATTCGAAAATATCAAATTCCGTCTTCTTGACATTATCAAAGTCTTTGGATGGGGCTGGTTGATCGTTGTGTTTCGGTTCGCGACGCAGATCCCAGTTACCAAAAGGATCAGCGCTATCAGCAGCGTCTGATTTGGCGTTAGTCGGGGCACTGGTCGTTTCCGCTTTGCGGGCTTCACGGCCTTGAGGCTTGGCAGATTCGCCATCGATCCCAGTGGCAACCACAGTGACCACCACAGAATCGCCAAGGTCTTCGTTGATCGAAGTCCCGAAGATAATGTTGACATCACCAGAAGCTGCTTGGGCCACAATTTCAGAAGCATCTTGGGCTTCAAATAAGGACAAGTCTGGGCCACCAGTGATGTTGAGCAAGACTTGCTTGGCGCCAGCGATGGAGACTTCTAACAATGGTGACGAAATAGCCTTCTTGGTGGCTTCGATGGTGCGGTTTTCGCCATTGGCAGTCCCGATCCCCATTAAAGCAGAACCTTGGTTGGCCATGACAGTTTTGACATCCGCAAAGTCCAAGTTGACAAAACCAGGGCTGGTGATCAAATCAGAGATCCCTTGCACCCCTTGACGTAACACGTTATCGGCAGCATGGAAGGCTTCCATCATCGGCGTCTTCTTATCGACGATTTCTAACAACCGGTTGTTCGCGATGATGACTAAGGTATCAACATGTTCTTTTAAGTTGGCGATCCCTTCCGCCGCGTTTTTGGCACGACGTGGGCCTTCAAATGTGAATGGTCGCGTCACGACGCCGACCGTCAACGCACCCATGTCTTTAGCAATTTTGGCCACGACTGGGGCAGCCCCAGTACCAGTGCCACCGCCCATGCCGCAAGTGACGAAGATCATATCGGCCCCTTGCAAGGCTTGTTGGATCTGTTCTTCAGATTCTTCAGCGGCTTTTTGGCCGATTTCAGGGGTAGCCCCGGCACCTAAACCGCGGGTCAACTTGTTGCCGAGTTGAATTTTAGTTTCAGCATTTGAGTTTGAAAGGGCTTGGACATCGGTGTTTGCGGCGATAAATTCCACGCCTTTGACGTCTTCGGCGATCATGCGATTGACGGCATTACCGCCAGCGCCACCAACGCCAATCACTTTGATTGCGGCGCCTGTATCATTTTGTGCATCCAGTGAGAATTCCATTGTCGTTCCTCCTAGGGAAATTATTCGAAGAAATTACCGAAGAAGCGCCGCAATGCGTTCGGCTTCTTTTCGGTGGTGTCAGGTTCAGCGTCTGCGGGTTTAGCCGTTGGCGTTGGCTTGGCGGCGGGTTTTTGATCAGACACAGGCATTGGCGCTTCACCATTTGGCAAAACGCTGGCCACCAGCTGATCAATATCCGTTAAGTGCGCGGCGTATTGGATCAATCCCAGCGCTTGGGTAAACGCCGGATGCCGCAAGCCCATTTCACCTGGGATAAACACACGCACTTGATGGTTGAAAATGTCTTGTGCGAGTTCTGTGATCCCAGGAATCGCCGTGGTCCCCCCAGTGATCACAATGCCACCAGGCAGATCCAGGGCACTGGCTTGTTGCAGCGCCGCATTCAACCGTTTGAAGATTTGGCCTAACCGGGCTTCGATGATTTCAGATAAATATTTTTCTGAGATCATCACTGGCTCAGTTTTGCCAACGACAGTCACTGGGAAGGTGTTATCTTCATGGGTAGCTAACGAGTCGGCATTGCCATAATCACGTTTCAATTTTTCAGCATCTTTGAAGCCAGAATTCAACACCACCGAAATATCTTTGGTGACAAACTCCCCGCCTTCTTGATCCACTGAGGTAAACTTCAGCTTGTGATCATGAATCACCGCCGCAGTGCTTTGACCGCCACCGATATCGATCAACACGGTACCGAAGTCTTGTTCACCATCGCTTAAGGCCACTTGGGCAGTCGCTAAGGGGTTGATGACGACGGTACGAATCGATAAACCGGCCTTGCTCAAGGCCTTTTTGGTATTATGTAATACCGTTTTGGGCACGGTGAACAAGATCCCACGCATTTCAAGGCGCACGCCGATCATGCCCCGTGGGTCTTTAATGTCATCAAAGCCATCAACGATAAATTCGGTCGGCGTCAGTGACAAGCTTTCGCGTTCTGGTGGTAAATTACGCACCAACGCAGCGGCTGCCACGGCTTTCACGTCTTCATCGGTGATCTCTTTGGACGCATCGCCCACTGCGATCATGCCGCTGACCGACTCAATTTGAAGCATGTTGGCCGGCACACCGACCACCACTGAATCGATTTTAATGCTTGCTTTTTCTTCTGCTTGACTGACGGCTTGACGAATCGCCATCACCGCTTGATCGATATCGACGATCACGCCGCGACTTAAGCCGGCTGAACGTTGACTGCCGACCCCAATAATGTTCATTTGACCTTGAATATATTCGGCCACAATGACTTTGATCGAGGTGGTGCCGATATCAAGTCCAACGTATATGTCTTGATTTCCCACGACGGCAAACCTCCTGGACTGCAATTTTTCTCATTGAAAACGTAATACTATTTTGATTTTACCACACAACCTCCCATCAACTCATCAATAGACGATAAAGATTAGAGATTTTGCGGGTTTTATTTCGCATATGGGGTAAAAAAGGCACCGACTTCGAGGTCCACAGTCCCCTTTGTTTTCACATCAGCTAATAACTGTGGGTAATATTTGATCTTTTTGGCCACGGTGCGTGAATCCGCCACGACCAAATTCCCATTGCTCATGCTGAGGGTGATTTGATAAGGATTCGCGGCACCGCGCGTGGCTTTTACTTCAGAAACCGCTTTACGCACGGCTTGGGGAAAACTTGCGACGGTTTTGGCCCCTTCAAACGCTTCTTTGCGGGTAAATCCAGTAAAAATCGGATAGGTGCTTTTCGGCGTTTGGGTGGCTGACTTCAAAACCACTCCTGAAGCTAACAACACATGGTATTCCCCATTTTTTTGGACATAACCAAGCGGCGCATATTCATGAACCTGCAAGGTCACTTGGTTGAAGCCTTTGACCGACACGCTAAGCGTTTTGACTTGCGGTAAGGTCTTTTTCACACGCGTCGCCACCCGGTCACGATGCATCAACAAGTCTATTATCATTTGACTGGAGCCGAGTTTTGACGCATCGATCACGGATTGGGCCGGCAAAGTCGACTCACCGCGCACACTTAAATCCCCGACGCGCGCTAACGGCGTCATGAAATAAATTGCCACCAACAATAACACAGTCAACGGCGTTAAGATCACGGCCAAATTGCGCCGGCGCCGACTCGCACGGGTTTGGCTGAGATGCGGCAGTGGTAGCGGACGCGATGCCGCTTTTTTTTCATGCTTTTGTTTGGCTTGATAAGCTTCCCAAGGCGTCAAGGGATCTTGCGCTTTGGATTTTCGCCGAAACGGCATCGTGTCACCACCTTTCTAGTGTTCTTTGATCGCTTGTTGCATCAATTGGATCAAGCGGTCTGACGCATCTGGCACACCTAAGCTTTTGGCCGCACGGGTCATGTCAAGCAACCGCACATCGTCTTGCATCAGATCCGCCACCATTTGCCCGAAGTGGTCATCGAGTTGCGGTTCTGGTACCACCAAAGCGGCGCCAGCTTTTTTCAAGCTTTGGGCGTTAATGAATTGATGGTTGCCGGTGACATTTGGACTGGGGATCAACACAGAAGGGATCCCCAACGCGGTCAGTTCAGCGATGGAAGTCGCCCCGCTGCGCCCGATCACCAAAGCGATATCTGGCAAAATAGCCGGCATATCATCGACATAAGGCACCACTTTGACGTTATCTGGCAAGCTCGGCAGCTGCTTTTGAATCGTGTCAAAATGCCGCCGCCCAGTGACAAATAAAGTCTGAAAATTGCTTTGGCCAAACACGGGAATCGCATTGACCGCTGCTTGATTGATCATCGGCGCGCCTCGTGAGCCGCCAAAAATCAACAAGGTCCGGCGCTTGGGATCAAGCCCAAAGTCGGCTAAGCGATCGTTAGGCAACAAGTTCGCCACTTGTTGCGCGCGCGGATTGCCGACGCGCTGGACTTTTTTAGCTGGGAAAGCCGCTTCCACTTCCGGAAATACTGTCCCGATTTTATCGACAAAGTGACACAAGAACTTGTTGGTCACTCCAGCGACGGAATTCTGTTCGTGGATCACCGTGGGAATGTGCAACCGCGCAGCTTCAAATAAAATCGCCGCGGAGACGTACCCGCCAGTGCCCACCACTACATCCGGTTTGAAGGTTTTCAAAATGTGTTTGGCTTTGGACAAGCCGCCTAAAAAGCGCGAAACGGTTTTGATGTTGTCCAGACTCAAACTGCGCTTGAAGCCTTGCAACTCGATGGTGTCAAAAGGAATGCCGGCTTTGGGGACGATGCGCCTTTCCAGACCACGTTTGGTCCCGATGTACAACACGTCATCCAACAAGTCGCGTTTTTTTAGCTGTTCAAGTAAGGCTAAGGCCGGGTAAATGTGGCCACCAGTCCCCCCGCCTGAGACGATCACGCGCATGACTATTCCTCGCTTTCAGCTAAAGCATTGACCGCGTCGATAAAGACATCTCCGCGAATTTCAAAGTTCGGGAATTGATCCCATGACGCTGCGGCAGGTGACAACAAGACGATGTCGCCTGGTTTGGAAGCAGCATAGGCTAATGGTACCGCAGTTTTAACATTTTCAGTTTGTTGATAAGGGATGCCGGCTTTTTCAGCGACGGCATTCATTAATTCAGCGGTTTCGCCAAATGTGACCATGGCATGGACATGAGCTTTGACCAATGGGATCAAATCATCCATCGACAAATGCCGATCCAACCCACCGGCTAACAACACGATCGGTTGCGTGAAGGCATTGATCGCCACACTTGCTGCTTCAACGTTGGTGGCTTTGGAATCGTTGTAGAATTTCCGATCATTGATCGTGGTGACATATTGAATGCGGTGCTTAACGCCGGTGAAGCGCGTCAACACAGCGACAATCGATGCGTTGTCAACGCCAGATAATTTCGCGGCAGCAATGGCAGCTAAAGCATTTTCAATGTTGTGCGTGCCTGGAATCTGCATGGCGTCTGCTTTCATAATCCGTTCGCCATCAAAGCACAACCACCCATCAATTAAAGCAGAACGGGCGCCGGCGATATTTTTACGGGAGAATGGCACGATTTGGGCTTTGGATTGCTTGGCCAATTCATGCATTTCTGGCAGATCCCAGTTCATGATGAAATAGTCATCTGGGGTTTGGTTCATGGTGATGCGCATCTTCGCAGCGACGTAATGTTCCCGATCGCCATGCCAATCCAAATGGGCTTCATAAATATTGGTCAATACTGCGATATGCGGATGCAAAGTCTTGATCCCACAAAGTTGGAAGCTGGAAAGTTCCGCGACCACAGTGTCATCTTTGCCGGCTTTTTGGGCCACAGCAGAAGCAGGAATGCCGATGTTGCCGGCATCATAAGCTTTGTGGCCAGCTTCGTTGAGCATCAAGCCGATCAACGTGGTGGTCGTCGTTTTGCCGTTAGAGCCAGTGGTGGCGATCCAATGCGATTGTGACACTTGATAAGCCAATTCCGGTTCTGTGATGATCGGAATGCCTAAGCTTTGCGCCTTTTGCACCATGGGATTGGAATAAGGAATCCCAGGGTTTTTCACCATGTATTCGAAATTCTCATCCAATAACTCCACGGGATGATACCCGGTGATTACTTTGATGCCATCGGCTAATAAGGCTTGGGCTTGTTTGTTGTCATCGAATTTCTGCTTATCGTTAACCGTGACTAAAGCGCCTAACTTGTTCAACAAGCGCGCTGCATTGACGCCACTCATGCCTAACCCTAACACTAAAACTTTCTTATTTTGATACGTTTTGATCTCCAACATGCCCCAGACTTCTTTCTAAAGGAAAATTAATAGATAAATTGCACTAGCGATAATACCAACAAGCCAAAACGTGATATCCACGCGCCATTCTGACCAACCTAACATTTCAAAATGATGGTGGATTGGGCTCATCTTAAACACGCGATGCCCAGTGGTTTTAAAGACTGCCACTTGAATCATGACGCTGGCGGTTTCACACACGAACACCAAACCGATCAACAGTAGCGACCATTCCCGATCGAGTAAAATGCTGACCGTCGCCAGCATCCCACCTAATGCTAAGGAGCCGACATCACCCATAAAGATCTGAGCAGGTTTGTGGTTGAACAATAAGAACCCGATCATCGCCCCGATGGTCACCAAGCAAATGATCAACACATCTACCCGACCGTCGTGAGCAGCGATAATCGCATAAGTCCCAAAAGCGATGGTTGAAAGCCCGGCAACTAAACCGTCCAAGCCATCCGATAAGTTCACCGCATTGGAGAACCCGACTAACCACACAATGGCAAAAATCACAAAGAACCATAAGGCATTGATCTGCCCGATAAACGGCACGCTGATCGCATGGGCGAAGCCGTCATGCAAGTAAGCGACCACCAACACGATCGCGCCGATGATTTGGCCTAGCATTTTCTGCCAAGCTTTCAAGCCTTCATTTTGATGACGGAAGAGCTTCACGAAATCATCGATGAACCCTAAGATCCCGTACAACAACAAAATGAACAGCGCCACATAAACGGACATGTCCAAAGTGTGTTGCCAAGCCGCAGAACCGATCGCCGCAATAATGATGGCAATGATGAACACGACCCCACCCATCGTCGGCGTACCGGATTTTTTCGCGTGCCATTTCGGGCCTTCTTCGCGGATCATTTGGCCTTCTTTTTTAAATCGCATGTAGCCGATAAATAACGGCAACACAATCACCGTGATGGCAAAAGCTGCCACCATCGGGATCAACATTTGTGCTAACTGCATGATATGCCCCTTTATAATGATTTAAGTTTCTTCAAATAATTGCCTGAGCACTGCAAAGTTTGTAAATTGCCGCTTATTGCTGTGCAAACTGGATCGTCACTTTGGCTGAGCCTAACAGCGACCCGGCTTTCAAGCTTTGCGCCGTGGCGTAACCTGAGCCCACCAACTTGAAAGTTTTCCCAGTCAACTGGGCTAATTTTAACACATCAGATTTCGACCAGCCAGAGACGTTCGGCATGGTCATGGCACCATTGGTCAATAACACCACATGCGACCCTTTCAACGCATTGCCACCAGCAGTCGGTAACTGTTGCACCACTTTGGTCCCAGTGCCCACGACTGCCGCCGAAAAATCGGCATTGGTGAGCTTTTGTTGCGCGGTGGCCAATGCATTGTTGGTCACACTTGGCACACTGATGGTTTCATCAGTCGTCGCGGTGGTATTGGTACTACCGTCTAAGGCTAAAGCTCGCGTCATCATCGGCCTAAAAATTTGGGCCATGATCGATTCCGCTGGTTCCGTCATTTTCTGCGGTTGCTTCATCGCAATGTATAACACATATTTCGGATTAGACGCTGGCGCCATCCCCATCACGGAGAAAATATAGTTCGAGTCCCCGGTGAGGTAGCCGCCAGTGGTCCCGGCAATTTGCGCCGTCCCAGTTTTAACCGCGAGATCAACACCGCTCATTTTATAAGCTGAGCCAGTCCCATATGAGGCATTGACTACTTGACGCATCGCGGCGATCACTTGTTGGGCCGTCGATTTTGAAATCGGTTTGCTGAGCACGCGCCGACCGTAACTAGTAGTTTTGCCTTTTTTGTTGACGATTTTAGACACGATCCGCGGTTGCACCATGTCGCCGCCATTGGCAACTGCCGTGGCAGCTTGCATCAACTGCATCGCATTGACATCGATCGACTGGCCGAAACTGGCCATCGCGGAATCTAAGTAATTGCCAAAATCAAAAGTCCCGCTGGTTTCACCTGGTAAGGCGATCCCAGTTTGTTGCCCAAACCCGAATTTACGAAGATATTCTGAAAATACTGTCGCACCCATGGTTTGCTCGATTTTGACCATGCCGACGTTAGAAGATCTTGGGAAGGCTTGACTCAATGGAATGGTCCCCCATCCTGAAGTATCCCAGTCTTTGATGGTGGTATCGGCGACTTTCACCGAACCAGATTTGTAATAGTTATTCGGGTGATAGTTACCAGTTTGAATGGCGGCGGCTAAGGTGAAGATCTTCATGACCGAACCGGGTTCATAATTATCCTCAACTAAGATGTCGCGCCACATGCTGGATAAGCCTTCACCAGTCGACGGATCAAACGTTGGCCGCTGAGAAGCCGCCAACACTTCACCAGTTTTAGGATTCATCAACACGGCCAACAAAGATTTTGGTTGATATTTGGTGGCCACGCTGGTCATTAAGGTTTCCAAATAACTTTGCAAGCTGGCATCAATCGTGGTATAAACCGATCCGCCATCAACAGCGGCTTTGGTTTTCACTTTGGATTCTGGCAATTGATAGCCATAAGCATCCGTTTGTGACGTGCGATAACCGTTGGTGCCTTTTAAAATTGAGTTGAATTGTTTTTCCAGCCCTAAGACGCCGACGAGCTGATCAGTGGATTTGGCGTTGGTTTGCGGTTGCGCCAAGCCGATCACATGACTGGCAAACACGCCATTAGGATAAAGCCTTGAAGGCGAATCGGTGAAGTTGATCCCAGGGAGTTTGGCTTTTTGAATCGCTTGTTTGGTGGCTAAACTCAATTTCGTCCCGGCTGTGCCGAATTCCACTTGAAATTGGGCTTTAGCAGGCGTTAAAATGCTTAAAATTTTGGCTTTGGAAAGGGGCAAGTACTTCGCCAGTTCGGTTGCCGTTTTATCTTTGTCTTGCACATATAATTTCTTGTCGCCATCAACATAATTGTGATCGAGGATCGCGTAAATCGTGTAGGTATTGGAATCTTCAGCGATCACCCCACCATCGCGATCAAAAATCGAGCCGCGCTTGGCTTTTAGGACTGTGGATTTGGCCACGACTTTCTTGCGGTAGGCAGAAAGGTTTGCCGAATCGACTTTCCCGCCGGCTGCAATGTACACAAAACGACAGGCGAATGCGACCAACCCGAGCGCCGCAAGCGCCATCAAAAAGATGCCGAACTTGCGCCGATTCTTGGTTGGATGGATCGCATTCGTCTGTCGTTTGGAAGATTTTTTTGCCATTACTTGTTCACACGCTTAATATTTGCTTCGATCACCGTCAGGCCATGTGCCTTGGCATAAGAACTGAGTCGACTAGAGTTAGACAGCTCCCCAACCGATTGTTTTAAATCAGTTACCGACTGATTTTGCGTCGCGATTTTGGTTTGCACGTCTTGATATGTACGATTATTGGCATCCAGTTGCGTTTGCGCGTTTAAAAACAATAAGCACAACGCACATGCGGCTAACCCACAGATGCCGCTTAACACCCGTTCAAAAGGTGAAAACCGCTTGGACGGACTCGGTGCAGCTTGCACTTGTGGGGCTGGTTTTGGTGTCGTTTGGGGTTGTTGCAACGGCTCAACGACTACCGGATCTAATTGTCTTGCGGTACTTTCTTGCATGAGCTACACCTCCTTAACTAATTTTTCCAAGACGCGCAACTTGGCACTGTGCGCGCGGTGGTTATGTTCGAGTTCTTCAGCACCTGGTAAAATCGGCTTGCGCGATACCAAGCAAAAATCTGGTTGCATACTGTCAGGGATCACGGGCAAATCATGCGGCACGTCTTTGATCGTGGTCAATTCTTTAAACATCGCTTTGACTAAGCGATCTTCTAACGATTGGAAGGTGATCACGCTGATGCGTCCGCCAGGATTAAGTAAGCTGACCGCTTGTTCAAGGCTCGCTTCTAAGGCACCGAGCTCATCGTTAACGGCGATGCGCACGGCTTGAAAGACGCGCTTCGCAGGATGGCCGCCAGTTCGACGCGCTTTAGCTGGGATGCCTTGTTTGATCAATTCCACCAATTCAAAAGTGGTTTCGATGGTGTGATCAGCGCGGGCTTGTTCGATTTGGCGGGCAATGGATTTGGCGAATTTTTCCTCACCATACCGATTAAAGATCCGCACCAAGTCATTGAATGACCAGTCATTGATGACGATTTTGGCGGTTAAGGTTTGACTTTGATCCATGCGCATATCAAGCGGCGCATCAAAGCGATAAGAAAAACCGCGCTTGGAATCATCAAACTGCGGCGATGACACGCCCAAGTCATATAACACCCCGTCGACCCCGGTGACGCCGCGTTCTGTCAAAGCTTCTTGCAAGTTGCGAAAGTTGGTGTGGATCAAATGCAAATTCTCAGGCATTGGATCCAACGCTTTGGTCACCGCGTCGATGGCTTGTTGATCTTGGTCGAACGCATATAACACCCCACCATCCATTTGGCTTAAGATCTCTTTGGTGTGGCCTGCTCGGCCTAACGTCGCATCCACATAGGTGCCATTTGGTTGAACGTTCAAGTTGGCGGCGGCTTCTTTTAGTAGTACTGTTTCATGTTTAAATTCAGTCATAGTTATAACCCAAAGTCGATCAAGTTTTCAGACAACTCATCGAAATCATCTTCAGCATCATCAGCATATTGTTGCCAACGCGCAGCTGACCAGATTTCGATGCGGTTGGAGACGCCGATCAACACACATTCTTTATCTAAAGCCGCGTGTTGAATCAAGTTGTTCGGGAGGTTGATGCGGCCTTGTTTATCGAGCTCGCATTCAGCAGCACCTGACAACAACATCCGTGAAAACGTCCGCGCACTTTTTTTCGTCAGTGGCAAAGCTGTCAATTTTTCTTGCAGTTTTTGCCACTCGGCTTGCGGGTAGCCGAATAAGCAACCATCCATGCCCCGGGTCAACACAAAAGAAGGGTTGAGGGCTTCGCGAAATTTCGCTGGCACGATCAACCGGCCTTTGGCATCGATGCTGTGATGAAACTCGCCCATGAGCATGGGATCACCTCCCAACGTTGAGTTAAGTCTACCACATTCCCCCACGTTCCACCACAATCAACCCCACATTCCCCCCGCTCGTGTGTGATTCTTAACAATTGTAACAAAAAAGCCCTCACAACTCAGTGGTTGCAAGGGCTCAGCATGGTTCACAAAAGTGGGGAATTTTCCCTATTTTTGAAAGAAAATCGCCGCGATCCACCAACATGTGGTAGCGATCACCTCGACACGGGCCAGCAGATGGGTATATCGGCGTAAAAACACGTCATGCTCATTGATGATCAGCAACATCACCACTAAAATCGCCGCGACGATCGAAGCGAGAAAGCACGCCCACAAATAAGTGCCAGCATGTAATTGGGTCAACTGCCAAATCGCTAAAAAGTTCACCACGATCATCACCCAAAACAAAAGATTATGACGATAGTTGAACTTGCCGATGATCACCAGCAAAATGATCCAAAACAGAATCGGCAATCCAATGGCCAAAATCGACAGCATCCTGGCACCTCCTTTTTTTATTTATCATACCTAATCTTGCCTGACAAAAAAAGCATCTCAAAATGATTTGCCGCCAACTTAAGAAACAGGTACACTATAAAACATATAAACCGTTCAAAGGAGGTGCTATGATGAAAAAAACGCGGACAAAATTCTGGTGGATTACTCATATTGCCGCTTGGGCTATGCTCATCGTCACTATCCTTGGGGCGATCCTCGGCTCAGTGGCAGCATTCGGCTAAGTCGCACTTGGCCAAATTCAAACTCCCGCATGGTGCACAAAACCATGCGGGAGTTTTTTGCGTTGTGGTGGTAGATTCGAAACTGGGACTCCAGCTGGCTCGCCTTTACGTGGTGAGAGTCCGTCCCAGTTTCAAATAGCGGCTACGACCGCACTTACGCACAACGCTGACCACAGGCGTTTGCACTCACCCCAGATTGCGTCAAAAATTGCTCAGACCAATCATGGCAGAGAAAAAAGGGTCTAAAATTTTTGGTGTTGAAGAGTACTTCAACGCTGGAAGTTTTAGGCCTTTTTAGATAACACAAAACACCTACTCCCTCCAGTGTTATGCTTTAAGCGACCAAACCAAAAGATAAACGAGGTAGGAATAGATGTCTCAATTAGAGAGTACACGCAAATTGCTTGGAATTACAGATACAAATATTAACCTGGATTATTCACCTCGGTATTTGGGACATGAAATCGCATCTGGCCGGTCTGA
>NZ_AZEU01000087.1 GCF_001435035.1 Lacticaseibacillus manihotivorans DSM 13343 = JCM 12514
CGGCCTGTTCTGGGATTGTCCTCAACGACTGGCTAACTTGTTCTTGCAATTTACGGCTTATTGTGAGCCGCGATTACGATGCAATCTGCTGTACCGATGATGTTACGGCAATACTGGTAAAGACCTGTGCCGATACGATGAACTACCATCCGCTTATCAATGGGTATGATGGGTCCAACTTTATTCGAACGTTCTTTCCGGAATTGCCAACGGTTCAGCAGCCCATCAAAGAGATGGCGGAGCTGATGGTTGAACTGCTAATCGAGCGAATTAAGTCCCCTAAAACCAAACTGAATTCAGACTACACGTTCCCAATAAAGATAAATCGGGTTCGCGGATAAGTATAACGGTAGGCTCTGTTCTGGAAATGAGGGTCGTAAATTACAATATCGACAGTTAGTTGTTTTACAGTATCGGGAGTTAAACTCCCAGATTGTCCTTCGACAGATTTTGCACAAACAAAGTTTCTGAGCAAACGTATGGTAATTATTATGGTAAATAACATTATAATACATTGAACTTTGTAATCTATATTTTCCGTATTAGCAACGATTTTAAAGTGTTAAAATGTTAAATACCATATTAATACTTATAGAGAATCTCACAATAATTGGGGTCGATTTGGAGAATGCGTAAAAATGTTATTTACCGCAAACGTTAAAAATGTTATAATGTTATTGTAAGCAAGATAACAAAGTAAGCAAATTAATGTGGAGGGAACACAATGGCTGAACCAAAAATTGTCACAGTACTTTCGACTAAAGGCGGAACTGGGAAAACGACTCAAACATATAATTTCGGATTATGGTTAGGGACGCAAGGTTATAAAGTTTTATTGATCGATCACGATCATCAGTGCAACCTCACGCAGACATTTGGGATTTTTGACGCTTCCAACACAGTTGCTGGTATCTACGACAATGAGTTCAAAGAACCTAAGCCGATTCATGATGTTGCGGAAAACGTTGACCTGATTGCTGGATCCATGCACCTGGGTACAATTGGCGAAACTCTCATTAACAAAACTATGAAAGAATTCATCCTGTTCAACTGGTTGGATGAAAATTACGATCGCTATAATATCAGCAGCTACGACTACATCATCCTTGATAGCCATCCAGACCTTAGCATCATTCAAAAGAATGCCGTCATGATCAGTAACCATATCATGAGTTTTATTGAGCCTTCTCAATATGGGGGCTTTGACGCAATGGACTCACTTGGAACTCGACTGGAAGAATTCAAAAACGAAGCGCGAGATCCAAGAACTAAGGATTCTTATGTGACAGCTGACATTTTCTTTGTGGCGAACAAGATCGCCTATAATACATCTACTAGTCATGAGTTTCGTGAAACCGTTGCTCAGATGAAAGACGTAGTTGCGGAGATTCCGTTACGTGAAGTCTTTAATCGCTCAACAATCGAACACAAGATGATTTTCGAATACGAGAAGGCGCCATTGACAGATGGAGCTAAAATATTCTTTGCTGGTGTTCACACTGCTTATGCCGATATGAAAGCTGCAATTGACAAGGAGGAGAAGTAAAATGGCATTTAAGCGGAACGCTGATAAGATCAAGCAAGCAATGGCTGAGTCAGCAGAATCTGTAGTAGAACAAAGCACACCTGTTGAAACGGCAGAAAAGACTGCCACAGAATCTAAGAAGCCAGTTCCACGCCGTCGCCGCAGCATTGGCGACGTAACGCAGGCTCAAAATATTCGGGTGTGGCGTGAAACACACGCAAAAATCAATTTCATTGCTAAGACGCTACTTAATCGAAAAATCTACGAAGTTGTCGATGAAATGGTCGATTATTTCGTCGCCCACAAGCTTACCGGTGAGCAAAAAGAGACATTCAACCAATTATTTAAAAAATAACATAAATGTTATTTATGGTGAGATTTCAAATTCACAAAATGCCGCAATGTACAAAATAACATTTTTGTACATTGCGGCATTTAACATTTTAATATGTAATTAAGGCGTTGATACCGGAAATCGCGAAAAGGTTAAAATGTGTTATTTACCATAATACCACTTATGGTATTATGGTATTGTGTTAAATAACATTTTAACACCGTGATAAAAGCGAAACCCCGGTATTTTGGTAGGTTGCATTTTTCATCACTACTGTGTATATTCATAAGGTGTAGAGCAGTTTAAAACGTTGCATTGAATGAAAAAGCTAAATATTTTTGATTTGAACACACGAAAAAATCCGATAACGATTGCAGTCGTTATCGGATCAGAACAGTGAAGCTGTGTTCAAAGATGGGGAACGCCATCAGTTTTCGATACATATATTGTATCGCTATTTAAGTGGAGCTTCAAGGCTTTACTACTTGAATAGTAGACGCTATATGTTTGCACATGAGGCACCCTATCCGCTGGTATTTGTGACAGTGATAAACACATAATTAGCGCAGGAGCCAAGCTGCGTTAGGCGGGTCAAACCCTGAATCAAGTGGACAGGTATGCATGGCCGCCGCAGTTAAAAAACATGCCGTGGATGTAATCTGGTTGTATTGATGATCAGATTTTTGCTTGCATTAGCTTGTAAATAGATGTTATAGTTCTCACGAAAGCTG
>NZ_AZEU01000088.1 GCF_001435035.1 Lacticaseibacillus manihotivorans DSM 13343 = JCM 12514
ATAATCATCAGATGAATTATTGTATTTCATCTGACAACCATAAAGGGATTATGGCAGACCCGTGACGAGTCAGTAATTTTTTTTGCATTAAGCTGGTTTGTTTTCATCGATATAAGCTTGCAGGCGCTTCATGGCTTCTTGCAAATCAGCCATCGAAGCGGCGTAGCTCAAGCGGACATAATGTTCACCACCAGGCCCAAAGCCATTGCCGGCGATCAAAGCCAGCTTGTTTTTGTGCAACAAGTCATAACAGAAGTCATTGCCATCTTGAATGTAGCCCGCTGGAATCTTGGCGAAGACATAGAAGGCACCATTTGGATTTGGTACGCCAAAGCCCATTTTGGTCATGGCCGCAACCACAAAATCGCGACGCTTGATGTATTCGGCTTTCATTGCCAAGGAATCTTCGCGACCAGCTTCAGTGGACAAAGCTTCGATCGCGCCAGCCATGGCCGGGTTGGAGGGGCAGGTGACGTTGAAGGCATGGGCTAACACAACTTTTTTCATCAAGTCGGCAGGGCCAGCAACAAAGCCGATCCGCCAGCCGGTCATCGCGTGAGACTTGGAGACACCGTTGATCAGCAAGGTTTGTTCAGGCAAGGCTTTGGCAAACGAGTAATGCGTTGACCCATAAGTGAGTTCGGAATAAATTTCATCAGAAATCACGATCAAATCGGTTTTGGCGATCACGGCCGCTAAGGCTTCAACTTGCGCTTTGCTGTAAGTGACGCCAGTTGGATTGGAAGGGAAGTTCAACAAAATGGCTTTTGGATGCACCGTGTCGATGGCTTGTTGCAATTGTTCAGGCGTCAGCACAAAGCCGGTGCTTTCGGTGTTCATGTAAACCGGTTCCGCTCCATTGATGCGCACGAGTTGGTCGTACAAAGAAAATGTTGGGCTAGGCATTAAGATCTTATCGCCGGGATTTAACGCAATATCCAAGCAAGAATGCAAGGCTTCAGTCGCGCCAACGGTGACGGTAACTTCAGTATTGGCATCATAATCCAAGTCGTAGCGGTCTTTTAAGAAATGCACGACGGCTTGGCGAAAAGCTGGCCAACCTGGGGTTGGGGCATAGTGCGATTCGTCGTTGTTGATCGATTTGATCGCCGCTTGTTTGATATGTTCTGGGACGTTAAAGTCAGGTTCGCCGAGGGATAACTTGACGACGCCTTCGATTTTGCTGGCTTCAGCATCAAAGACGCGAATCGGGTTGGCGCCTAAGCCATCATATGTATGTTTGAGATCTTTGAGTAAACCAGGTTTGGTTTTTGGCATGTTGCTTCCTTCTTTCTTTTACCGTTAAAAAAGACACCAGACGCATGCGCATCCGGTGTCGGGGTCACTTTTAAAAAGTGATATCAGCCTGACTCGCGGATGCATTCAGTCATCCGCGCGCCACAAAATTTCCCGGGCGTATCGGATGACTATCCGAAATACCGGGAGAAAAATCGTGGCGATGTGGTCAAACTATTGGTCATAAGTGAACTTCCTTAACTTGTAATTGCCATAAACTTACAACGGTTTTCTAATCTTGTCAAGGGCAAGCTATGAGGCTTGGGCTTGCAAACGACTGTGAATGGCGACTTTTGAGGTGTCGATTTGGTCATCATCTTGAATGATTTCACCGATCGAATCCGCAGTGATTTGACCAGAAATCGGATTTTTCACGGAATCGATATGGCTGTGAATGTCGGCGTCGATGTTTTTGCAGTATTCAAACGCCAAGTCCGTGCGTAAAAGTTTGCAGTTGATCATTTTCAACCCGTCGATATAGCACAAGCCTTGATCGGATTCGATAGTGCAGTTGATCAAGGTGAGGTTTTTGGTGTTCCAGGCTAAGTATTCGCCATTGATCGTGGAATCATAAATCGTGACATTTTCACAATTCCAAAAGGCGTCTTTGGTGACAAATGTTGAGTTGTGCACTTCAATGTTTTTGCCGCCATCAAAGGCGTAGTTGCCGACCAGGTTTAAGTGATCGATGGTGATATTTGAACTGTTCATGCCAAAATAGTCGCCGGTGGCGTCGACATGATCGATTTTAATATCGTCGCATTGCCACAGGGTTTCTTCTGCGTCAGCAAAATGCACATGATCGAGTTTAATGTGGTGACTGCGGCGGAATTCTTTTGGTGCTTGGACAGTGGTGTCTTTCAATGAAATATCATCAGTGTACCAAATGCCACTGCGACTCATGGTTTCTAAAATCGAATCCGTGACGGTGACATGCTTGGCGTACCACAGCGGATATTTGTATTTGAAGATACTGTTGTTGAGGGTAATGTTTTGGGCTTCTTTTAAAGGGGATTCCCCAGCCGCAAAAGTAGAATTCGTGATTTGCGCATCGTGTGCTTGAAACAATGCGCGTTCACCAGTGAAATATTGTTGGTCGTAGTTAGTCATTAAAATCCTTTCGATATAAGTTGAGCCCTTGTTGCAAACGGGTCAAACCGTCTTGTAACAAGGCTTGAGGACAGGCGATATTTAATCTGAGAAAATCATGCCCATTACCGCGGTAATCTGAGCCGGCGTTGAGCTTTAAGCCGACTTTGGTTTCGAGAAAATCAGCGAGTTTGGCACTGTCATGGGTGTAGGCAGAAATGTCTAACCACAAGAGGTAATTCGCCGTGGCAGGGGTGACAATGGCATCGCCTAAATCAAATTGTTGAACCGTTTGTAAATTGGCATTGAGTTGTTGGCGAAGCGCATCAAACCATTCAGCGCCTTTGGTGTAAGCGGCGATGCTTGCAGGAATCGCAGTTAAGTTAGGTTCATTGACTTCATACACGCCAAGGCCTCGGGCGATGTTTGCGCGCAACGTTGGATTGGAAACAATTACCGTCGCAGCATGAATCGCCGCGAGGTTGAAGGCTTTGCTTGGCGAAACTAAGGTGATCAAGTTTTGACGTAAGGCTTCTGGCAAGCTAAACGTTGGGGTGTATTCATGACCATTCAATGTGAGGTCCCCATGAATTTCGTCGGCGATCAAGGTCACACCATTTTGCTTGCAGAGTTCTGCGATCCGGGTCAGTTCGTCGCGCGTCCAAATTTGGCCGATCGGGTTATGCGGATTGCACACGACCATCGCTGTAGTTAATGGCTCGGCCAAGGCAGATTCCAATCCATCCCAATCGATGTGGTAAGTATGCGTCGCGCGGTCATAAGCGAGCTCAGCCGGTAAAACGTGACGCCCAGCATTTTCAATGGAGTTAAAAAACATATTATAAACTGGCGTCTGCACGACGACATTATCGCCAGCGTTGGTCACGCGGCGAATCGACGCACTTAAAGCGGGGATGACACCAGTCGCAAATAATTGCCAGTCTAAAGGAATCGCGGTTTGGTGGCGGGTTTCATACCAATCGCTGACGGCTTGAAAGTATTCGCGCGGAGGTTCTTCATAGCCGAAGATCCCAGTGGCGACTTTTTGCTGTAAAGCTTCGATCACAGCTGGAGCGGTTTGAAAATCCATGTCTGCGATCCACATTGGCAATTCTTTTTCAGGGCCGGACCATTTGATCGAATCACCGCCGCGACGATTTGGGACAGTCGTAAAATCAAACATTATTTTTCCTCCTTATGGGCAAAAGGATTCAGGCCGTGTTGGCCGTAATGCGCAATTTTGTACGCGAGTTTGTCATAGGTGGCTTGGACGGCATCGCGTTTGGCTTGAATAGTGGCCAATTGATCTTCTAATAAAGTTTTGCGGGTGTCAGTGGTGCTATCGCCTTGTTGGTATAAGTCGATGTATTCGATCAAGGCTTCAATGGATACGCCGGCTTCGCGCATGCACTTGGCAAAATTACACCAGTCTAAGTCGGCGGGTTGATAATCGCGGTAGCCGGAAGTCGCGCGAGTTACTGGCGGGATCACGCCGACGCGCTCCCAGTAGCGCAAGGTATCGGCAGGAATGTCGAGTTTGGTGGAAACGTCTTTAATGTTCATCAAAATCACCTCACCGTCATGATAAACCTTGGAGTGGGCTTTAAGGCAAGGCCTAAATTGAATTTACGTAAAACAATGCTTATAATGGATAACTATTGTGATAAAAGATAGAAAAGGATAATCGTTATGCAACTTTCAGACTCACTGACGCGTTCGCAAAAGCCTCGCGGAATTTGTTATGCCATTTTTGGGACGATGCTTTGGGGCATCTCAGGCTCAGTCGCGCAGTATTTATTTGCTTCAGCGCATGTGTCGCCAACTTGGTTAGTCGGGGTGCGCTTGTTGTCCGCTGGAATTTTATTATTGGCCTGGTTTGCAATCGACACGCATGAATCGCTATGGTCGATTTTTAAAAGTGGGCATGGCTGGCGATTGGTGATTTTTGGACTATTGGGGATGATGCCGTCTCAAGCGACATACTTTATGGCCATCAGTTACGGGAATGCAGCGACTGCCACCGTGTTACAATTTCTCGGTCCGTTATTTATTATTATTTATTTGGCGGCAGCGAATCGGCAATTACCGCGACGCATCGACATGATTTCCATTGTGATTGCCTTGCTTGGGACATTCTTATTGGTGACGCAAGGGCATGTGACTAGCTTGGCGTTGTCATTACCCGCGGTGATTTGGGGTGTGCTCGCCGGCGTCAGTCAAGCCAGCTATACCTTGTTACCACGGCCGTTATTGAAACAATTTGACGAACGACTGGTGGTGGGCTGGGCAATGATCATCGGCTCATTGGTATTTTTACCGCGAGTCGCCTTGGCGATGCCAGCGCACTTAACGCTGAACAATTGGTTGGGGATTATTTTTATCGTTGTCGGTGGTACTGCGATTGCCTATTTGTTATATTTAAAGTCGTTAGCGTACATCGATCCCAGTGCGACAGGGATGCTCAGCGCCTTTGAACCATTGACCGCCACAGTGGTCGCAGTGGGCGTCTTAGGTACACACTTATCGATGCCAGAAGTGATCGGAGGCGCGTTGATTTTGTTGACGACCGTGTTGCAGGCAATTCCGCAAAAACATCTCATCGGAGGAAACAGATGAAAACTCGGATCATGTTATACGTTTCAGATGTCGAAACCCTCACCGAATTTTGGCAACAGACGCTGAATGTAAAATTAGTGAACACCATCCAATTACCCAAAAATCATTTTGCCAATGTGTTAGCCGTTGACGAAACCACAGAATTGGCGTTATTCAGCAACGCTTTCGTCCAAGAATTTTCACCAGAAGTCGCCGACAATCAGCCGTCGTTGATGTTTTTTGTCAAAGATTTAGAGGCGGCACACGCCCGGATCAAAGGCGCCACGCCGATCGTCGATGATGCTGGGACGCGGGCTTTTGGCTTTCCAGATCCAGATGGGCATTATTTTGCGTTAGGTGAGGGTTGACGAAACCATTTTTTCGTTATAGCATAGTGTCAATCGAATAACCGTTCATACAAACCGATGAGGTGGAGATCAAGATTGTTGTGCGCGCACAGAGAGCGACCGGTGCTGGGAGTGTCGTCGAACGCAGGCAGTTAAATGGACCACCGAGGGTTCCTCCGAAATTTGAGTACGGGGAAACGTGTTGGCATACGTCAGTTGTCGCAAGCGTGTTGGCGCTTGGCTAAGAGTGATTTCACTGAAAAAGCGGAAATTTGTCAACTGGTGTTGAAGGATAGTTTTTATCCCTTGAAGGCCTTCCCGA
>NZ_AZEU01000089.1 GCF_001435035.1 Lacticaseibacillus manihotivorans DSM 13343 = JCM 12514
AGCCTTTTCATTGCCTTTTGGGCAAGGGCGCAGCGCTTGCGTGATTATAACTATGCGTTTACGAAACAAACCTTGGGCGAGCCCTTTGATCGCTGAACATCCTGAATTCATCATGACCAAACCCGTCGACATGCAAGGCAAGTGGCAAAGCCGCTTTGACCAAGAACGACCCCTGTATTTAGAAGTCGGTTCGGGTAAAGGCCAATTTATCGTGAATATGGCCCAACAGCATCCAGATCAAAACTTCATCGCCTTGGAGATTCAAGAAGTGGCGATCGCGTACATTTTGCGCAAACAAGTTGAATTGCAATTGCCGAACTTACAACTGATCCTAGGCGATGGCGCGGATCTCACTGATTACTTTGAACCAGAAGAAGTGACTGGCGTGTTCTTGAACTTCTCTGATCCATGGCCTAAAACCAAGCACGAAAAACGTCGCTTGACTTACAAGACCTTCCTTGATCAATACAAGGCGATCATGAAGCGCGGCGGCGTTTTACAATTTAAAACGGATAATTTAGGGTTCTTCCAATTTTCATTGGTCAGCATGAACAATTACGGCATGCATTTTGATTTGGTGTCGTTAGATTTGCATCATGATGACCGCGTGGTTGGCAACGTTGAAACCGAATATGAACACAAATTTGCCTCAAAAGGTGGGCTGATCTACCAACTCACGGCTCGCTTCGACGTTTTGGCGTGACCAATGCAACACCGTGCCATTTTCCGCCACGGTGAATGCGTACATCACGTCATCAATGATCAACCCGCCATCATAAGCGGTCATGTACACGTCACCGGCGGCAGCTTGATGCGGCTGGTGATCAATGAACCCGCCAGATACGGTGCCACCGTGTGACATGCGTTTAACCAGCTTGGCGTAGCGGTGCTTGGGTAGCCAAGTGTGATAATAGTAATGATGCCCCCAAGCGCTGATAGCCCCAGCGGCAATCAAGGTCGAAATTGTGGTCGCAGTATTTTTCTTCATAAGCGATCCTCCCATGGCTTAAATATACCGCGGAATTCATAGGTTGCCAAACCTAGAAGAGTTATGTATAATATGCTTATCTAATGTAAGTGAAAGGATGTTGTCTTATGAAAGTATTTGACTCAGACGATCAGATCCGCCAAGCCGTTAAAGGCGCTGGCAAACAAATGTTGTTCTTTACTGCAGGCTGGTGCCCAGATTGCGCCTTTATCAAACCAGAAATGCCAGCGATTGAAGCCGAATATCCCGACTTTGACTTCATCCAAGTCGACCGCGACGCAAACATCGAAGTCGCACAAGACTACGGTGTGATGGGGATCCCAAGTTTTATCGCCATTGAAAATGGGAAAGAAATCGGCCGTTTCGTCAACAAAGATCGCAAAACCAAACAAGAAGTGGAAAGCTTCATCAATGGTTTGCCTGCTTAGTCACTGAAAGGAATTTCAATTGTTAGTCACCACTTATAATTGCAACGCTTTAGGCGATGTCCTCATCGCTGTTGTCGGCCCAGATGATCCCAACCAAACCAGCCAAAAAGCTGGCGACATTGTCGGTATTTACAATGCCAAAGGTGAGGCGACTGGTTTCAACTTTTTCAATATTCATCAGTTATTACCTGAACTTGAGGGTAACGGCCAAGTGAACTTGTCTTCAGCTGACTTGAAGACGTTGAACACTGCGATCGCAAATGCTGGTTTAAACGGGGCTTTGCCTTTGGAAAATCCAGCCCGGATTGTTATCGGTAAAATTGTTGAGTTTGAAGCCCATCCAGATTCTGATCACTTGCATGTGACCAAAGTGGATCTCGGCGCAGAAGGCATCAAGCAAATCGTTTGTGGCGCGCCTAATGCTGAACTCGGCCAAACCGTAGTCGCTGCCTTACCCGGAGCGATGATGCCAGATGGCAAGTTGATCTGGCCTGGCGTTTTACGAGGCGTTGACTCATACGGCATGCTGTGTGCGGCTCGGGAATTAGCCTTACCAAATGCCCCACAAAAGCGCGGCATTTTGATCATGCCTGATGATTTGGCTGCTGGCCAACCTTTTGATTTCGATCAAGCCGCCGCAGTGGTCGCTGCGCAAAACTAAATGAAATTTCTTCACCGTGGACTGTTAAAGGTTTCACGGTTTTTTTGTGTAATTGGCGGAGTGGCAGCCTGTATATGGTAAAATAGAAGCTATTGAGTAATCGGAAGGGATGAAATTCATGGCGCATTATGATGGCCCGCCATTTTTACGCGGCGAAGCAGAAAAACCTGCTGAAAAATATCCATTACCACCTAAACCTGAGCGCCAAGCACCGAAACCAAAACCGGTCACGCCAAAGCCGAAACCATCTGCTAAAACTGAACCAGATATTGGTCGGCATTCCGTTGATCCCCTGGCAGCCTTGAGTACCCCGAAGTCTTTTGTGCGGCGCGATACCAAGCGTCCGCAAATCGATTATCGAGTGATTTTGGCCGATATGGTTCGCGACGATGATCAAGTTTATCTGTTTACTTCAGACGACAACCCTGATTTTCAGGCACCGACAGATGAAGTTGCGCCTGCTGAAACGCCGAACGCTGAGCAAAATGAACCACGCGGTGATGCTGACAATGAGGCCTCAGAAGCTGAAGTCGATCACGTGACCGAGGAGTTGTCTGCGAAATCAAGTGAAACGCCAACTGATGAAGACATTGTCCCTGTGAAAACTGGGCAATCAGATGTTGAGCAAGCAACAGACGCGCAACCAGTTGAACCTGATCATGAACCTGCTCAGCCGACGGAGACGCTTGATGAAGCAGAATCTGAACCACAATCGACTGTTTCAAATGATGCGCAAGCTTCTGACCCGGAATTATTTGCAGAACCAGCAGGGGATCCGGTAGATGAGCCTGATTCTTCTGAAGCAATCAAGCCCGAAGACACGCCTGAAGCGCCCATTGAGAAACAGCCAAGTTTTGCGCATACCAGCGAGACTGTGACGAAGCCGACCGGAACTAAACTGATCCCAAGTCAAGTCGATCCGCTGAAGGCCGCGCAACAAGCGCAACTCGAAGCGGCCTTGGCCAAACAAAAGAAAACCGTTTATGCCAACTGGCGACCGATTCAATTGCCGAAGCGCAATGATTTGCACAGTGCGGTAGGGGATTACAAGGCCCGGCATAAAGACTTGCCAAAACCCGTCGCCCAAGTCCGCGCAGATCAAGCGCAAGCAAAAGCCGATCAGCCTCAGCTCAATCAATCAAAAGCTGAAACCCAAGCGCCCAAGCCTGAGGACGCGGCGTCTAAGCCGACAGCACCAACAGTTGAAAAGCCAGTCGCTGATCAGAAGCCTGATTTTAATCCAGATACGATCGCGTTGCACTCAGAAACTGCCAAACCGCAAACGCCTTACGTTTTCCCACCATTGGACTTATTACCAAAGCCGGTGATCACCACCAGCGACGCCCAAAATGACTGGGTCGAAGCGCAATCGCAACGCTTGGATGAAACCCTAGAAGCCTTTCATGTCGGCGCACACGTGGTGGCCCATACCATCGGGCCGACGGTGACACAATTTCAAGTTTCGCTTGATGCCGGTGTGAAGGTCAACAAAATCACCAATTTAAATGATGATTTGAAATTAGCTTTAGCGGCAAAGGATATTCGCATCGAAGCGCCGATCCCTGGGAAAACCACCGTCGGCATCGAAATTCCGAATTTACATCCGCGTCCGGTGATGTTGCGGGAAGTGTTACAATCACCAGCATTCCAAGACGCTGAATCGCCGTTAACCATTGCCTTAGGGGTCGACTTATTCGGCCAACCAGTGGTCACTAACATCAATAAAATGCCACATGGCTTGATCGCTGGGGCGACAGGCTCTGGTAAATCAGTGTTCATCAACTCTTTGTTGACATCACTGCTTTACAAAGCCACCCCAGAACAAGTCCGGCTGTTGTTGATCGATCCTAAAGCCGTTGAACTAGCGGTTTACAACAACTTGCCACATTTGGTATCGCCAGTGATCTCTGATCCTCAAGCCGCTGCCGAAGCCTTGAAGTGGGCGGTTGAAGAAATGGAAAACCGTTATCAGAAAATGGCCGCAGCTGGCGTGCGTAACTTGGCACAATTCAATCGCAAGGCCAAAGCTCATGGCGATTTTGGCTTAGTCTTGCCATATATCGTCATCATTATCGACGAATTGGCCGATTTGATGATGGTCGCAGCTTCTGAAGTTCAAGACTACATCGCCCGCATCACGCAAAAGGCCCGCGCCGCCGGGATCCACTTGATCGTCGCCACGCAGCGACCATCAGTGGACGTCATCACTGGGACCATCAAGAACAATATTCCGACGCGGATCGCCTTTATGGTGGCGAGTCAAACGGATTCGCGCACGATCATCGACGCTAATGGGGCAGAACGCTTGCTTGGACGTGGGGATATGTTGTATCTTGGTAGCGGCGCGAGCCAAGCGTTGCGTTTGCAAGGTACCTTTATTGATGAAGACATCGCCACGGTGGTGGATTTTGTCAAGAAAGAACGCCCAGCGCATTACTTGTTTCAACCAGACGGTTTGTTAGCCCAAGCTGAGGCATCAGATTCTCAAGACGAATTATTCCCGCAAGTGCTAGAATACATCGCCCAAGAAAAACATGTTTCAACGTCCAAGCTACAACGCGTCTTTTCCATTGGATACAACCGTGCGGCCAACTTGATCGATGAGTTGGAAATGCGGCATTACATCAGCCCGGCTAATGGCTCAAAACCACGAGACGTTTACTTCACTAAAGAAGATCTGGCTGACGATTAATTGACTATTAAGGGGAAAACAATGACTCAAACGTATTATTTTATTGGTATTAAAGGTTCTGGCATGTCGGCATTGGCTTTGATTTTGCATGACATGGGCAACACGGTCTTAGGTTCTGATATCACGCAATACACCTTCACCCAACGCGGCTTGGCGCAAGCCGGCATCGAAATGTTGCCATTTGATCCAGACAACTTAAAGCCTGGCTACACGGTAATTTGTGGGAACTCCTTTACCGACGAACATCCAGAAGTGGTCAAGGCGCATGAACTTGGCTTGAAGTTCTATCGTTACCATCAATTCGTCGGTGAATTGATGAAGCCTTACACCTCTATCGGGGTTGCCGGCGCGCACGGGAAGACTTCCACCACTGGTTTGTTGGCACACACCTTAAGTGGCATCGACAAAACTTCTTATTTGATCGGTGACGGCACGGGTAAAGGCACGCCTGATTCTAAGTTCTTCGTGTTTGAAGCGGATGAATATCGCCGTCATTTCTTGGCTTATTCACCAGATTATTTGATCATGACCAACATTGATTTTGATCACCCTGATTATTACACCGGTATTGAAGATGTCTACTCCGCCTTCCAAACTGAAGCCGAACAAGTGCAAAAAGCCATTTTTGCCTGGGGGGATGACGAATGGTTGCGCAAGATCCATGCTGACGTACCAGTTTATTACTACGGGACCAAAGACACGGATGACTTCATCGCCAAAAATATCACCCGCACCACGACCGGCTCAAGCTTTGATGCTTTCCATCACAATGAATTGATCGGCCACTTCCATGTGCCGTTATTCGGGGAACACAGTGTACTCAACGCTTTGGCAGTCGTGGCTGTGGCATACACCGAAAAGCTCGACGCTGACTTCATCGCTCGCGAACTTGCCAGCTTCTCAGGCGTTAAGCGCCGCTTCTCGGAAAAGAAAATGGCTAACGCTGTGATCATCGATGATTACGCCCACCATCCATCAGAAATCAAAGCCACTTTGGATGCTGCCCGTCAAAAGTATCCTGATCAACAAGTCGTTGCAGTGTTCCAACCCCACACCTTCTCTCGGACCATCGCTTACTTAGATGAATTTGCAGAAACCTTAAGCAAAGCCGATGCCGTTTACGTGACCCCAATTTTTACCAGTGCGCGGGAAACTTCTGGCTCAGTCTCTGCCGAAGACTTACAAGCTAAAGTCACTAAGCCAGGGGCTGTGATCAAGCTAGACGATATGTCTGCCTTACTGGATTACGATAACGCCGTGTTTGTCTTCATGGGCGCCGGCGATATTCAAAAGTATGAAGTTGCTTTTGAAGACTTGTTATCCCATGGCGAATTAAAATAAATTGTGACACTGGCCGATATCGGTCTTAAGTCCAACTGACAAGTTGTCACTTTATCGCTATAATGTTTTTTAAAGCTAAGACGAAAGGAGACGATTCGATGCAAGAACGTCGTGTTGTCAATGATGCTGGACTTTCTACTTTCTTTGCGAAAGTATACAGTACCATGGGCGGTGGGTTATTGATCACCGCTTTGATCAGTTATTTATTAGGAAATGTGTTCCAAGTCCAATATGGGAACTTCATCGCCTCTAACCGCATTCTGTATATTGTGGCCACTTTCTTACCGTTGATCTTGATGTTTATGATCTCCGGTCGCCGTGGTCAAGAGTCGCCTGCTTATGCCCGGGCAATGTTCGGGTTGATGGCCGCATCTTATGGGTTTACCTTAGCCTCTGTTTGGTTGATCTACCCAGCTGCCAACATTGGGATCTCCCTGGTGGTGACTGCTGTGATCTTCTTCACCATGTCATTTGTCGGGCGGACCACGAAATCCAACATGTCGATGATCAGCCGTTATCTGATCGCCGCGTTAGTCGGTGTGATCGTGTTGTCGATCATCAACATCTTCATGGGTTCAAGCATGATGGCTATGTTGATCTCTTATGCGATTTTGATCATTTTCATCATCATGACCGCAGCTGACACCCAAGCGTTGAAGCGCATCTATTTGACCGCTTCTGGCAACGGGAGTTTTGCAGTGAACACGTCAAGTTTGGCCGTTCAAGGGGCATTGATGTTGTACTTAGACTTCTTGAACTTGTTCATGGCGATCCTGCAGATCTTTGGGGTCGGCGACAATCGTTAATGACATCCATGCACGCTTACCAATTCGGTAAGCGTGTTTTTTATGCTCTGAGCGCCACCGGGTAAAATGCTTGAAAGCCTTGCGCGTAATGGCTTTGCCTCGCTTGAGGCGTTTGAGCAAGACCAACTGCTTGGGTTAAAAATCGCGATATGTCTGAATCGCGAATACACTGAGGTTGTTACCAGTTGGGCCGTTCATTTCTGGGAGGGGAAGCTTATGGCAAACTCGGTATTAGAAGCGAGCGTGGAACAAACTTTGCCGGCGTTCAACAAGGTCCCAGCGTTGCTGGCGTTGCGATTTTTAGATGTGTCTGACGACCAAATTGATTCAGCGGTGCGCGATTTTGCCCATGCGTTGAGTCAGATTCAAGATGTGGTGATCGAACAAGTGCCAGCTTATCAATTGCATCAGGCGATGGCGGCTTTAAATCCTGATTGGGCTCAAGGGAGTCCGACTGCAGATCACGAAGCGTTCATTCGCTTGTTGTGCATCAGTTTGTATTTACGTTTTTTGGCGCAAACTGGTCATTTGAGTTTATCTGAACGTCAGGTGTTAGATCAATTTAATCGCTATATGCCACCGCGCGCGTAAGCCGTGCAACAGCCAAGTACCCGGATGCTTGGCTGTTTTGTTGCGCCTTAAATCTGGTACAATAGCCTTAGGACTTTTGAGGAGGACTATCATGGCCGACAAAACAAAATTGTTGCTGATCGACGGCAACTCAATGGCATTTCGCGCGTTTTATGCGTTATATAACCAATTAGATAAATTTACCAATAAGGATGGCGTGCACACGAACGCGGTGTTCACTTTCAACAACATGTTGGATTCGCTGATCGATCAATTCCAACCCGATAACATCATGGTGGCATTTGATCGTTCAGGTGGGACCTTTCGGACGAAAAAATTCAGCGACTATAAAGGCAATCGTGACCGCGCCCCACAAGAATTGCTGGAACAATTACCGTTAGTCAAAACCTTGTTAGATGATCACGGCATGGCCCATTACGAATTGCAAGATTGGGAAGCTGACGATATTATCGGCACGCTGGCCAAGCAAGCAGAAGCCGCAGGTTGGGAAACTACAGTCATTACCGGTGATCGTGATTTGACGCAGTTGGCGACTGACCATGTGACGGTTCAGGTGACGAAAAAAGGCGTCAAAGAACTGGAAGCCTTCACCCCTGAATACCTCAAAGAAAAAGTGGGCGTGACTCCCAAGCAATTCATCGACATGAAAGGCTTGATGGGTGACACTTCGGATAATTATCCAGGTGTTCAAGGCATCGGCCCGAAAACTGCTTTGAAGTTATTGGACCAATTCGGCTCCATCGAAGGTTTATATGACAACATCGATGACCTGAAGAAATCGAAAATGAAAGAAAAACTGATCGCCGGCAAGGACGATGCCTTTATGAGCAAAGACCTCGCCACAATCAGACAAGATGCACCGCTTGAAATCGGGTTGGACGATACCAAATACACTGGCCCAGACATGGATAAGTTGCGGGTTTTCTACACGGACTTGGATATGCGCCAGGCCTTGAACAAACTCAACAAACAAGCCCCAGCCGTTCAGCCTAAAGCCCATTATGTGGTGATTTCAGACGCTAACTTAGAACAACTCTTAGCCGTAGACGAACCGATTGCCTTTGAAATTGAAATGTTGACGGACAATTATCACACGGCAGATGCAATCGGCTGGTTTGTCGGGACTGAATCCGAAGTCTTTGTTTCCGCTGATGCCACTTTGTTATCACTGCCGCAAGTGCAAACCTGGTTAAATGCACGGGATCATATCACCGTGTTTGATTTGAAGCGGAACTTAGTCGCAGCCAAGAAGTATGATTTGAATCTGGATCCCGTTGATTTTGACGTGTTGTTGGCGTCTTATTTGCTGAACCCGGATCAAAATGCCAACGACCTCGGCCAAATTGCCCAAGATCATGATTATACTTTGGAATTTGACGAAGATGTATATGGCAAAGGCGCAAAGCTGGCTGTTCCTGATGAAGAACAACTCTTCAGCCATTTTGCCCGCAAAGCCCAAGCCTTATTGAGTTTGCGTCCGCATTTGACCCAAGATTTAGCAGATCACGATCAGTCAGGTTTGTTTACTGACATGGAAATGCCACTGGCCCGGGTACTTTCGGCAATGGAAGAAGTCGGCATCACCCTTGAAGCCAAAACTTTGCAAGAGATGGGCGAACAATACGAACAATCCATCAAAGTCTTACAAGAAAAAATCTACGGGCAAGCCGGCCTTGAGTTCAACTTGAATTCGCCTAAACAACTTGGCGAAGTCTTATTTGAAAAGCTGGGTTTGCCGGTCATCAAGAAGACTAAAACCGGTTATTCCACTAGTGTCGATGTATTGGAACAACTCAGCCACGATTACCCGATCGTCAAAGACATTTTGGATTATCGCGCGGTGTCCAAGTTGCAATCCACTTATGTCAAAGGGTTGTTGAAGGCACAACTCCCAGATCAAAAGATCCATACCCGTTATTTGCAAACTTTGACGCAAACCGGGCGCTTGTCTTCAGTGGATCCCAACATGCAAAACATTCCCGCACGTGGCGATGGGAAGCTGATCCGCAAAGCCTTTGTGCCATCGCACGAGGGCTGGCAGATTTTCAGTTCTGATTATTCGCAAATTGAATTGCGCGTGTTGGCGCATATTTCTGGCGATGCCAACATGCAAGAAGCCTTTAAAGAAGATCGCGACATTCATGCCAACACCGCGATGAAGATCTTTGGGTTAGATTCGCCTGATCAAGTCACGCCTGATATGCGTCGACAAGCTAAAGCCACGAACTTTGGGATCGTGTACGGGATCTCTGATTTTGGCTTGGCCAAAAACATCGGTATCACGCGCCGGCAAGCCAAGGCGTTTATCGATGGGTACTTTGAACAATATCCCAAAGTCCACGAATATATGGATAAAATGGTGGCGCAAGCGCGCGAAACTGGCTTTGTCGAAACACTTTTCCATCGCCGTCGCTACTTGGATCAAATCCACTCCCGTAATTTCAACTTGCGGCAATTTGCGGAGCGCACTGCGATGAATACGCCGATCCAAGGCTCAGCTGCTGATATCATCAAAGTGGCGATGATCCGCATGCAACAAATGCTCAAAGACCAAAACTTGCAAAGTCGCATGTTACTCCAGGTGCACGATGAACTGATTTTTGAAGGGCCAGAAGCAGAAATGCCAATTCTTGGCAAACTGGTGCCGAAGGTCATGGATTCGGCAGTGGATCTGGATGTGCCGTTGAAAGTGGAAAGTTCGTTTGGGCCCACTTGGTATGATGCCAAGTAGAAAGGAGCCATATGCCGGAATTACCAGAAGTTGAAAATGTGCGGCGCTCTTTATCTGAGTTGATCGTTGGGAAAACGGTTTGTGGCGTCCACACCAACTGGGAGAAAATTCTCGTTGGTGGCCTATCGACGTTTACCAAGACCTTGGATGGGACGACAGTGACCGCAGTGGATCGGCGCGGCAAGTATTTACTGTTACGTTTTGATAATCAGGTGACTTTAGTTTCGCATTTGCGCATGGAAGGCAAATATCAATTGGCGCCAACTGCAGACGAGCCACCGGCAAGATTTTTACATGTGTGGCTTGATTTCACCGATGGCAGTCAGTTGCGGTATTTGGATATGCGTAAGTTTGGGCGCATGCAGTTGTGCGATACCGGCGCAGAAATGCAAGTCGGCGGCTTAAAAACCATGGGGCCTGAACCGACAGTTGAAACTTTTGACGCGACTGATTTTTATCACACGTTGCAAAAACACAAGAAGCCCCGCGTTTTACAATCAAGTTAGCCACTATCGTTAGCACTCAGACAAAATAAAAA
>NZ_AZEU01000090.1 GCF_001435035.1 Lacticaseibacillus manihotivorans DSM 13343 = JCM 12514
AAATTCCGCCGGATTATTTTGAATATTGGCCGCCGGAATAGCGTGCCGCGCGACAGAGTGGGAATAAAATGCAGGTATCACTTGAAGTGAAAAGCTTGATTTGACAGCATTTCAGACGAAGTGAAACGGGTTGAAATAGGTAGAATTTACTTGGTTTCCTGCCAAAATCCTGCCACAAAAAGAGCCATATACTCATAGCAGATTGCTTGAGATATGGCTCTTTTTGTGGGATCGGGCACTACTATTCATCTGAACTTGAGTTAACTGTTATTTGTTGCTCGAGCAACATGGTATATACGTCATTTTCGATAAATGAATCAAGCATGCGAACGTTTGAAAAAATCTGCAAATTTTCTTGATAGTGTTCTTCTAATTTTGAGGCGCTAATAAATTTCTGATCCTCAGGGGTGAGTTCTGACAGAATTCGCTTGAAGGCATTTGAGATGACCGTGGAGATTTCCTCCTTGGTTAGTTTTTCAAATTTAATCTTTTGATCAATTCTTGAATATATTGGAAGGCCCACCGTGGATGCAATAGTTTCCTCATCGTTGAAATTAGACGTTAGGATGAATATGCAACTAGATACATCCACTTTGTAATTGATGTCCTCGAAAATACCCTCATCAAACATTTGATAAAATACGTTATATAAGCTAGGGGACACCTTGTCGAATTCATCGATTAGGACGATGTTTGATTCGCGCGATAGTAAGTCCCTAGCCATGGATGGCCGAGCATGTTCATCACCGAAAACATATTTGAAGGCTTCTTCGGTTTGCATCATTGAAAACTGAATTCGTGTTAACTTACCATGGTAGAAGTTGCTAATATTCTTAGCTAATTCAGTTTTACCTACGCCAGAGGGTCCGTAGAACATCATGACAGTGGGCTTTTTCTGGTGATGGTATGCCGCTTTGTACAATCCTACGCACGATGCGTGTTTAGCATTGTTTTGTCCAATAACTTTTCCGGTTAGTAGCTGAGAGTAAAGTTTTGTGACCTCGGTCGTACTTGGAGAAAAATATGGCGACGTTACTTCAACAATCTCATCCTCATCAAAGTTGGATCTGATGGAGTATTCAACTCGTTTCGGAGGATTCTGAATATACAAGTTTTCGATGTCGTGGCCTAGTAGTACAATATTCGAGAAATTTGAGATTACGTGTTCTGTGACCGATGCAAAGTCATCAGCAAAAATTACCACATTACCAATTTTATCGCGGCTAAATTCGGCATCTTTGTTGCCCATAGTATCGTTGGCGCGGACCGTTACATTATATTGACGAATCAGCTCCATAAATGGTGTGTAATTGTCCTCTACTTGATTTTGATTAAGTAGGGAGCGGAAATCTTTGCTCGATCCGTAGAATAGTTGAATATTTGCCATTAGCGAACCCCCGCTAAAACGACATCGAAAACATCAAGCGATTTTTCGTCGTTAGAATCAGCATCCTGATGGGATTGAGCCTGCTTGGCTAAGCCGCTAAATCCGACTTCGGACTGCTGACTGTCAAGATTGAACTCTGTTTCAAAATCGAGTTGGGATAGCTTTGTTGTACCGACGTGAATAGCATACAGAACTAAGTTCATTTTAGGCAAATCCTGAATACGATAATTGTTCTTAAAAGCATCAATGTTAAAACGAAATACCTTTTGAGTGGTGATGGATTTACCAAATTTTGAATCAGTTTTTTCTCCGACCACTTCGTAGTAACCTTTAGAGTTTCGGATGCCACTGTTCATTTTTGAAATTGCCATGGTAATATCTGGATTGTCGAGCTGTTGATGTCCCTCCATCATCTCTGTTAGGGGCGCTATAGTTGCGAAGTAAGTCATTGAATCTTTCGGAATTGAGAGTGCGTAATCTTCCTTAATATCTAATAATGGCGTTCCCCGTTTTGATTCTGCGGACTCTAAGAAATCATAAAGCAAAGAATTCTCAATGACGGTTCTGGCAATTTTACTTCCGTTGAGAGATCCATTTGCTCCCATCATTGAGTTGATGCCGGCGGATAAGCCAGAGATATGACTCACCAGTTTATTGACTCCGACATCTTCGTCTAGTTGTGCTTTTATGTCAGCATCTGCGCCAATTTTCCCAGTCATAGATCGAATTGTTTCCTCGGTTCTCGTCAGATGTCCTTTTTGACGAACCTGTAATAAATCTACAGCGGAGGTTTCATCAAAGTAGATGATTTTTCGTGGCAGGCTTTTCTTCATGTGTGTTCCGCCTTATCTATATAATTTTTATTGATTCATACGTATTATAGCAGAGTAGAAGGCTTTTATGGTCGATTTTCGAACAAACGTTCCCGAACGTGGTAGTCTTTTAACCTGGATTATTCATAGAATTTCAAAAAAGCAGCGCAATCCCACGATTCACAC
>NZ_AZEU01000091.1 GCF_001435035.1 Lacticaseibacillus manihotivorans DSM 13343 = JCM 12514
TCTCCTAGTGGGTCAGTCTTTTTTCTTAGTGTTCCACTTCAATTGTAAATTCAAGTGTAATCAAAAGCGCCTGGTGTGGCTGAGTTTGGCGACCACGTTATTAGTTTGGTATTGGTGGTTGCCCCACGCGCCTTTGTGGGCCGGATTTTATTTGGCGACGCTGATTTTGATGTGGGTCGCGCAACGTTACGCTAAACCGATCGGCCATATCTGGTGGTGTTATCTGCCGTTTGCCGTTTTGTTTGCCGCGCCTTTTATGATCATCAACTATCTCTCACTGCGCGGCATCGACGTGGGGTGGCTGTGGGAAGTGGGGTCATGTTTGGTTTTGGCTGGCTTGTTGTGGATGGTGCATTTTGGTGTTAAGCGCCAGCGGGCGAAAACCGCCTTACTCAAATCCGAAGCGCGCATCGATGAGTTGACGCAATTGAATAATTTCCGCGTCTTCAATGAAGATCTCTTAACGATTTACCAGCAAAGTCAAATCAGCGGCACGCCGTTTGCGTTGTATACCTTTGATATCGACCATTTCAAGGGGATCAATGATCGCTATGGGCATTTAATGGGCAATCAAGTGCTCGAAGCAGTGGCCACGCGCATGGAAGTGGTGGCCAACCATCTCGGGTATCCAGATGTGCGCTGTTATCGCACTGGTGGCGAGGAGTTCTCGTTGATCATTCCCCAAATCGTGCCTAGCATCAAACAAGCCGAAAAAATCGCTTGGCGTATTCATGACGAACTCGGGGCGCTACATTTCGTTTCCGAAGCCGGGCAGCCCTTTCAAATCACAGTCAGCCTAGGCGAAGACCGCTCCCGCAGCGATGATCAGAATTATTTAGATGTCTACAATCGTGCGGATCAATACTTATATAATTCCAAGCGCGCTGGCCGTAATACCGTGACAATCAATGGCCAAACGCTTACCCAACGGTGACTGAGCATAACAGTCGCCGTTTTTTGGTGAGAAGTGTATAATAAGCTTCATCAGATTTTAAATAATTGGGGGATTCCTAATGGCAAAATTAACACATTTATTTGAAACATTCCAACCGTCACATTATAACGTCTATTTGGACATTGATCGGGCGCATAAAACCATCAACGGTCACACTGAAATCACTGGTCACGCAGCGGCATCACAAATCGCCGTTCACCAGAAATTCTTGAGCATCGAAGCCGTTGAAGCCGATGGCAAATCGGTCGGCTTTACGGTGGACGATGAGGGAGAATGCGTCCGCATCGACTTACCAAAAGCTGGTGACACAACGCTTGCGATTACTTATGCCGCCAAGCTCACCGACACCATGATGGGGATCTATCCTTCCTATTATAATGTTGACGGTCAGCGCAAGGAGTTGATCGGCACCCAATTTGAAACCACCGCGGCCCGCCAAGCCTTCCCAAGCATCGACGAACCAGAAGCCAAAGCCACCTTTGATGTCGCGGTGAAGTTCGACGAACAACGCGGCGAAACCATTATTGCCAATATGCCAGAAGTCAAAGTCGAAAATGGCGTGCATTATTTTGACACCACGGTGAAAATGTCCACCTACTTGGTCGCCTTTGCGTTTGGCGACTTGCAAAAAAAGCTCACTCATACCAAGTCCGGGGTTGAAATCGGTGTGTTTGCCACCAAAGCCCATGCGGCCAACGAATTGGATTTTGCCTTGGATATCGCCAAGCGCAGTATCGAATTTTATGAAGACTTCTACCAAACCCCATATCCACTACCACATTCTTACCAATTGGCCTTGCCTGATTTCTCCGCTGGCGCGATGGAAAACTGGGGCTTGGTCACTTACCGCGAAGCTTATTTGACCGTTGATCCAGCCAACACCTCGTTGGAAATGAAGCAACGCGTCGCTACTGTGGTTGCCCATGAACTCGCCCATCAATGGTTCGGCGATTTGGTCACCATGAAGTGGTGGGATGATCTGTGGTTGAACGAATCCTTTGCCAACATGATGGAATATGTCGCTGTTGACGCGTTAGAGCCAGACTGGCACATTTGGGAAGTCTTCCAAACCGACGAAGCCACGGCTGCTTTACAACGCGATGCTACTGATGGGGTGCAATCCGTCCATGTTGACGTTAATGACCCAGCTGAAATCATCAGTTTGTTTGATGGCGCGATCGTTTATGCCAAAGGCTCGCGGATGTTAGTGATGGTGCGCGCGTTGATCGGCGATGACGCTTTGCGTAAAGGCTTGAAAGCTTACTTTGCCGCGCATCAATATGGCAATGCCACTGGCGCAGACTTGTGGGCGGCATTAGGCGAAGCGTCTGGGATCGATGTCGGCGCCGTGATGGCAGGCTGGCTACAACAACCAGGCTATCCAGTCGTCGATGCCTCAGTTGTTGACGGTCACTTACAACTCAGCCAAAAGCAATTCTTCATCGGCGCCAATACGCCACAAGGTCGTTTGTGGCAGATCCCATTGAAAGCCAACTTCGATGCCCCAAAGTTGTTGACCACCACGACGTTAGATCTCGGCAATTACGCTGATCTGCGCGCCAAAGCCGGTCACGCTTTGCGCCTAAATGATGGCAACGAATCGCATTTTATCGTGGAATACGATGATACGTTGATGGCGGACTTGCTCAAAGATGTTGCCAGCTTGGATCCGATCACCCAAATGCAAATCTTGCAAGACTTACGCTTGTTATCAGAAGGCCAACAATTGACCTACGCCGCAGTGGTGCCATTGCTCAAACAATTCGCCAACAGCCGCTCAAACCTCGTTAACATGTCCCTGTATAGCTTAGCCGGCAACTTGAAAAAATTCACGACGCCAGACTCTGATGCAGAACAGGCGCTGCAAACCTTGTATGGTCAATTATCCGCGGCAAACCTCAAAGCATTAGGTTGGCTGCCGCGCGCTACCGATTCTAACGATGATACTTTGGCCCGACCTTATGTGTTGAGTGCAGCCTTGTACAGCCAAGATCCTCAGGCGCAACTTGCCGCGCATGAACAATACGAGGCCCACGCCAAGGACTTGATCAACTTACCGGCTGATGTGCGCGTGTTCATTTTAACCAATGAAATGCAAAACTTCGGCACGGCGACGGTCTTTGACCAATTGCTCAACGACTATCGCACCACGGCTGACGCTTCATATCGTCGCGACTTGGCGCAAGCCTTGACTAAGACCAAAGATGCCCATCAGATCGCAACGATCGTGACTGCGTTCCAAGATGCCGACACGATCAAGCCGCAAGATCTGCGCGCTTGGTTTGCCGGCGTTTTGGCTAATCCTGCTGGCCAACAAGCGACTTGGAACTGGTTCCGCGCTAGCTGGGGTTGGTTGAACGACACCGTTGGCGGAGATATGGAATTCCCAACTTACATCACCGTGATCTCGCGGGTCTTCCACACGCAACAACGCTTGGATGAATTCACTGAATTCTTCACCCCAAAGCGTGGTGACGCCAGCTTGACGCGGGAAATCGATATGGATACGGCGGTCATCGCCGGGCGCGTCGCCTTGATCAACGCTGAAGCTGACAGTGTCAATGCTGCTATCGCTAAAGCCATCAAGTAAATTTCTTGAGAAACAAGCTGTCGCAATTGACGGCTTGTTTTTTTGTATCTGGTTTCTATCAGGGGACTGTCCTCTTGCGCCTACGCGATTGTAAATTTCGTGGTGGCATGCGATACTAATTAAAAATAAGGAGGCGCAATCATGCAAATTACCTTAACTGATGCATTCGTCCAATTGATCCGTGACAAGGGCTTGGCCGACAAAGATTTGATTTTGATCGCTGATGATGGTGGGGACAAATATTCCTTGCAAGGCGGGGCTTGTACCATCGGCTCAAAATTCACGTTGATCGAAGTGGACCAGCCAGACTCAGATTATCCAGTGGCTTTGCAAAATCCTGCCGGGCTTAAGTTATGGAGCTCTGATTACGATTTGTTGTTTTTAGAAGCGGGGTTACAATTAGACTTTGTCGATCATCAGATCCGCCTCAAAGATAATGCCCACCGCTTTGACGACGGGTTGCGAATTGCCAAGGGCTCAGAAGTTTTAGCTGCATTTCACCAAGGCCTGACCGTTGCCGGGGTCAGCTGCTAAGTTGCATTGACAAGAAACCAAGACATCATTAAAGGCAATCAAATCAACGCGACAATTGCCAGATTGTACGAGCCATCAAGCAATGCATTTGCGTAGAAGGCGCCTGCCAAGCAAATCCTAAGTTCGGGATTTACTCGTCAGGCGCCTTTTGCGCGTGGCTAAGTTCGCTTGATGTCTCAGCCATATGATTGAAAAAAACGAATAGAAATATTTGTTTTTTTTGCTTTTTTTGACAATAATGCCGACTTTTGACTGTTAGCGTGTATTAACATCTGGTATATTTATAATTACATATCGATTAAATTGTGCGCGAAGGGGGCCGCAGCGTGTTAGCCGATTTAATATTTTATTTATGCTTCTTCATGACGGGGTTTGTCGGGACCGTCGACACCATCCACGAAATGGTGCCGCATGCTTATGCGATGCGCTTCAACAAACATATGCCTGATGGCTTGCCGATCGTGTTGTATCTGGTGGTCGTGGTCGCCTTGATCCATATGCTCCCACTGTCGCCTTGGATCAAAATTGCATTGTCTGTCGGCGCGGTCATTCACTTAAGCACTCGCGCGCAGGACCCGCGCATCTATGGGCTCGGGTTGGTGGCAGGGTGGCTGATCAGCTTGCCGCTGTCGCATGTGTCGGCTCTTTTGAGTTTGGGGTCGCTTGCGGTGTTGGCGCTAGTAGCGTTGAGCAACTATCATCGGATGTGGGTGGCTCAGCGTGAGTGGCGGGTGATGTTGAATCTGGTGGGGTTGTCCGCCGGTTTATGGAGCATCGCTGCGTTAGCTGATCAGCTCGATGGCGGCACCGCACTTGCGGCTTGGGCGCTTTGTTTGCCGGTATTATATGCGGCCCATTGGTATGATCGGGTGATGATCGTGCGGCATCACGAAAACCAGCGTCTGTTTTACTCCAGCGCCCATGATGAATTGACTGGTGTCCGGACGTTATCCCTGTTTCGCCGGGATTATCGCCGGTATCAAACCTTGCTGCGTAGTGATCCGCAAAAACCGTTACACTTGGCAATGGTCGACATTGATCATTTTAAAATGATCAATGATACTTATGGGCATCTCGTCGGCAATGAAGTATTGATCAGCTTTGCTAAGGACTTCGAGACATATCTGGCCCAAAAAGATTATTACTGCGGCTTATATCGCATTGGTGGCGAAGAATTCAGCGTGTACTTGTACAGCCTGAGTGCCACCGACGCCAAACGTGAACTGGAAACTTATACGCAACGCTTAAAGACCTTGCAAGTTTCAAAGACTTACCCGGACTTGCGGATCACCTTGTCTATGGGGATGTGTCAGTGTCTAGGCATCAGCGAGAACTTAGTGAATTTGATTGGCCGCGCCGATGAGAATTTGTATCGCGCCAAGCATCTTGGGCGTGATCAAATCATTGCTGCATAAATTAGGCACATCCGCGTCACCTCAGCGGCATTTAAGTATTGTCCGCTTGGTGATCCCCAAAGGTACTCAGGTCAAGCGCCACCGTTCGTTAATGACGGTGACGGTCGTCGCGATCAAAGGTCAGATCACGTTTCACACCGATGGCGCTGAAACGACGTTAGTTCCCGGTCAAGCGATCGTTATGCAGCCAGCCGAATTTCACTGGCTAGAAGCGCCGGTTGAAGATGGTGAAGTGCTGGTGGTGCATGGCGTGTTAGCGGAATAATGTTGAAATCTCCCTAAGCCATTGTGGTCTAAGGGGATTTTGTTTGGCGCGTAAAATGCCGTTTTGATGCAAATGCGCACCGGCATCGACAGCATGTTTTCGATCCTCCAGTAGCCTTACCAATTGCCTAGTGGCCCGAAACTCTGGGGGCTGCGAGGTTTTTCGCCACTGCGATGAATTGGGCCAGTTGCCGGTGCGGCCGGCTACGGAAATCGGCCAAACCCGGGCCGATGTTCCTTCGCCTAAATTTTGAAACGGAGAAACCCGCTCCGTTTCAAAATTTGCCGGTGAAATCCGCGCGAGCCGCCACAAATCTGCGTCTCACTTGCTAACACTTTCGCGGGCAATGGTCCAATTCACCTCCGTTCTACCAAACCATCGCAGCCCCCAGATTTTGTTCGTTGTGATTACTAGCTTACAAATTCAATCCGCTTACGTGCGACCGTATTTCTGAATTGATCGTCACATAGACGTTGGTAATGGACGTTTCGTAGCCATCAGGTGCCAGTGGTCTGGCGGAGTGGAGGAACTGAAATCATCGAACGTGGCAGAAATATTAGCGGAGACAGTGGTCTTCTGGCTCCGCTAATATTTCAGGCGAATTCAAAGACGCGGGTTTCGGCTTTGAATTCAGGCATAAGAACATCGGCGGTTTGTGCCGATTTCTGGAGCCGGCCGGCCACGAGAGATGATTTCAGTTACGTAACGCAGCGAGACCACTGGCACCTGATGGCTGCCATGAAACCCTCACGATGCCGGACAGCGAAATAAAAAAATAGGTTGAGACGAATGATGTCTCAACCTATGGATATCAATTGGATCAGGCCCGGGCTGCCTTGATTTCTGCAAAGCGTTCTGGGGATAACTTACCAAGTTCCACGAGCTTTGATTCAATGGCATCAAGCACCGCATTGCGGTCGGTTTTGTCATTGACGAAATCTAAGTCGTCGCGGTTGATGGTCATCATCGTCGATCTTGTGTAGCCTTTGGACCAATCGCGGTAGGCATGGTTCACGCGGTGGTAGTAATCCACCAATTCCGGCTTTTCGCGAATATCTTCCATTTCGCGGCCACGGGACTGAATTTCATCGATTTCGTGTTCTGGGTCGATTTGTAAGTAAACCGCTAAATCTGGTAAGCCGTTGAAAGGAGAGCCATTGACGTTGGCTTGCATTTCTTGGGAAAGCGTCACGTAAACGTTGTAGTCGATATCATCGATTTCGCCGTTGTCGTGGAGTTGCTTAGCCATAACAAAATCAGATTCCAAACTCGAATCCATCACCGCGTTGTCTTGGACCAAGGCTTTTTTGAGTTGTTGATAACGGAAGGTCAAAAAGGCGATCTGCAAAATCGTCGCCGTTGTTTTACGGCTGTCTGCGCCAGCTGCGTAGAACTTGTTGAGCATGTTGGCGATCATGCCATTGCCTTCAACGTCTTCATAATAAGCAGGCGCAGCAAGGTCTTTAGACAAGATACGAGTCAGCGAGGTTTTGCCAGCGCCGATGGAGCCGAGAATATAAATCATGGATTAGACTTCTTTCATCTGTTTGTCGTTTTTACAGCACAAAAGACGAGCAAAAGCTGCTCGCCAATTGAGACGTCAATGTTTTAATACTACTATCTTAGTGGATTTCCTTCAAGCCTAACTTGCGGCGGCCAGTGTTAAACCAAGGGCTGACCGTGAAGGCTAAAATGTCGTTGATGACATAAATGGAAGAGTTGATGGCCATCGCCAAGGATGCATCCCCTTGGGCAAAGGTGATCGCCCATAAAACCAATTGGGCGATCCCGGAGAACAACCACCAGAAGTATTGATTGTTGTAACGCAAGAAGCAGACGATCCCACCAGTTAAGGAAATGGCAAAGGCCATCCCATCAAAAATCGGGCGTGGGTCGTTGGTGAACTTGCCGATGAGCACGGCAGAAACTGCCCAAACAACTAACGTGAAGGCAATGGAGATGACCCATTGCTTAGCGGCAAAGCGCTTGAGGTTGTTGGCCGTGTCGTCGTTCCAAGTGCGCACCGAGATCAACACAGGCAGATCCAAGGTGACCACATAAGCGATTTGTTCGAAAATGGATAAGTAGTTCTTGGCCGTGAAGCCCACAAAAATAAAGCAAGCAGCGGAAATCAAGCCCAACCAGCCGTTAACGGCTTTGGTGGCGTTGATTGCCAAGACACATAATACCCCGATCATCGTCCCAAAGAAGGTGATCAAAGCCACCGGCGTGATCGGTGCGTTAACCAACGTCATCAGTTGTGCGCCTAACGCGAAATAAAACAAGTAGTAGTTTTGTTGTGGCCAACCTTTTAATTGGTTAAACAGCCAGCTGAAATAGTTCTGTGATTCGTTCATCAATAGTGCCCCCTAAATGATAATTGCAAAAACTATTATGCCACAATATTTTGTGGATGCTAGTCTTGTATCCACAATATTTTGGTGGTATGGCAACGGGGTCGCACAATTAATGAGATAGATGCAAACGATTTACAGAAAAAATCGTCGGCCAAGTGAATTTGGCTGGCGATCGCTTGAAGTCAAGCTTTCACCACGGGGATCTGAACGGTAAACATCGCGTCACTTAACGTTTCTAAGTTGTAATTGCCGGCGGGGCGATACCCAGCTTGTGCGATTTTGCCATACGCTTGGCCGATGAATTGATCCAAGGCTAAGCGATTCGCGCGGGTCATTTTAAATGTCGCATAATCACCTGCCGGCAAGGTATAAGTGCTGTGGTCGTCACCAGTTTCCACAAAGTAATGTTGTTGGCCGTCAACATTGGCATTGACCGCGTGATAAGTGAACTCGGCTTGGCGGGCGGCGACGAGCTTGGCTTTGGATAAATTGGCCAGCGCTTCAGGCATCGGCAAGCTGACCAAGTTGTCAGTGACGGCGAGGGTGACAGAACCAAAGTGATCGATTTGCATAAGGGTTGCCTCCATTTAGATGATGACTTGAGTATAATAGGAGAAAGGTGACATCTAGCTGTCATCATTTCAATAGAAAGCACAGAAAAAATGCAAACTTATCGCTTGATCAATATCGTGATGATGTTGTTGGCCCAAGACACCATTTCAGCGCAAACTTTTGCGGATTTATTCCAAGTCACCAAGCGCACGATTTTACGTGACATGGATCACTTGTCTGCTGCGCACATTCCAGTCGTCGCCACCCGAGGCGTAAACGGTGGGTTTCGGCTGCTCGACACTTACAAAATCGACAAGCGCTTATTAAGTGTGAAAGATCTGCAAAATATTCTCGCCGCAGTTCAGGGACTCGATGCCCTGCTCGTGGATCCAGATGTCGCGATGACCTTAACCAAAGTCTCCGGCTTATTGCCAACCACAAAAAACCGCAGTCTCGCCATCGACTTCAATGGAGCACAGAATTTATCTGCTGTCGTGCAAACCTTGCAACAAGCGATCCGATCGCATCACTTCATCGCCTTTGACTATTACGATCGCAATGGGGTGGCAACGAGCCGTTTGGTTGAACCGTATCAACTATTGTGGCGCAACACCAGCTGGTATTTGGTGGGGTATGCGACGGAGCGCCAGGCCTTTCGCACGTTTCGGGTGTCGCGCATGACGGCGCTGATCGAACAAGCTGAGTTTAGGCCGAGAGCTAACGTGCCGTTAGGCTGGCAAGGTGGCGGCGGGGATGGGCAGCGCGTCGACGTAAACGTCACTGGCTTACAAGCCTGCCGCAGTTTTGTGGTGGCGCATTTTGGCCAACAAGTGATCACTGATAATCGCGAGGCCGACTTTGATGCGGTGTTACCCGTTGGCGATAATCCTGACACGTACCGCTTTTTGGCGCAATGCGGGACGAACTTGAAAGTAGTCGGGCCAGAAAAGTTTCGCGAAGGCTATCGCGCTTATCTCAAACAAATGTGGGCGATGCAAGATTGACAATCCGGCTACTTAGCCATATTATAGTCATGTACTTAGCAACACTAAGGAGTAGACGATGAACGGATTAACAGAATTATTGAAAGGCGCCTTAGAAGGCATCGTGTTGCAACACATTGCTCAAGGCGAAACTTACGGTTACGAAATCACTAAATATTTACAAGACCTGGGCCTTGAAGATATCGTTGAAGGCACGGTGTACACGGTGTTGTTGCGCTTGGAAAAACAAGGCTTATTGGAGGTCGAACGCCGCAAGTCAACGCTTGGCCCCCAGCGCAAGTTTTATTCATTGAATGCAGCAGGGCAAGAATATTTGACGAATTTTTGGGCCAGGTGGGATTTTCTTGCTGGCAAAATGACGCAATTAAGGAAGGCTTAACATGGTCAGTTTTTGGAATACCATCACCGGCAATGATATGTCGGCAGATTTAAAAGCTTATGCCAAGCGCATTGACCAACTACCTGCTGGCTACCCAGAAGCTTGGGCGCAAATGCAGGCGGCATTGATGAGTGGCATGAACGTGTCGGCGAGCTTTACCGGGCGCGATTTGATGCCAGTGTTTGCGGGTTTGGTGGATTATTTAGAAGAAGCAGCCGGCGATGGCTTGTTGATCGATGACGCATTGGGGACTGATCCAGCCAGTTTTGCGACGCAAGCGGCCAACGCCAATGGCATCCCATTGTTACTGGAAAAAATGGGCGCCCAGCTCAATCGTCACGTCCACCTAAAACTTGGGAGGTAAGCAGATGAGCGTGATTTCAGATAAAAAAGCTTGGCTGGCTTTCCGAAAAGAAGTTAAAGCCTTGCCCAAAGATTATGTGATCGTGTTTGATGCGATTCAAAATTATGCCTTCAAAGTCGCCCCGTATGTCCCGCATGATACTGGCGCCGTGTTGACGCAATTGTTGGAACTCTTTCAAACCAGTGCCGCAGAAGGCCTCGATGTGTTGGCAGTGTGTGGGGATGATGTCGGCAAGTTTGCCAATGACTTGATTTTAAATGCGCGTACCTCGGCTTGACGTCGGGGTGTTTTTTCGGTCTCAAGGCTGAACTGAAAATCCATCGCTTAGCGCAAGACCTCACAAGCAATTCTCGTTATGCTAGAAACATCAATTGCTTGGAGGCAAAGAAAATGAAAAAGATTTTGATCAGTTTGGCCACAGTAGCGGTACTGGTGGTCGCCGTCTTATTTGGCGCAAAGTTCGCCACTGCGCAAAGTAGCAGTCAAGTTGCCGCAGTCGTCGACTCCCTTAACCCTTTGGTGCCGGAAAAAACCATTTACGTCAAAACCACGAAACCTGATTCACAAGACAGCTATGGTACCCCAGTTTACAAACAAACTGCCGTTGACGCCAAAGGCAATACTCGTCCGATCGAATTCACGGGGATGAAGCAGTTCAAGTTGGATCACTACTTGGCGCTGAAAGCTAAAGGGCGTATGTCACGGGCTATCATGAAGTGCAAGCCAACGACATCAGTCAAGCCGCGCTATTGAAATTAAAATAATGATGATGCGTCAGCTCGATTACAATCGGGCTGGCGCTTTTTTGCGCTGGCAGATAAAAATTAAATTTAGTTCACCCCGTTTACAAACTCATCGAAAATCGGTATCATCACGGTAACATCGAATTCAGGAGGAAAAACATGTCAGAAAAAATCGCCGTTTTGGTCGACTCCGGCTGTGATGTCCCACAAAGTGTGATCGCTGCATCCCCAAATCTCGCCATCGTCGCGTTAAACGTCCGCCAAAATGGGGTGGATTATTTAGACGGCGTCGATCTCACGCCGGATGAATTTTATGCGCATTTAACCCCAAACAATTTGCCGCAGACTGCCAGTCCCGCACCAGCAGTGGTCGCAGCGCATATGCAAGATCTGTTCAACGCCGGCTACACTAAGATTTTAGCCTTGTCGATTTCTGGCGCGTTGTCAGCGACGTATCAGGGCATGCGCTTGGCGGCTCAAGAATTCAAAGCGGGTCAAGTGATGGTATTAGATACTAAAAGTGCTGGCATCGGCAGTGGGTTGCTGGTCGCATACGCTTTGAAGCTGATCGCTGACGGTCAGGAATTCGCCGACGTGATTGCCGCGGTCCAACATTCAATTCAGCATTCTGGCGTGTGGTTATACATTCCCAGCCTCACCTATTTGCAAGCCGGCGGGCGCATCGGCAAAGTCGCCGGCACGCTTGGCAGTGTCCTCAACATCAAACCGTTGTTGTCTGTGAACGATAACGGGGAGATCATCGCCGTCGGAAAAGTTCGCTCTGAGAAAAAAGCCGTGCAGAAATTGATCGACATCGCGTTGGCGACTGCAGGCCCGCACGCGACCATTGCCGTCGCACATGGCGCGAATTTCGAGTTGTTGCATGAGGTGACTGCCCAAATCGAAGCCACCGGCCGCCACGTTGAATTCACGGGATCAGTCTCACCGGCGATCGGCGTACACACCGGGCCTGGGTTGATCGGGGTAGCGGTGCAAAACCCGTAATGCTACACTAAAGACAACTGATAATAGGAAGTGTTGGCTTTTGACCCTCAAGTTTCGCGCTGCTCAACCCGCAGATCTCTCACAAATCATGCCCATTGAAAACGCCGGCTTTACGCCAGATGAAGCGGCGACTCAAACCGCGATGCAAGCGCGCATTGCGCAATACCCAGATACCTTTATTGTCGCTTCGGAAAAGAATCAAGTGCTCGGCTACATCGTTGGCCCAGCCATCGATCAGCGCTATTTAGCTGATGATTTATTTGTCGATGCGCGGCCGAATGCAGAAAGCGCCCAATATCAGTCCGTGTTGAGTTTAGCGGTTTCCCCAACGGCTCAACATCGCGGGTTAGGGTCAGCGTTGTTGGCGCAATTGAAAACCGTAGCCACGGCTCAGCATCGCCAAGCCATCACGTTAACCTGTTTGAAGCGGTTAGTACCGTTTTATGAAGCCAATGGTTATGTGAATGAAGGGGTATCGGCTTCTAGCCATGCTGGGGAAGTGTGGTACAACTTAGTGCTAAATTTGTAAAAAAATATCGTCGTCCTTTTTAAAAAGGCGGCGATATTTTCGTTTTATGTCTCGAATTTTTATCTGCGATCAATGAGGCTAGACGGATGAATGACGGCAATTTGCAACGTTATGACATGCTATTTGCATGTGATATATTGACAACTGCATTTAGAATGATAACATTAAAGTATAATATCAAAGGGGGCGTTTGAATGTCTTCAACTAAATCAAGATCAAAATCAGAAGTGCGCGTAACTGTTCAGGCTCGTATTGATAAGCAAACAAAAGATGCCGCAATGGCAGCTTTCAAAGCCATGGGCATGGATATGAGCACTGGGATCAGTATTTATCTCAATCAAGTTGCACATGATCAGCGCATGCCATTTACGCCAAGTGCCGCTGATCCACTTGACGCAACTTTGGCTGATGCCCTAGCCGATGTTAAGGCAGGTCGAGTTGAGCATGCCGATAATTATGCTGCGTATAAAGCGGCGATGGATAAGCTATGAGAGCCGTTGAGTATACTCACACCTACAAAAAACAATATAAGCGATTAAAGCGTTCAGGTTGGAATATGGCGCTGCTTGATCATTCTGTTGAAGCATTGTTGAAAGAAGACCAAGCCGAACTTGAACGGCTTTGGGATCATCAGTTGACCGGGAATAAAAAAGCTTTTCGTGAAATCCACGTTGGTCAGCGTGCAAGTGATTGGGTCATCGAGTATCAATTAAAAGATGATGGGACCGTGGTACTATTGCTACAAACGGGGTCGCATCACTAGGTCTTAGGAATGTGACTGGTTAAACAAACCTGTTACGACGCTGATTGTTTGAACAAGATTGCAAATGTGCAGTCTAAATTTGTAAAAAAATATCGTCGTCCTTTTTAAAAAGGCGGCGATATTTTCGTTTAACGCAACTGTAAATCACGATTGAAAAATTGCGGATAAGCTTGATACGCGGCAATCACACTACCTAAACTGGTGGCGCCAAGCAACATGAACGTCACCATGATTTGGTACATGATGGCTTTGGTCGGGTCGACCCCAGCAAAAATCAACCCGCTCATCATCCCTGGTAAACTGACCAAGCCGACTGTTTTGGCCGAGTCGATAGTCGGCGCCATTCCCGTGCGAATCGCTGAGCGCACAATGGTGATGGCGGCTTGTTTTTGATCGGCACCTAACGCTAAGCGCTCCATGATGGCTTGACGCTGGTCGTGAAAGCCGGCATTGAGTTGGCGATAACACAAGCCGATGGCGACCATCACGTTGCTGGCGATCATCCCGGTGATCGGCACGACTTGGCTGGGGATGAAGGCGATGGCATGCGCGATCAATAAAAAGCCCAGCGTTAACAAGGTCGCCACCGAAATCGCGACCAGTGAAATCAGTCCAGCATGTGGGATCCCATTGGCGCGCCCGCGGGCATTGACCGCAGCGTTGCCGATAATGATGGCGACCATCAACGCCGTGAGCCACAATCGATCGACGCGAATAATATAAGTCAGCACGTAACCGACCACGGTAAGTTGAATGACAGCGCGCACCACGCCGATGACCAAGTCGTGCTCTAGACCAATTTTTTCTTTGAAGTTAATGGCTAACGCAATCATCACCAACACCACGGCCAAAGTCAACGCAGTGGGCGATACGATTAAATTGTTTTGCATGGTTAATCCTCCAATCGTCCTGCCACCAAGCGCAACAACGTCGAGGCTTTGGCGACTTCGGTTTCATCATGCGTCACGGCGATCACCGTGATGCCTTGGCGATGATAAGTTTCAATCAATTGATGGACGATGGCTTTGGTGTCTGGGTCTAGGCCAGTCGTCACTTCATCTAGCAATAACACTTTTGGCGGAAACAGTAAATTGCGGATTAATGCGACCCGTTGTTTTTCCCCGCCACTTAAGCTGGTGATTTTAGCCGTCAGCATGCTTTCTGGCAAATCGACACTTTGCAAAGCTTGACGAGCGCGGTTTTCGTCAAAATCCATTTTCCGGATCATAAACGGAAAGGCGAGATTATCTTGGACGGTGTCGCCAAACAAACTCGGCTGTTGAAAACAATAAGAAACCAGTTTCCGGTAATCGGTTTTGGGGTAGTCGGCTTGCGGCTTACCATCAAAGCTGATGGTGCCGCTGGTGGGGGTGAGCAAAGTGGCCAACACCCGCAACAACGTGCTTTTGCCAGAACCGGATGGGCCGGTGAGGGTGAGATAAGCACCGGTCGGGACTTGTAAGTTGATGTCTTGTAAAATGGGTTTGTCTTCAAGGGTGAGGTTGACTTGATGCAATGCAAAAATATTCGGCATAAGGCGCCACCTTTCAATTTGACAAGTAAAATTTCGGGTTTTAAGCTGAACGTGAAACCAAATTTCAATCAGGAGGCAAATATGTTCAACTATCAACTCGCTGACGGACAATCAGTGCCGGCTTTAGGCTTTGGCACTTACAAACTCAATGGGATCAGCGGCGTCCGCGCGATTCAAAGTGCCATCGACGCCGGGTATCGGATGATCGATACCGCGTATAATTATGAAAATGAAGGCGCAGTGGGCGAGGCGATTCGCCGCTCCAGTGTGGCGCGCGATGAACTGACGGTGGTATCCAAGCTCCCAGGGCGCTATTACCACTACCAAGATGCCATCGACCATTTACAAGAAAGTTTATTTCGCAGTGGCTTGGATCATTTTGACTTGTACTTACTCCACTGGCCGAATCCCAAACGCGACCAATATGTGGAAGCTTGGCAAGCCTTGATCGCTGCGCAAAAATTCGGCTTGGTGCAAAGCATTGGGGTTTGCAACTTTTTGCCGGAACATCTCGATCGGCTCTATGCTGAAACCGGCGTGATGCCAGTCGTCAACCAAATCGAATTGCATCCTTACTTCAATCAAGCCAAGCAAATCGAGGCGGATGCCGAGCGTCATGTGCTGACGGCTGCTTGGAGTCCACTGGGCCGCGCCAGTGCCGTGTTGCAAGAACCAGCTTTGCAAGCCATCGCCCAGGCTCACGGCAAAACCATCAGTCAAGTGATTTTGCGCTGGGACTTACAACTCGGCGTGATGACCATTCCCAAGTCTGCCCATCTCAGTCGCCAAAAAGAAAACCTCAACGTGTTTGATTTTGAACTGACCGATCAAGAAATGGCCGCCATCGCCCAACTCACCAAACCAGACGGCCGCACCAAAGGCCAGGATCCAGCCACTTATGAAGAATTCTAACTTCCTTATAGCATAACACCGCTTTCATTTTTTGGCACGTGCGATGCTATTCGATAAAAAAATCGCCCAACCTTTGCAATGAGGTTGGGCGATTTTGCGTTTACGCGTCAAATTGCGCATTGTATAGTTGGGCGTAAAAGCCATTTTGAGCTAACAAGGATTCATGGGTCCCGCGTTCGATCACATGCCCTTGATCAATGACTAAAATCAAGTCCGCCGCTTGAATGGTCGATAACCGATGGGCGATCACAAAGCTAGTTTTGCCTTGCATCAACTTACTCATCGCCGCTTGAATCAAGGCTTCGGTGTTGGAATCGATCGCGGCGGTCGCTTCATCGAGTACCAGGATCGGCGCTTGGGTGACAAAGGCGCGGGCGATACTCAACAATTGGCGCTGACCGATCGACAAGGCGCTGGCATTTTCCGATAACATCGTGTCGTAGCCATTTGGTAATTGCGTGATAAAGGTGTGCGCATTGGCTTCAATGGCAGCTTGTTCAACTTCTGCGTCCGTGGCTTCCGGGCGGCCTAAACGAATGTTTTCGCGAATCGATAAGGTGAATAAGTAGGATTCTTGTTGCACCACGGTGATCAAATGCCGCAAGTTCGCGCGCTTGATGGTGGTCACATCGCGATCATCGAGCAAAACACGCCCTTGTTGCAGGGGATACAAGTTGGTTAATAAATTCATGATCGTCGTTTTGCCCGCACCAGTGGGTCCGACTAACGCCACCACTGCGCCTGGTTTGGCTTGCAAATCGATATCATGTAAAATCGTGCGCGTGTCGTCATAGGCGAAGCTGACATGATCAAAAGCGACGGCACCATCAGTATGGGTCACCGCCACTGCGTCAGGTAAATCACTTTCGCGTGGCGCATCGATTAACTCAAACACCCGCTGGGCTGAAACCAACGATAATTGTAAGGTATTGATCAGATCCAATAAGTTATTAATCGGTCCGGTAAAATTCCGCAAATAAATTAAAAAGGTAAAAATCACGCCGACGGTGATACTGCCGACATGCCCTAAAATCGACGCCGCGCCAACGGCTGTGATCAGCACGTATGCGACATTGTTGGTCATGTTGTTGAACGGCCCGATGATACTCGACAGTGCTTGCGCAATGAACGCAGCATGCGTATAGCGCCGATTGGTTTCATCAAAATGTGCTTGCGTCGCATCCAAATGATTGAATAATTGCACCACTTGTTTACCAGAAACCGATTCTTCAATTTGCGTGTTCAAACTGCCTAGGGCCACTTGTTGGGTCATAAACGCTTTTTGCGTTAAGCGCGCGACGCCTCGCGAGAATAAATAGGTCGCGACAGTGGCTAACAAGGTGATGGCAAACAGGACAGGCGACAGCCAAAGCATTGCCGCGCCCATACCGATGATCGAAATGATCCCAGTGAACAACTGCACAAAAGTCTGCATCAAAGCACTGTTGATATTGTCGACATCATTGGTCAAGCGACTCATCACATCGCCATTATCATGCGTATCGAAATAGCGCATCGGCTGGTGTTGCAAGTTTTTAAACACATCTTGGCGAATGGCAGCACTGGTGGATTGCGCCACCGAGATCATCAAGCTGTTTTGAAAATACACGGCGACGCTGGCGATCACATACACAATGGCCATGATACCGCACACCAGCAGCAAGGTGTGCAGTTGATGATGGGAGATGTAGCGATCGATCACGATCCCGTTGATGCGCGTGCCGACAATGGTGACAACGGTGGTGATCACCGTTAACAGGAAAACGATCACCAAAAACTTGCGACTGTTGGCTAAGTAATGCCACAGCCGTTTGATCGTGGCTTTCCAATCACCGACACTGACTTTTTCTCGATGAATGTTGCGGCGCGGTCTATTCATTTGCATGGCGGCCACCTCCTAACTGTGTATCCACCAATTGTCGATAAAATGGAGAATTTTGATAAACGGTTTGTGAATCGCCGCGCGCCGTGATTTTTCCGGCTTCCAACACGATAATTTCATCACAATCGATCACATTGGTCACCCGTTGGGAAATAATCAAGGTGGTTTGATGTTGCCGAGCCTGGGCGAGTTGTTGTTTGATTTCAGCGTTGGTACTTTGATCCACCGCACTGGTGGCATCATCGAGCACCACAATGTCAGGATCATTGGTGAACGCCCGCGCTAAGTTCAAGCGTTGACGCTGGCCACCAGAAAAATTTTTCCCGCGTTGTTCGACTGGGGCATCAAATTGTTTCGCTAAGGGGGTGATGAACTCATTGGCATCGGCAATTTGCGCGGCAGTGGACAAGGCTTCTGGGGTAGCAGCGCCGCCAAAGCTCAAGTTGGACGCAATCGTGCCAGCAAATAAAATGGCATCTTGCAGCGCCACTTTGACTTTAGTGTGCACATCAGCCAACGAGAGTGTTTGAATATCCGTGCCACCGATCGTGATTTTTCCTGAATAGTCGTCAAAGCTACGCGTCAACAAATTGATCAAAGTGGTTTTCCCAGCGCCAGTGGGGCCGACGATGCCGAGGCTATGACCATCAGGCACCACAAACGACACATCATTTAAAATCGGTGTACTTTGATCAAAACCAAACGTCACATGCGCAAATTCAATCGAACTGGCATTTGGCAGTGGCGCACTGGCTTGAGGCATTGGCGCAGTTTCATCAAGCACTGCTTGTACCCGCGCGGCAGAGGTGATCGCCCGCGAAAAGGCAGTGATGATGTTGGCAGTTTGAATCATGGCCGTGGTGATTTGAATCATATAATTGACAAAGGCGATGATTTGACCATCAGAAATCGACCCATGAATGGCCAAGCTGCCGCCATAACTCAACGCGATCACCACGCCCAGATTTAACAGCAATTGAATCACTGGCGCTAAGGTGACAGTCGCCATCGCCGCATTGAGGCTGGTGGTTTGCAAGTTCTGGTTGGCTTGTTTGAATTCGGCGAATTGATGGTCCTCAAGTACATAGGACTTAATGGTTTTTGCGCCTTGCAAGTTTTCGCGCATCCCGCGGTTGACGCGATCCACTGCGGCTTGCATTTGGGTATACAAAGGCAACGAGCGTCGCATCACGATCAAAATGAAGATCACCAGAATTGGCATAATGATAAATAAAATCGGCGCGAGGTCAGGACAAACCAAGGTGGACATCACAATGCCGCCAAGCAATAGCATCGGCGCGCGCACCATGCCTCGGGTGACCATCATCACCAAATTTTGCATTTGGGTGACGTCATTGGTGATGCGCGTGATCAACGTGGCTGGCTTGAGTCCTGCGGCATCGCGTGATGATAACGCGATTTGTAGCATTTCAGCGCGCAGGGATTCACCCATTTTTAAGGAGGCATAACTGCCCAAGGTTCCGCAAGTCGCACCGCAAATCAATCCCAGCACGGCAAACATCAGCATCAACAGTGCGTGGTGCAACACGTATTGGCCGTCGCCGTGGGCCAAGCCCGTGTCGATGATCTGCGACATTAACGTTGGCTGTTGTAAATCACACGACACTTCGCCGAGCATGATCAAAGGGGCGAGGAAAAAGGCCCACCGCGCCCGGCCGTGTGTGTGATGCATAATAATGGCAAACATGCTGTCAACTCCATTCCATGAAAAAAGCGTCACTGATCCTGCGCCTAGTAAGGACTAAGGATCCGTAACGCTATTGATAGGGTTATGTTAAAACAAGATTTGCCGGCTGGCAAGTTTGAAGCCAGTTTTTTGAGCAAATTCGAGTTGCTGGCGCTCAATGCTGAAAACGCGCTGCGGCAAAATCATGCAGTGGGGTGTTCAGCGGGACAAATTTCACCGCTTCTTTAAAAGGCACTTGCAGTATCGCGTCGTCAGCCCCTGTGGCTAACTTCACTGCCCAGCTTGGGTCATATAACAATTGTTGGCCGACTGCCACGAGTTCCGCATTTTGCAACACATGATTCACGTCTTGGCGCGTGCGCACACCGCCGACGCCGATCAATGGCAACTGTCCTGTCAAATGATCATGGACATAAGCTAAAATTGATTTTTGATCATGCTGATCATCTCGCGCCACCCGATCATATGCATTTAACGAGATATGCACATAATCCAAGTTCGTGGCTTTCAATTGATCCAACAACCACAGCGTGTCGTCAAAGCGAATGCCAGGGGTTTCAAATTCTTCAGGCGAAAGGCGATAGCCGACTAAAAATGGGTGATCAGCATATTTTTCCACTGCTGCAAAAACGCTAGCGAGGACTTCTTTAATGAAGCGATACCGTTTTTCTCGGCTACCACCATAATCATCTTCGCGCCGATTGGAATGCGGCGAGAAGAATTGTTGCAGTAAATAGGTGTTGGCGCCGTGCAATTCAACGCCATCAAATCCGGCTTGAATCGCGCGGCGAGTAGCCTCTCCAAAGGCAATGACGGTGTCGTGAATTTCATCGGTGGTCATCGCCCGCGGTGTTTCAGCGTCAGGACGCAAAGCCGCAACCGCACTGGCAGAAACTGGTTGTTCGCCCATTAAAGTCGCCGCATGCGTCATTCGCCCAGCGTGGAAGATCTGCACAATGGCTTTGGCGCCTTGGGCTTGAATAGCCCCAGCTAAAGCATGCAATTGCGGGAGCATATCATCAGTTGCAATCGACAATTCACCAGGCCAGCCTTTGCCTTGGGCTTGCACATTGGCCGCCCCAGTGATGATCGCGCCTAAACCTTTGGCGCGATCGGCGTAATATTGAATTTCGTCTTGGGTGACCGTGCCATTGTAAAAACTTTGTTGGGTGGTCATCGGCGACATCACCAAGCGATTGGTAATGGTGACGCCAGATTTAAAGGTGAACGGGTTCGAAAATTGGGTCATTGAAGCGCCTCTTGCAGCAAATCGGCTGCTTTTTGGCCAACGCCATGTGCAGATTGCGGATTTTGACCGGTGATCAAGCGCCCATCCACAACCACATGTTCTGTGAACGGATCGGCTTTAGAATAATCGGCACCAGCTGCTTTCAGTGCATCTTCAGCTAAAAATGGCACCATGGTGGTCAGTTGATTGATGTCTTCTTCTTCGTTCGTAAAGCCGGTGAGCTTTTTGCCATTGATGAAATCCCCCATGGCCAACAAGCCGACGACGCCATGGCAAACTGCAGAAACGACGCCACCTTGGGCATAGATCTTTTTGGCGATGTCTGCAAGCGCTTGGTTTTTCGGAAAGTCCCACATCACGCCATGACCCCCGGCGAAATAAATAATATCATAAAGGGTCGGGTCAACTTGGATCGGAGACAGGGAATGAGCGAGATATTTTTGCCGATAACTTTGGTCGCCATAATAAGTCCAGTTCAAATCATCCATTTGGGTGAGTGATGCCGGATCCAGTGGCACGTAGCCGCCTTCAGGGGAAACATAATCGACGGCGATGCCATTTTGGCTCATGACATCATGAAAGTGCGTCGCTTCAGAAAACCACACACCAGTGGCGCGGTTCGTCCCGTCAAAGCGGGCGTGGTTGGTGACGACAATGAGTGCTTTAGTCATATAATCGCTCCTTATCATTTGTAAGCTACTTTCAGTATAAGAGTTAAGTAGGGGATGTCAACGTGCGAGTCATTCGAAATCTGGGAATGTCATATGCTTGATTGGAATGTATGAAATCATGAAGATAGTAATTTTCGTGAATAAACCATTCTTTATCCACCACTGAGAATTTATTAAGATTGCATTTCCGTATAGAAAACGTTTGCAAAGTCATTTCTAGCATGCTATCTTAACGATGGATTCCACGGAATCGAAGGCAGCGCGACTGCAGCGCGCGAGGTGATCCTTTGACTCCGCCGGGACGCTCACTGGAAAAAGTGGTGACACTGGCTCCAGACCTAATACCCAGAGTGCAGCACTGAGAAGTCGCGTTGGGTACGCGACAAACCAGGGTAAACGAGCAAACTCGTAGGACAAACCAACCTATGCTTGTGTGTTTGGGACAACGACAAGCGTGTCAGGCCACTGACCTTGGAGGAAGCTTGGCTTTCTTGAATTCACCCACTGCATCATCTGAGACTGGCAGACCAGTCGAATCAAAAGTTGAACAAATCGAGCAGGGCCACGGGCCAGTGAATCACATGCTGGGCCGTGGTTTTTTCTACCGTTAGTCAAGTACTAATCTTGATTTAACGGTATTTTCTTTGC
>NZ_AZEU01000092.1 GCF_001435035.1 Lacticaseibacillus manihotivorans DSM 13343 = JCM 12514
GTTCGCCTCACGGTGTCGTGCCACGGAGTGGCTAACTTGTTCTTGCAATTTGCGGGAATTAATTATCTTGGTACTCATACCATGCGTAAAACCGGCGCTTATCGGGTCTACACGCAGTCTAATTATAATATTGGTTTGGTCATGCACTTATTAAATCATTCCAGCGAGGCCATGACTTTAGCTTATTTAGGCTTGGATCAAGCCAGTCAAGAAACCATGCTCGATCAAATTGATTTTGGTTGATATTAAGCGAGCTATTGCAGCAATTATTCTCTATAATACATTGATAGATAAGCTGAGAGAACAGGAGGCTAAGTATGCGACTTTGGCATGAGCAACTCATTAATAAACTTCCTCGCCAGCAACTACTAGGGCAGCATCGAGAACTTGCCGCTCTAAGAGGCAATGGCTGGGGTAAAAAACATGCAACTGTTAATTATGTATTCAAGCACTCGCCATATAAACTCTATCAATTTCACTTACTGGTACTGCATGAAATGCAGCACCGCGGATATCACCCCAATAAAAACTGGTTTAATCCGCTTTACCGCGGTATTCATTGTGATCCATACATAATTTTGAAAGAATGCCCGATCACTAACCCAATTTATCCAGAGCATAATGACGCATATTTGAAAGAATGTTTAGCTAATTTAGCCATCAAAGGGATTATTTTATAAAGGGTGAATTGTCAAATTAAGTGCAAAGTCTCATTATAGAAAACTTCGTAGGGTGTTC
>NZ_AZEU01000093.1 GCF_001435035.1 Lacticaseibacillus manihotivorans DSM 13343 = JCM 12514
AATCTGTCTCTAAGCGGCTTCATTCCAGTATTCATCTGGAGTGAGGCCGTTTCTTTGTGCTGAACGATTGTGGCAATTGAAGTATTCAATACCTTCTTCAACCAGTTTCTCGAGTTCTTGGAGAGTCTTAGGCATCGAATGACGATCCATCCAGCGCAATTTGAACTCATTCCACCAACGTTCCATTGGCGCATTATCGAATGGCGTGCCCGGACGAGACATGCTACGAGTTACATCGTAACGTGCAAGAAAATTATTGAAGGCGCCAGAAGTGTAAGCTGAGCCGCGATCCGTATGAATCAATGGATGAACGGCTCCGACACTATCAAATGCACGTTGGAACACTTCGATTTCCGCAGCTGAAGTTTCAGTGACGCTAAGATGGTGTGACAAGAGAAGTCGTCCATAGAGATCAAGAACGCCACTCAACCGAATTTTATATTCGCCGTTTGGACCAAATCTCAGTTCGGTCGAGTCGGACAACCAGACTTTATTAGGCGCATCCGTATCAAAATTTTGGTTTAAGACATTGTCTTGGATGTATTGCTCACTAGCTTTTTGGCGACTGTGTTTTTTAACTCGAATTTGGCATTTCAATCCAAGTTCTCGCATCACTCGTCGAACCATTTTATGAGTAACTTCAAAAGTAATTGACTCGTCATGCTGAAGGTTGACTAACAGATTTCCAGCACCAATACCTTGATGATGGAAATCAAACCAGTGTTGTGTCCGTTCCTTGAGCCGACGATCGCGGGCTTCCCAAGCCGTTTCTTCTCGCTTTAATCCTTTGTAGTAAGCCTGCCGGCTTACTCCGACAACAGCTAATAACTTGGTAACTGCACCGCGCTTGCCTTGACTGGTCTCTTTAATTGCGAGGTAGGCCTGTCGATGTTGTTTATTCACCCCTTGCGCTGGAGTTCCAGCAATTTTTTTGCGAATTGTTCCACCAATTCTTTGTCTTTGAGCTCAGCTTCGAGCTGGCGAATTCGAAGGTTTGCTTTATCGAGATCAGTTAGTTCTGA
>NZ_AZEU01000094.1 GCF_001435035.1 Lacticaseibacillus manihotivorans DSM 13343 = JCM 12514
GGAAATTTGTCAACTGGTGTTGAAGGATAGTTTTTATCCCTTGAAGGCCTTCCCGACTGTGGGAGGCTTTTTTGTTATTTAATTTTTAAAGAACTAGGGTGAATTCAGTGGCGGTGGTGTTTTAGTGAAGGCTTGGAGCTGGCAATTGTTTCAGGAGTCGCTAGGCGATGAGCTGGTAGATCCGAACGAACATGTTGGCTTGGTTGGCGAAGCCGTAGCACGTACGCTTTAGCTCCTTGATCTTGCGGTTGACGCCTTCAATAGGACCGTTGGAGTATGGGGACTTAGCGGCGTTGATGATCCATGGTAGGTTCTTGCGTAAGGTGGTGATGGCGGTGTCCATAGCAGAGCCAGTTGGCTGGTAATCAATAATCAGTCGTTTGAGCACACGAGGATGGCCGCCCATCAACGCCTCATGGATGGCAATGTAAGTCTCATAAGCAGCTTTGAACTTGGGAGACACTGAGGTTCCAAGGTCGATGGCGTTTTGTTGGGTCGAGTACTCGTTGAGGCCGAATAAATAGTGTGAGGTCTTGGCATCGGGATGGGCCAAATGGAATAGTCGCCAAAGCGACTTAAGCACTTTGTATTCACGAGATTTCCCATCTAATTGCTTGAGCGTGGTGACACGGATCTGATCCATTGCGCGGCCAATCATCTGAACGATGTGGAAGCGGTCGATGATGATCTCGGCATTGGGGAAAAGCTCATGGACGATGAGCTGATAAGCAGCGTTCATGTCCATGACAACACGCTTCACAGCCGCGCGTTGCGCGACACTATATTGGTTGATGAAGAATTCCTTGATGTCCTTATTAAGCCGCCCACCAAGGACTTTGACGGCCTTGTGGGTATCGGCATCAATACAAATGAAAGACATCGCCGATTTCGTTGATCGGAACTCATCGAAGCACAGATTCTCCGGAAGCTTGCGACTAGCGTGAGGATGAATATTTTCGTTAAGAGCCCGTTGAACAGAATTTGTTGAGATCCCCAGAAACAAGGCGATATTCGTTTCAGTGAGCGCCCGACCGGCGAGCTTCAAAGCATGCGACACCAACTTGGTTCCAATTGAATGATTCGCTTTGACAACTGGTGTCGTCGCAGTGCAAGTGGTATGGCAGTTCAAGCAGCGCCACCGTTGTTTGTTTAGTTCCAGGAGCACAGGTTGGTCTGAGGGACCCTCGACGTGGATATGAGTGAGTTTGTGACCGTTCTTGCGGAGATCAGGGAATCCACACTGGGGGCAATGCGTGAGCGTATAGGTCAAATCAGCATAAACCATCAAATACTTTTTGCGCCCTGAGCCTTTGCCGTGGAAAGCTTCACGAACGTCATACGGATGAATATTTGTATCTGTAATTCCAAGCAATTTACGTGTAATATCTATTTGAGACATCTATTCCTACCTCGTTTATCTTTTGGTTTTGTCGCTTAAAGCATAACACTGGAAGGAGTAGGTGTTTTTGTTATCTAAAAAGGCCTAAAACTTCCGGCGTTGAAGTGCTCTTCAACACCAAAAATTTTAGACCC
>NZ_AZEU01000010.1 GCF_001435035.1 Lacticaseibacillus manihotivorans DSM 13343 = JCM 12514
TACAAATTTACTACTAGCATTGAGAATATGGTGGCCTAGTTGAACAGCCACTACTTAAATGTTCAACTTAAATTTTACAATCTGCCTCATAAATTAAATTACTTCTCCAGGATTGTCATTTTACCGTCAATTATCTGATAAACTTTGTCTGCCATATCTTTTAACCTTAAGTCATGAGTAACTACAATAATAATTTTATTTCTTTTGTGCGCTAAATCTCTGAGTAACTCGATTACTTTCATGGATCTATCTGTATCTAATGCGGCTGTGGGTTCATCTGCTAAAATATAGTCAGGATCAGTGTATAATGCTCTAGCAATTGCCACACGCTGCTTTTGTCCACCAGAAAGTTGATTAGGATATTTTTTTAGCAGTTCTAAAAGTCCTAAATCAGAAAGAAGATCATGCATTCTTTGTTCAGTCAAATTTTGTTTTTTTAGTTTATCTACGAATTTAAACTGTTCTTCGACCGTTAAAAATGGGACTAAGTTATAAGATTGTAAAACAAATCCTATTTTTTCCAATCTTAATTTTGTTTGTTGTTTTTTGGACAAACTGTTAATTGTACTGTCATTTATTTTTACGTCACCATTAGTTGGTGTCTGTAGTCCGCCTGCTATAGTCAAAAATGTAGTTTTTCCTGATCCTGATGGCCCTACAACTAAAATAAGCTGACCGCTTTCTGCTTCGAAATTAATATTTTCTAGTGCTACGTACTTACTACTCCCTTCACCAAAAATTTTTGTGACTGAGTCAAAAATTAGATTTGACATGAAATTAACCTCCAATAATTTTGTAAGGATCAACTTTGGCAATTTGGCGAATTGGTATCAATGCACCCAACAAGGACATAATAATAATACCGATTCCAGTTAAAATAATATTACTTTTATCGATGACAATGGGTACCTCGCTGGGTAACGTAATAGCTGTTATTTCACCTAATATAATGGCTATAATAACGCCAATAACTGACATAATAAATGATTGAAATAACGTACTCAAAACAAGATATTGCGTTGAGACTCCTTGCGCCTTCAAGACACCTAAGTTGGGTAATTTTTGAACGGTCAGAATATACAAGAAAATTGAAATAACAATTAGAATAATAATATACAAAAAACCAATCATGAAGTTGAATGTGAGTTGTTGTGCACTATATCCAGGTAATTTATTAATAAATGCGTCAATGCTCAACTGATCAGTCCCTTTTGGTATTTTTGAATTATTTAACGTATTCTTGAATACCACAGCATTTGTTACACCTTTATTCAGTGATTGAATAGTGTCTGGTGAAATATAAACCACGGGAAGAGCACCTAAAGTTGCCCTGGGTGTAAAACCTGTAATTTTAATCCTCAATGATGAATTAGCAACTAACAAATAGTCACCGATTTTGAATCCATCACTTTTGAATTTATCCGATACGACGCCGGCATTGTTTCGGATATTTTTTCTACCACTTGTTATTTTCAATTTTTTAAATATGAACGATTTGGAATCAAGAGCTACTAATTGAGCATTCTCTTTTAATCCATTTTCTGATTTTACAAGTGTACTATACTGTGAAATTCTGGTTCCATTATTGGGTAAACTAGCAACCTCATCCTGTGAAAGAAAAGATTGTTGTAAACGTCCTTCAGAATCACTATTTAAGACAATACTTGAAGCATCCCACTCGTTAATTGCCGCTTTGTTTAGGTTAGCTAAACCAGTGGCTAAACCAGTAAGAATAATCAAAAGATAACTTACTAAAAATATAAGTACCACTATTAGGCTATAACGCAATTTTTCATGTAGCATCTCTTTAATAGCTAAAAACATAATAATCTCCTGTTATTAATTCTATTTGTTATTAATATGGGTCAAGTCCAAAATGTTGGTGTAAATTGAATTCCGCGAATTTATCATTTCACAAGCTTAAGCATACCGGCTTCTTCTGAATTGTCATCTTTTTCAATCCCGTGGTAAACGGTCATGTTTAAGTACTGTGGACCAGCAGCCCATTTTTCATTCTGTTCAATCAGTAGTGCTCCCATTAGTCGCAAGACGCTCAGATCATTCGGGAATATCCGGATTACACGGTCACGACGACGGATTTCTTGATTAACCCGCTCAATTGTACTATTCGTCCGGAGACGCTTCCTTAGCTCCTCTGGGAGCTGGTAAATCACCATTAATTCGTCAAAACTATTTTCTAATTTCTTCACCACCTTAGGGAACTCGGTCTGCCAATCTTTAACCAATTGGTCACGCCGTTCAACCGCTTGGTCGTACGTTGGAGCATTAAATAAATCTTTGAGTCGGTTAGCAACTTCTTTACGATCATTGAGTGCCAGAATACTTGTACAGTCATTACTAAAATGAAATTGACATCTCTGCCAAAGGCTCCCCTGAAATTGCGTAGTGATTGCATCCTTTAAGCCACAATGAGCGTCTGAAACAAACATATCAACGTTGGCAAGGCCCCGCTGTTTAAGTTCACTAAAGAAGTCCATCCATGCAGCTTTTGATTCACTATCACCGATATCAAAACCGAGCACTTCTCGACGACCGCTAGGGTCGATTCCAATCGCAACGAGTAAGCTATTACTTGTCACAACGTGACCACGGTGTACCTTAAATAAAATTGCATCGGCATACACAAAAGCATACTTTTGCGTAAGGGGACGTCGGTTAAAATCCAGCACTTGGTCGTCCAAATTATTGCATAAAGCCGAGACCGTACTTTTAGAAAAGGCTGTCCCACATAACTTCTTAGTAATCTCAGCTACTTTACGTGTTGAAACACCTTGGATTACCATTTCCATTAATGCCAAATCAAAGGCCTGCTCACTACGCTGGTAGCGTTTGAACAGCTGTGTTGAAAAATTGCCATGACGGAGTTTAGGAACGTGTAGTTCTAGAGACCCTACGCGGGTGGTAAGCTGACGAACCCGATAACCATCCCGTGAATTGGTTCGTTCATCCGAACGTTCATAAGCCTTAGCTTTAATCTGCTCAGTCGCTTCGGACTTAAGAATTTCGTCAAGGATCTTAGCCATAATTGATTGCATGGCCTTATCCCGATCACCTAGTAATAGTTCCTTTAATTCGTCATCTTCTAAATTTAATTCAACCTTTGGCATAATGAAGTTCCTTTCAGATTTCACAAAGTCCTATTTAGAATTTACACCAATTATACGGACATAACCGCCGATTGAAGCTGGAAAATCAGTGGCTGCCAAGGACGCCAAAATATCGCAACGGAAGCGCCGGATAATTTATCCCAATTCACATTTCATCGATCGCGGTTATTTTTCATTTGCAGAGATGCTGTGGGATAGCTCGCTTTGCAGATCATTATACATGGCTTGAGACATCGGATGTTGTCGCTGATTAGCGTCTCGTTCAGCGACCACGAAAAAATCACGTTCTAAAACGAACTTGCCATCTTGTTTGTCGAATCTGAAGTAAGTGGCATCCATGCCTTCAATTTGAAATGTGCCGTACTTACTTGCGGTCGGCATGGTAATGTTTACTAACTTCATAGGGTTCCTTCCTTTGTTCAATCGATCGGGTCTTTGAAATCGACCATGCTATTGTCTAATTCCGGCATTGCTTCTAAGTAAAATTGGCTAAACACTGGGTCTTTCAACTGTTCGGCAAGAAAATTATCAAGACTGCTACTATGCATTACCGAAAACCCATGAAGACCCTTTCTCATTTATATCGCATCCTTTTCACGATTACATTTTTGATTCATTGACACCAAGCATAGCGTCACACATCAGCATTGAAGTTGCAAGTCTTCTTGGACGTGATATAATAGTGTCAGAGAGAAAGCCACGGACATGTGGCACACAGAAGATGGCGGGCGTGCAGACCACCATCTTTTTTGTGCGCGCAAAAAGCCGATCTCCGTGCAGAGAGATCGACTTTCCTGCCATTGCGTGCGGATCCGGCTGCGGGTTAGTGACAACTGCAATCAGTCATCGATGCCGATCTAACCAATCAGCATATGTGGCAATCACGATCCCCACCACTATTGGGGCAATGACCTCTGAGAGAAAGCTAGACATGAGCACACCCCCTTTTGGGGCAAGTTGCCAAATATGATTATATCAAACGTACCATGCTTCTCACAGTCTTGATATTATATCGTAAAATACACTGGTTTACGCTTGGTGATTTGGAATATCCTTGGTCCACTTGTCAATAGCGATTTGAAAACGTTGTTTTGGGGTGCGGCCGCCGTTCACACGAGCCGGCCCTCTTCCTGGGGCTAGCTATCAGGCTCACTCATATCAGATACACGACGACTTCAATAAAAAGACGACCAGAGATTATTTCTGATCGTCTTTCGTGACACCTATTCAAAAATATCTTTTGCATCTTGCTTCAGTCGCTTCAGCAGCTTGTCCGGAACATGTCCCACAATTTCAGCGCGACGCGCCAAAGCATCATAGGTTGGCAGCTGCCACAGTACAATATTGCCTTCAACACCACTATTGAAATCGGCAAACTGTTCATACCAAGAAGAATCTCCAAAATTGCTGTGAGTCACAAGCATTCCAATCACCATTTTGGTTCCGTGGTTGTAATCCGTATTTGACAACACAATCATGGGACGGCGAGTGTTGTTTTGCTCAGGATCATGCCCGCCAAACTCTTTCCCGGCATGTGGTTCTGAATCAATAAAAATAATGTCGCCTTGTTTTGGCATTTGCATGACTATAACTCCCTACCCATTCGTGGTTCTTCAAAAACATTGCCCATTTTGTCAAGATCACCACGGAAGTCATAATCTTTTGCCGCTTTCGTGTGCCATGGGTTCACATGTTGTGGTTCATATAAAAGCGAACCGTCATCTTGGGCAACCAAAACAAATTCTTTACCTGCTTCTACGCCCACTTCAGCTGGTATCGTCAAACTCAAAGAATTACCAGACTTACGTGCGACAAAGCGACCAATAATTTTTCCTTGCTTCTCAACTTTTTCTGCCATGAAATCATCTTCCCTTCGTACTTACAAGTATACACAAGTTTTCCGTGCTTACAAGTGCATACGTGTCCGTGCTTACCTGTATACACAAAATTTGTAATTACGTGTATGTACACAATTTTGTAATTACATGTACTTACGCAACTCGTACTTACTCATAAGTACGGCACTTTAGTATTTCACATTCTGTTTATGTGACACAATGTATATTGTGTCACATAATCGGAATCGAGCTCAACTTTACAGGCTCTAAGGGGCACATTAGGTTGCCAATTCCCAGTTGAGTCCGGCTAAGGTATTTATGTGACTGAAAGCGTTGCTTTTCAAAAATATGTCTCATATAATTAAGTAAGCGAATTTCACTTACAAAAAGGAGTGTCTAGATATGTCTGGCCACATAACCCAACGAGAACTCGGAGTTGAAGCTGGCTTCAAAAATGCCGAAGGGCTATTTTTGAATTTCATACAAGAGGAAGTTTCACCCCAAAAAGTTGCAGAAGCGATTGTACAACTCGGATTAAAGCAAGAAATGCTCTTAGATGTTGATCCGAAGCTATTTGAACTCGCTGAAAAGCTTAAAAATACCAAAAATAAACGTAAACCTTCCTATATAATAGCGCAACATGAGCCATACTCTGATGGACGTCGCGGCTATTTTCTTGGCCTAACAGATGCAATCATGATTCATTTTAATTCTGGTGACCTCAAAACGATGAAGTCTTTAGTCGATGAATCCGGTGTTTTACGTCGTGAACTGATTCATGCTGGTGTTGATCCTGAAGATATCGACGACATCGATGATGTCATGAATGAGATACCAGATGCAATCTACTGGGGGCAAGATTAATGGAATTTGTAGAACCTATCCGCAGCAAAAAGAAAATCGAAGCTATGAAAATCATGTTAGCTTCAGGACGTGAAGGCGACCGTAATCTTCTCTTGTTCACCCTAGGCATCAACACAGCCTATCGAATTTCAGATTTAGGCAAGTTGAAGCTTGAAAACGTATTGGAAGTATCTGGCAACGGTCATGTCGTGGCTAAGGACCGTCTAGCTTTGCGTGAACAGAAAACTGGCAAACATAATTCAGTGATTCTAGGCGACAAACTACGCAAAATGATTATAGACTACTGCCGTGAACACTTTCCAGAGGCACTTGATCAACGTGACTTCGACGGCTACTTATTTCCTAGCGCCCGTGATCGTTCAAAGCCTTTGAGTCGGCAGTCGATTTGGCGCATTATCAGCACAGCAGGGAATCAAGTTGGCTTAGATCACATTGGCACCCACACTATGCGTAAAACGTTTGGCTATTGGCTTTACAAATCAAACGTTTCGGTTGAAATTATCCAGCAATTACTCAACCACTCCAACGCTCAAACCACACTACGGTACATCGGGATCACCCAAGATGACAAGGATAACGCGGTTCAAAGCCTCAATCTATAGCAAAAAAGCGGATGACTTTTCTCGAAGCTGCTGAAAAACTAGATATAAATGGGTACTGTGTCGTGCAACGCGCGAAACAGTACCCATTTTTGATATACTCTTTTTGAGGTCGCGCGTTTTAAAATCAAGTTAGCCACTTTTATTACCCTCAATTTTCAAGTCAAGTGCAACGATGATAACGAATCCTTGATAGTGGTCTA
>NZ_AZEU01000095.1 GCF_001435035.1 Lacticaseibacillus manihotivorans DSM 13343 = JCM 12514
CCCTACGAAGTTTTCTATAATGAGACTTTGCACTTAATTTGACAATTCACCACAAATAAAAAGGAACGCGTCAGCTTCACCGCGATCCTTTCAAGCTTTTACAATGCGTAGCGTGTGATTGCCACCGCTGGCTCTGGCAACTGTAGTTTCGGCAATAAACTCACCGTTCCACCTTGCGCCACCACAGCGATCGCCAAGTCATTCAATACATTATTGTGTTGGGCTTTTAACCCTTCAGTGGTCAGTTCGCCGTCAATGATCTGCCCTTTCACCCGCGCGCCGGTTTGAATCAACAAGCGGTCGACTGCATGTACCGCCACCGCATGCGTGATCTCTGCGAGTTCTGTCCGCAAGCACTTGCGATCACGGGCAACATTGATTTGAGCCAATAAATCATGGCGGGCTTCTGAATCAAAATCACTGGTCAACGTCACCGCGACACGCGCCATCACATCTGGGCTTAAATCATTGGGACTGAGCGCTAACTCCACTTGACTCAAATGCGGATTGCGACTTAGGCTGCGAAACAGCGCGATATTTTGCGGCAAGCCCCATAACGCTAATGGAAAATCGCGATGTTGGATCAAATACGCATCCACAGCTTGGAAATAGCGCTTGGTATCGGTCATTTGCTCGGCTGACTTATCGCCATGCCCATGATAGCTGACTTGACTTGAACCTTGGCGAATCGAGTTCAGTTGCGGGCCCCCTTGTTCTTCCCCTAAAGCCTCAACGATGGTCCGCGGGGCCTCATCTGGTAAGATCACCTCCAACAACGTGTCGCCATCATGATGGTACAAAGCGATGCGATCGCGCTGTAAAACCAGCAAATCAAAATCATACCGGGATTGATGATCGGCTAACAGCGATAAGATCTGCGGTTGGCTGGTCACCATTGCGGCATCAGTTACCGGGTCATCCATTAAAAACAGTTGGGCTTGGCTTTCATCACATAACACGCCGATGCCTTTTGTGATGCCATTAAAGCGCGCTGGATCAGCAAAAATCGTTTCCAGCTGATCAGCGTAAGGTTGCCAATCCGTGTCTGGGAACACTTCTGTCATCACTGCTTGGGCATGTTCGATTTGGTGACGCAGCGCTAAGCTGATTGCCGGAAAGGCTTGGTGTGGGAGTTTACTCAAATAGATACTCACATACGGGCCGTGCTCGGTTTTGGTCAAGAAGTCTTGCAATGTGGCAAATTCAGTCATATGATCGTCCTCCTTTGGGTTACTTCAAGCATAGCAACTTACCCTCAGCAGACGCAAAACATACGCTTGTGAATATTTGTACCACACCACACAAACAGACTAAGCTTAATGGCGAAGATTGATTCGACGGAATCTTTCTTCGC
>NZ_AZEU01000096.1 GCF_001435035.1 Lacticaseibacillus manihotivorans DSM 13343 = JCM 12514
AGCTATGAGTCCTTTTTCTTGCACTTATCATCTTGCACTTAAATTGTAAATCAAAGCTATAAAATAATTGAATATATCCATGTTTGTCGGAGACGTTGATACTGCATTTGAACTAGTCAAGTTTTCTCATCCTCTCTTCCGCGTCCACCGCATCCCCAAATAAATCCCAAACACTAACACCACTGCCAGTGATCCTATAAAGCTGACCCACATTACCGGCGAGCGACTATCCAAATAATCCACAGTTTGCAAAATTGCCGAAATAATCGAAACTAGCCCAAACACAGTGATTACCATACTGATGGCATTGTCTCGTGCAGCGTCGCGACGGTCCTGTTCGTCGGTCAATAGCGTGATTTTGTCTTTAACTTCAGCGATGGTTTCATTCACGCCAGTTAAATCAAGGAGATTACGGTAGATTTCACTGACATTATTCCATCGTGAAATTTGCGAAGGTGCGAGTGTTTCGTAAGCAATTAAATTCAATGCTTCTTGCTTGAGATCACGAACGCTTGCCGGGGTACGCTCATCGGCTTTCATATAGCGAGAGTGGATTTTCTCGTTGATATTCATGCTTTCGTATTTTTGGTACATCACCAACATGCAAAGCAATAAATCATCACTGGCAGCATCAGGTAACGAAGCATTGAGATCATCAGTCGCGTAAATATTAAGAGGCTTCTTGTGAGGTGATCGCACAGCCCCAGCCGTACTGTTCGTCGTCGACATCCTTAGCACCGGTGACGTAAGCCAAGTCGTGTTCTGACGTGTCAGTGAAATCACGGTTCAAGTCCACCATGCGATGGAGGTTGTAGGTGGGCTGCTGAATGGCTTCTGGCGAAGAAAAGCGTTGATCAGCAAAGGCAACGTTGAGCCGGTAAGCATCTTTGGTGATTAAATCAGAGCGATAGCTGGTCAGGGCACTACCGTCATCGGTTTCGGGACAACGATAATCATCGGTAAACCACGTCAGGTGTGGATGAAGTTTGTTGATGAGTTTGACTTCAATTTGTTCGATAAAGGCTTCACGCAAAGTTGCACCAACTTTTTTCGTGTAGCCTGGTTGCAAGAACTCATAAACGGCGTGGACGTCTGCGTTCGTATATTGAAGAAATGCTGTAACAAAAGCGATCCCATTGTTGAAGATAAACACTTGAAAATCACTGAAGGTAAACGGTGCGTCTAATACAATTGTGTCAGCAGGTAGATCAAGCACCCAACGTCGCACGAAGCCTTCGTTTTCGGCACACTTATGGTTCATCAGTTGAATGAAATCAGTTGAGTAAAACTGCGGGGAGTTTTGAATAATTGGCAATCCAAGCCGGTCACTTTTGAGGTGAGCTAAGTCGAGCGGCTGATCGTATTTCAAAGGTAAGATGATAAACATCCCACGCGGACTATCAGCAGTAAAATGTTGGGTTGGCATCGCTTCAACATCTCCAATAAGTTGGATTATGAATAAATTCTTCCATTATAAAGCTAATTATCCATAACCTGATTGGCAAGTAAAGCCTTTCATCAATGAATTTATGGCATCAAAAAAACCGACCTGCAATTGCAGATCGGTTCATTGACGAATTAAGCTTCGTCTGGCCATTCGGCGCTGGTGTAAACGTTTTGCACGTCATCATCATCTTCCAAAGCATCGAGCATGTTTTGGAAAGATTCCAGCTTGTCTTCTGGAACTGGCACAGTGTTTTGAGGCACCATGGTCAATTCAGAAGTGGAGAAGGTAAAGCCTTGTGCTTCAAGCGCATCACGCACAGCGGTGAAGTCTTTAGGATCCGTGTAAACCGTGAATTCATCTTCAGTGGTTTGCAAGTCTTCAGCACCAGCATCTAAGACAGCTTCAAACATTTGATCTTCATCCATGTCGAGATCCTCGCGGTCGATCACAAACATACCTTTACGGTCGAACATGAAGGAAACCGCACCAGCACCAGCCATGGTGCCGCCGTGACGCGTGATAGCCACACGTACGGAGCTAGAAGTCCGGTTCTTGTTATCAGTTAAGGCGTGCACCAACACACCGATACCTGCAGGGCCATAGCCTTCGTAAGTGACTTCATCATAACGGGTAGCGTCGCCGCCATCAGCTTTATCTAAGGCACGCTTAACGTTGTCTTTAGGCATGTTAGCCGCACGGGCTTTATCCATAACTAAGCGAAGCGCCGGGTTGTTGTTGGGGTCGGAACCACCTTGCTTAGCTGCCATGAAAAGTTCACGGGAGATCTTTTGGAAAATTTTTCCGCGCTTAGCATCTTGGGCGTTCTTACGACCCTGAATGTTATGCCATTTGGAATGTCCTGACATAATTATTAACCCTCTTTTCTTAAAGTTTCGGAACTCATAAACGTTAATATTGTACCAAAAAACTCACCGTCTCACAACGGGTTTTCGCCGCCGTAAGCCAGAAACTAGCAAGACAATCACCACAGCGATGGTCGCAGCAATGGTATCGAGCATCACATCGTCAAAAGTCGGTTGGCGCCCGCCAGTCAACATTTGATGGAATTCGTCAAATGCTGCCAAACCAGCTGCACTCAAAATGGTGAGCACAGTGCGCAACCAAGTAGGTTTGACGAATTCGCGCAAGCCGATGCTAGCAAAAAGCCCAATCAAGAAATACGTGGTGACATGAGCCGCTTTGCGCATGAAAAATTCCACAAAAGCGAAATAGCCACTCTCTTGGACACTGACCGGATCCCCGGCGTAAGTGAAGTGGATCGTCGACAAGCGGGCTTTGAAGGGTTCATTGGCTAAAACGCGTTCTAAAAAAGGGACGGCAGTTTGTTGTTTGTAAGTCATGCTGGAAGAAACGAATAATGTGGCGATGACAGCTAAGGCTAAAATCAGCCAAATATAGCGATGCAGAGTTTTCAATGGGGTCATCCTTTCAAAAATCAATGCCCCCAGCTTACCACATAACGGCACTTCACTAAATTAAAAAACACCACCAAGCACGGCCTGGTGGTGAAATTTTTTATTCAACGGTGACGGATTTGGCTAAGTTACGTGGCTTATCTACGTCGTAGCCGCGATCATAGCTGGTGTAATAAGCTAGCAGTTGACCGGCAACAATGGTCACTAATGGTGAAAGCAGCGGATCGATATCGCCGATCACCAGCTCATCACCATCTTTGGCTAAGTCGTGGGCGGCAATATGTAAGACTTTCCCACCGCGGGCTTGGACTTCTTGCCCGTTGGCGCGGGTGTGTTCGGCAGTGACAGGATCGGTGATGAAGGCGACCACTGGGGTGTTGTCTTCGATCAAGGCGATGGTGCCGTGTTTCAATTCACCAGCAGCAAAGCCCTCTGCTTGGACATAAGAAATTTCCTTAAGCTTTAAAGCTGCTTCCAAGCTGACAAAATAATCGGTGCCCCGGCCGATGAAAAAGGCGTTGCGAGTGGTGGCAAACATGTCTTTGGCCAAGTCATGCAAGTGTTCTTTTTGATCGATCAAGGCTTGTTGACCGTCAGCGGCTAAGGCTAATTGATGGGCCACATCAAATTGTTTGGCGGCAGGTTGGTTAAACGCTGTGCCTAAGGCCTTAGCGACTAACGCTTCCACGCCGATTTGCGCCGTATAAGCTTTGGTGGAAGCCACGGCGATTTCAGGACCGGCGTAAAGTTCCAAAGCAAAGTCCGCTTCACGCGCCAAGGTTGAGGTGCCAACGTTGGTGATGGTCAAAGCTGGGTAGCCGAGGGCTTTGGTTTTCACCAAAACTTGACGAGAATCGGCAGTTTCACCACTTTGACTCAAGAAAATGAACATTGGCTTTTTGGACAACATTGGCATGTGGTAGCCGAATTCACTGCCTAACACCACTTCAGTCGGAATGCCGGCGAGTTGTTCAAATAAAGGCTTGCCGACCAAGCCAGCGTGATAGCTGGTACCTGCGGCGACAATATACAGCCGATCAGCTTGTTTTAAAGCGTCAAGTAAATCGGCAGGTAAAACCACGTTGCCCTTGGCGTCGAGATATTTTTCGGCTAAGCGATGCATCACGACGGGTTGTTCGTCGACTTCTTTGAGCATGTAGAAAGGATATGTGCCTTTGCCAAGATCGGCGGCATCCATTTTCACTGTGAAAGCGTTGCGTTGGATCTGCGTGCCAGCCAAGTTTTCGATGGTGATATCAGTTTTAGTCAAGGTGACGATTTCTTCATCTTTGACTTCGATAAACTGGTTGGTGACATCAAGCATCGCCAAAGCGTCAGAAGCCACCACGTTGAAGCCGTCGCCTTTGCCGATTAATAAGGGGCTTTTGTTTTTAGCGACATACAAGGCATCAGGTTGATTGCGGTCGACTAAGGAAAAGGCATAAGAGCCTTCAACCAACTTCAAGGTTTTGCGCAGTGCTGCTTTGGCGTCTAAACCATCTTGTTGGGCGAACAAGGCGATCAATTGCACGACGACTTCAGTATCGGTGCTGGAGTGCAATTCGACATCGGTTAAATATTCTTGACGCAAGGTTTGGGCGTTGGTGACCACGCCGTTGTGCACCAAGTAAAAGCGACCGTCGTTTGACACATGGGGATGGGCGTTGGCTTCAGTTGGTGCACCGTTAGTCGCCCAGCGAGTGTGGCCGATGCCGATGCTGCCTTGAATTTCAGGGGTCAAAGCGGCTTCCAGGTTTTTGATCCGGCCGACGCGTTTGACCAAGTAATCGTGACCGTTTTGATCATTGACATAAACACCGGCAGAATCATAGCCGCGATATTCAAGTTTTTCCAAACCGTTTAACAATACTTGCGTCGCGTCGTCGCGACCGATGACACCAACAATTCCGCACATAGTCAAGGACCTCACATTTAAGTTTTTCTAGAATTGGACTAGATTGATTTTTAAAATTGGTTTTCTGAAGTACGAGTCAAACTATACCTTTCGTATCGGTTAATGTCAAATATAAATTTAATTGGTATGGCAAAATTAAATAAATTGGTATAGGTCATTTTGAGCTGCAAAATTGTAATAAAACTTTTTCGCCTTTTTTGCATATTTATTAAGTGAGGGGGAATTGACATGGAAGATTTATTGGAGTGGCTGAACCAAGCGGTGAAGGCTCGCGCAAGTGATGTTTATTCCTGGATTATTCACCTCGGTATTTGGGACATGAAATCGCATCTGGCCGGTCTGA
>NZ_AZEU01000097.1 GCF_001435035.1 Lacticaseibacillus manihotivorans DSM 13343 = JCM 12514
AGTTCATCTCACGGTGTCGTGCCATGGGGTGGCTAACTTGTTCTTGCAATTTGCGCAAAAGTCATTTTGTCTTCAAAATCGGAAATGTTTGCCGTTTCAGGGTCGCTTTTGAAGTCGTAGTTCTCACCGATAAAGGCCGGGTCCGAGACGAACTTCAAATTGTTTTGGTCATGGCGACTGCCAGCTTTTAAGACGTGATCGATATAGCGATAAAGCAAGTTAGGGCTGTAGTGCAATGGCTTGGTCAGCTCGGTTGCGATCGTGAAATCATGCGCATCGGAAATCATGGTGTCATTGACTTGAACTTGGGTCAATCCTTGATAAAGTTTCAAAACCCTCACTCCTTTCCAACTACCTTCATTATAAGCCTATTGTAAATAAATAGCGCGTAGGTCGCGACGCTGTGCTGGGGTGATTTTTAACGCTGAGGTTAAATAGTTTTCCAACGAGCCATACTGCGCATCGATGGTCATGAATGCGGAATCCAGATATTCATTGGCCACACCACCCAGCGACCGAGTCGACGCGATCATCGCAGGCCCTGCACCGGTTTTGCGCGCTTCATTGACCATGCGTTCTGATTCTTCACCTAAATAAAGATTTGAGGCCAAATAATCACGGCGAATCGTGATCGGATCAACGCCTAACGCAGTCAATAAGTAGACGGCGCCCATCCCAGTGCGATCTTTGCCGGCAGTGCAGTGGAACAACAAGGCGTCATCGCCATCATTGGCCAATAGTAAATCGAAAAAATCACGATAAGCTTTTTGCGCACTTGGCAGTGTCACAATGTCAGCATAGGTATTGACCATGTTGCGAAAGCCACCAAGCGGATCTTTAGCCAATGCCTGGCGCCGCAATTCTTCAGCTTTGATCGAGGCTTTGGTTTCATCGGTGGCAAAGACTGGTTCAAAATGATAGGTGACACCATCAGGTACGCGATCAGGTTGATCACTTTGTTCTTGTGGCGAACGGAAATCGACATCGTCACGTAAGCCATAATCAGCAAGGTATTGTTGATCACGATCAGATAATGCGCTCAAGCGCCCAGAGCGGATCAATTTGTGATACCGTACTGTTTGGCCGGCTTTAGTTTGATAGCCGCCTAAGTCGCGAAAGTTGAAACCATGGTGAATATTCAGCAATTCTGGCAAGTTGGGGCCTCCTTTGGGTGATAGGTTCAGTATACAAGCCTCGTCAAAAAAACGCCACCAAACTGTCGCATCGTGAGGATTGGCCGAGATGCAATTGCGACTGAACTTCGCTATAATGAAGCTTCGAAAGGACGTGTCATCGATGCCAGATATTTATCCCAAAATGCACCCAGATCAACCTGAGAGTTTGCCGACTAATACCGGTGATCGTCAACCTTTATGGCAGGCACTGGCCAAACAAGCGCCAAATCTCAACGGTAAGCGGGTGTTGGCGATTCATTCAGGCGACGGCTGGTTTTGCCGCTATGCCATCAATCATGGGGCAGTGGCGGTGTTAGGGATCGACGCGGATGCGCAAGCGATTTCTGATGCCCGGGCCACTGCCAGTTCCGATCGCTTGCGTTATCGCATCATGCCAGATTCACGCTTAGACTTGTTGACTGGACCTTATGATTTGATCATCGGCACGTTTGATTTGGCCCATGATGACTTACATCAGATCACGCATGTCTTGGCCAAATTATTACGGCATAACGGGCAAATGCTGGCGGCGGTCACCACACCGCTAGCCAAGCCGCAAGTGGATCAAGAACCCCAACTGAACACCTTGTTTACGACTAACTTGGCGATCGATACGGTTTATCAAATTACGGATGCGCGTTTATCGGTGCAAGAGCAGATCCATTTGGTCTTTTCGTCCCGCGCCCATCGTCATGATTAAAAATCGCAAAATAAGTTTTCAATTGTAAAAATATTGAAATAAAGCAAAACCCCCAGTCAACAGAATGCGACTGGGGGTTTTGTGGCGCGCGTAACTTTTTCGAGTTGGGCCATATTATTCAGCTTCTGGGTTTGTGGTGCTGGCGATGACTAAGCCAGCAGCGAAACTAGCAACGAGTTCTTTTTTAGCAGCAGACAACACTTGATCGTTATAGGTCAACACGGTGTTGTTGCTTAACAAATCTTCCAAACGAATGATTGTTTTACCTTCAATATCAGGCATTGCGTTCTTGGCTTTGGCGTATTTGTCTGGATAGGCCAAGGCTAAGACATCCAAGGGGTCACTGTCATAATATTCAGCGAGTTTGCGAATGCTACGCTCGCTAGGAATAGTTTGGTCGTTTTCCCACTTGGTAAAGCTTGCCGGGGAAGTATGTGTCGCCTTAGCGACCTCGACGATGGATTCGCCGCGGTTCTTACGAGTTTGGCGTAAGGCGCTTCCAACAGTTTCTGTCATTATTTTTTTCACCACGATTCTAAATTTTTGGTGCATTTGTTACACATAATAATTTAACTGTTTATAGTTGAAAACGCAATTGTTATCCGTAGAATTTATTTAATTTTTTATCGATTGAGTGAATCTATCGGCATTTAAATCGTTTTGGTGATAAGCTCACTAAGAAATTGGTCAGCAAGCGCTTGCTAAAATTATCCACTTAGACTTGTTTTCGCCGCGTCATTGGCTTACGCTTAAGCTATAAGAATAAAGGAAGTGATCAGATGGACCAAGAATATAACCAATTATTAGTGCCAGTCGATGGCTCAGATGAAGCAGAGCTTGCGTTCCAAAAAGCTGTGAAAGTGGCCGCTGCAAACCATGCACATCTGGATATTTTAAACGTCCTCGACACCAAGCAGTTCATCGGCGGCTATGGTGGCATGATCTCTGGCGACGCGGTTTACCAACTCACCCAAGATGCTGAAAGCTATCTCAACGGGTTATCCGACCGGGCGAAAAAAGCTGGCTTAGAAGATGTTGCCATTCACGTGCGTTTTGGTAATCCCAAAACCGTTATTGCAACAGACTTCCCACATGACCACAAAATCGATTTGATCATCATTGGCGCGACTGGCTTAAATGCCATGGAGCGCGTGCTGGTCGGTTCTGTGACTGAATATGTCAACCGCACGGCACCTTGTGATGTCTTGATTGTTAAAACTGCTTAATGAATCTTGGAGCTAAGACTTTTGCCTTGGCTCTTTTTGTTTGTTCAAAGAATGAATTGACAAATTACGAGCGACTGCCATTTAGAAAGTGTGACGCGGCAACTTGAACTTTTGTTACAATGAAGAAAAACGTTGGAGTCGACTATGCGCAAGAAACGATTACTAGGAATCCTCATGGGGATGGCAGCCGCCTTACTTTGGGGAATCTCTGGACCTGCCAGTGAAATCTTATTTGCCCACAATATGAGTGTTGGCTGGCTGATCAGTTCCAAAATGGTCATCGCCGGACTTGTATCGATGGTGTTAGCCCTCATCATCGATGGCAAAAAAGTGCTCGCGCCATGGCAAAACAAACAAGCGGCGACACAAATGATCATTTTTATCCTGTTTGGGATGATCGCCATGCAATACATTTATTATCAAGCTGTGGCAGTGGCGAATGCCCCAACAGCCACGATCCTGCAGTTTCTTTCGCCAGTGGTCGTGGTCATCTATGTGGCGCTAAAAACGCGGGAACTCCCTAGACGCGTGGACGTGCTGGTGATCGCGTTGGCAATGTTTGGCACCTTATTAGTGGTCACCAAAGGCCATCTCACGCAGTTGGCCATCAGTCCGCAAGCCTTGATGTGGGGCTTATTGTCTGCCTTGGCTGCGGCAGCTTATGCGATTTTACCCGCGGCGTTGTTGGAAACCTATTCCCCATTGACCGTCACGGCTTGGGCGCAATTACTCGGTGGGGCCTTGCTTTCCATCAACATGCCTTGGTGGACCAAGATCCCACATTTGACGACTTTTGAATGGGGGGCTTATGCCTTTGTTGTTATCGCTGGGACCATTGTGTCTTACTTGTTATATTTGATGGCTTTGCAATATGTCTCTGTGACGGCAGTTAGTTTGCTCGATGCTTTTGAGCCCCTTGGCGCGACGTTGACTTCAGTATTGTTTATGGGGTTCGTGTTGACTGGCGCTGAATTACTCGGTGGGGTGCTCATCATTGTGGCCGTCATCTTGATGAGCTTGATGGAGCCTAAAGCCCCAGAAGCGTGATGCGGTCCGACACCGGTAGTGTTTCAGCCCACCAGCGCTTGATGGCCAAGAAGTCTATACTGTCAACGTTGATGCCGGACACAAAAAAGCCAAGGCAATCAGCCTTGACCGTCAAGATTTATTTATGATCGACCAGCAGATTCGGGAGCCGGCGTTGATGCTGATCAGGCAACAACGCTAAGATGTAGCCATTTTTTACCCGCAACTTATAAGTAATTTTCGGCTTAAGTTCCGTCGGCTTCCCGAAGGCGTCATACATCGGTAATTCATGTGTTGGTGCAGTCATTCAGCATCCCTCCTCAATCTTTCTAATGCTAGTATAATCGTTTTCAAAAGCTTTGAGGTTACCACTGGGTTACAGTTGCGCCACTTAATGATACAATGATTACCAGAAAAGTTAACTGGAGGTCCCCATGGAGCAATATAGCATTAGTGAATTAGCCGACTGGCTGGAAGCCCAATCGGATGCGCTGTTGGCAAAATCAGTCGCATTTCCAGAAACCAAAGTGCAAGCCGTTGTGGATTATTTAAAGGTGTTAAAGCACCCAGCGGCAGCTTACTTAGATACCTTGCAAGGTCACTATGATCGCCATGAATCTGATCACAAGTTGAACTTGCTGGCAGACAAAGCACCGCTTGCCGAACTCGAAGATCGGGTGATGGTCAACCACGTGGATGGCTCGATCACTGAAGATCACATCAACTTTACTTACAACCACGAACCAGTTTTTGAAGGTGGCTATGCCGCTAAAAAAGACTTAAACATTATCAAGTTTGGCTTAGAAGTGATCGGTGCGGTTGCGACCACTGGCCATATTGAAACTGAAAGTAGCGTTTTGTCGCCAGATGCGATGGTCACGTTGATCGTGGCGGCACACAGCTTTGCTAAATGGCAGGGCTAGGCGCTAACCAATCGGAATCGGATAATTGATGCCAGGTTTTGGATACTGGCACCCATAATTGTGCTTTTAAAATTGCGCGAATACTTTGCCAAAAGGCAGGGTCTTCGCGCTGTTTTTGATTGGTGTGGATCACGATTTCTGCGCCAGTTTCCGTATGCGCTTCGATATTGGGATAATTGATCGCCTCAAGTTGGGCAGTAAACACATCTAATTCGTTTAGTAACATCAGCACTCATCCTTTCGATGTTATTAATATACCAAGAGGATGTGGTCGAATTGCCAAGCTGGTATGATGATTGTGTGAACGGTTGCTTGTGAATTTCTAAAGGATGCAAAGTTGGTTTAATTGGTCTATACTAATTACAAAAGCGCTTTATTGAGGAGGAAACCGATGACGGTTCAATTACTACAAGCGGCCCAAGAGGCTGAATTCTATGCGTTAGCGCGTTATGCGTTCAACAAACCCCAATCGCCTAATCGCGATGCGGCCTTTGCGAGTCTTTATGCCCATTCGGATGTTTGGGGGATCGGCGAGCCGCTGCAAAGTGGGTTGTTGTCCACAAACTTTGCCGTGGACTTTGCTGGCGTGAATTACAAAATGAGTGGTATCGGCTATGTTGCCAGTTATCCAGAAGCAGGCGGCAATGGCGGCATCACAGCGATCATGCATGAAGCCTTCGCTAAAATGCGAGAAAATGGCGAAACCTTATCTTATTTGGCGCCATTTTCAGCGACGTTTTATCGGCGGTTTGGGTATGAAGGCGCCTTTGATCAAGTGACACATGAATTAAACGCCAGTGATTTTCCTAAAGTGCCGCGCCCAAATGCCGCGTTATCCGTCAAACGGATGCGCTTTGCGGCAGCCATTCCGGCGATGCAAGAAGTGTATGATCGCAATAAGGTCTCAACGCGCGGCGGTTTGTTGCGCGCCAACTGGTGGTGGCTTAATTTAGCCGATCATTATCCAAAGCGTGAAGTCGCCGTGGCGATGATGGGCGATCGCGCGACGGGTTATGTGGTTTATGAACGCGCCGGCGATACTTTCATTTTGCATGAGTTGATGCATGATGACCTCGATGCGTTGATCGCATTAGGCCGCTTTGTTGGTGCCCATCGCTCAGCTTTCGCCAAATTTGTCTATACTACTGGCAATCCAGAATCCTTGCACGACTTATTCCCAGAACCGTTAGTGTTAAAGAGCTCGACTGCGGCGTACATGATGGCGCGCATTGTGGATCTGAAAGATTTTATGCAACGCTATCCTTACCAAGTCAGTGATTTGGCGCCGGTGATCCTACAAGTTAACGATGACTTCATCCCCGAGAACAATGGTTTGTGGGAGTTGTCGATCAATGATGGCCAAGTTAGTTTTGAAGCGGTCAAAAAAGGTGAGCCAGCCGTGATCCTTTCCGAACAGCAACTGGTTAAAGCAACCTTTGGCGTGCGGCGGTTGCGCGAGTTGTATAATCTGGGCTTAGTTGATGGGGATGCTTATACGATTGGCGTATTGTCGGATATCTTTATTCCCCATCAAACGCAGCTTTACGATTACTTCTAGGTCGTGAAGATGAAACTGATCGTTGAAAAACAGCGTGACCTTGCCTTGGTGACCAAGCTGGTAGCAATTTGGCAACGTTCGGTCAAGGCGACTCATACATTTCTCAGTACCAGTGAAATTACTGAAATTCGCGAATTTGTGCCGCAAGCATTGAACCAAGTGCCAATATTGGTCGTCGCTTTTGATGGCAGCCAGCCAGTCGGGTTTATGGGGATTGCCGAACACAAACTGGAGATGTTGTTTTTAGATCCAACTGTGCGCGGGCAAGGTCTTGGGCAACAACTCGTTGAGTATGGCTTTGATCATTATGCGATCGATGAAGTGGTGGTCAATGAGCAAAATCCGGCAGCAGTTGGTTTTTACCAGCATCTTGGGTTTGAAATCGTGGCACGCTCACCGATCGATGAACAAGGCCAGCCTTATCCAATTTTAAGGATGCATCATGCCTAACGAAAAGGGCCGCGCAAGAGGATTGCGTGGCCCTTTTCGTCAGTTCAGAAATTCAGCGTATTCAGCTTGTAAGCGTTGGTCTAATTGCTTTTTGTCAGCATCAGTTTGAAAGCTCTCAGCACAAGCGTCGCGGTTAAACTGTAAGAAATCTGCGATGCGCGTGTCAAAATGTTCAGCAAATAATTGATATTCACGCGTCAGATCCGTATTTGAAACGGTGCGATTATCAGTATTGATGCACATCCGCGCGTGTGCCGCCATCAATTCTGCATAAGGATAATCAGCATAACTTTCAGCAGCCTTGGTTTGTAAATTACTGGTCAAGCATAATTCTGCTAAAGCCTTGGCTCGCACGAATTCAGCGATGGCATCGGGGTGATCATGTAAGGCAGTGGCATGCCCGATGCGCTTGACGCCAAGTTCGATGGCCTCGCGAATATTTTGGACGCAGTGGCATTCGCCGGCATGCAAGGTCAACGGGACACCTAAGCGTTGGGCATACTTCACGGTGTCGGTGAGGACAGCAGTCGGATAATCAGCTTCATTTCCGGCAAAATCAAAGCCTGCCAAGCCGGAAACCGGTGCGCTGGCCTTAAATATTTGCGCATTTAAAGCAGGATCGGATTGGCGCATACCACAAACTAAGCATGCCGCAACAATATCAAAATCTGCCATCGCCTGATGTAAGCCAGCGACCACGCCTGCGATCGTTTCCGCAACGGTTAAGCCCGTATCCATCGAAAATTCTGGCGCAAAGCGAATTTCAATGTAGCGCACATTTTCTGCGGCAGCTTGTTGGGCGACGTCATAAGCCGCCAACTTTAAGGCTTCCGGGGTTTGCAGGAGTGGGCGGATCACATCAAAAGGCCGCAAGTAATCCATTAATGTTTGGGCGTCATGTGGGGCTTGAACTAACTTGGCCAATTCATTATCGTCAGTCGGCAAGTCGATGTGAGCCATGGTAGCTAAACGATGAATCGCAGACAATGACAGCGAACCGTCCAAGTGGCAATGTAATTCAACTTTAGGCAAGTGGTGATACAATGAAGTCATGGGGCAACCCTCCAATTTCAATTAGTGTAGCACAATAGGAGGTAGGACATGCGAATGGTCGACTTGATCGCCAAAAAGCGCGATCACCAGGAACTGACAACCGATGAAATCAATTGGATGATCCAAAATTATGTTTCAGATGAAATTCCAGATTACCAAATGAGCGCGATGTTGATGGCGATTTATTTTAACGGCATGACGGATCCAGAACAAGCGCAACTCGCCCAAGCCATGCTCAACTCTGGGGAACGTTTGGATCTCAGTGCCATTGCTGGCGTCAAAGTGGACAAGCACTCCACTGGCGGCGTTGGCGATAAGCTGACCATTCCACTATTGCCATTGATGGCTAGTCTGGGTGTGCCGGTGCCGATGATTTCCGGTCGCGGTCTTGGTTTTACTGGCGGGACTTTGGATAAAATGGAAAGCATCCCCGGCTTTAACGTGCAACTTACCACCCAACAATTTATCGATCAAGTGGCCACGATCCATCAAGCCATCACGCAAGCGAGCAGCGATCTGGCGCCTGCAGACAAGCGTTTATATGCGTTGCGCGATGTGACTGGAACGGTGGCTTCAACGCCATTGATCGCCGCTTCAATTATGTCTAAGAAGTTAGCCAGTGGTACCGATGCTTTATTATTTGACGTCAAAAGCGGTAATGGCGCTTTTATGCCAGATGATGAACAAGCGGAAAAACTGGCGCATGCCTTGATCAGTATCGCGGAACAAAATGGCGTCAGTGCGCGAGCGTTGATCACCGATATGAATCAGCCACTGGGCATCACCATTGGAAACTCCCTTGAAGTGGCTGAATCCATCGCGGTGTTAAAAGGCCGCGGTCCGCAAGATGTGCACCAACTTTTAGTCACCCAAGCGGCCCATATGTTGGTTTTAGGCAAGCGCGCCGATACGTTGGAGTTGGGTGTGGGCATGGCAGAAGATGCGTTGCGTGATGGTCGCGCGATGCGGGCGTTCAAACAGTTGATCCAAGCGCAAGGCGGGGATGTGCGCGTCACAGATGATCCAAGACGCTTGCCACAAGCGTCCCAAAAAGTTGCCATCAAAGCTGAAAGTGCAGGTTTTGTTGGCGAAATCGATACCAAAGCATTAGGCGTTGCCGTGATGCAAATTGGTGGCGGTCGGGCACAACAAGAGTCGGACCTTGATTTGACGTCTGGATTAGTCCTGCATAAGAAATTGGGGACACCGGTTTCTGTTGGCGATACTTTAGCGGTAGCTTATGCCAGTGAGCGCGATCCGCAAACAATTGTCGATGCCGTGCGTGATGCTTATACCATCACCGCCCAAAAGCCGAAGATTACGCCTTTGATTCACCAGATTATTAAATAAATGTTTACGAATCTTGCCGCGGTTGATCAGTTCAACCGCGGTATTATTATGCCATCGATTGTAAGCGCTTATTTATTTACTCAGGGATGAGGACTTTCAGTGGGAAAATCAGGCGTGAGACATAGTTGAGCAGGTTGGAAAAAGGAGGGCAGCGTTATGGGCGCAACAGTTTTGGACTTGGCACGCTTTCAGTTTGCCATGACCACAGTATTTCATTTTTTCTTCGTGCCGTTTAGTATCGGCATGGCCTTAGTCACAGCGATTATGGAAACCATGTTTGTCCGCACCAAAAAGCCATTATATAAACAAATGACCTTGTTTTGGGGCAAGATCTTCTTGTTGAGTTTTGCCGTTGGGGTGGTCACTGGGATCATTCAAGAATTTCAGTTTGGGATGAATTGGTCGAATTACTCGCGCTTTATGGGCGATATTTTCGGCGCGCCATTGGCCATTGAAGCGCTGTTGGCCTTTTTCATGGAATCGACCTTTATCGGGTTGTGGATGTTTACATGGGATCGCTTCAAACCATCACTGCATGCCGCGATGATTTGGCTGGTGTGGTTAGGGACCACGCTTTCAGCGATTTGGATTTTAAGTGCCAATGCCTTCATGCAACATCCGACTGGTTTTGCAATCAATCAAGCCACTGGGCGGGTGAAATTAGTCGACTTTGGCGCGGTGATCGCCAATCCGCAATTATGGGTCGAATTTCCCCATGTGATTTTTGGGGCATTCACCACAGCCGGGTTTGCGGTTGCGGGGATGGCGGCATGGCGCTTGTTGAAGCATGATCATGAAGATTTTTACTTACACTCATTGCGAATCGGTTTAACAGTCGGATTGATCGCAGTCGTTGGGGCAATCGGCGTTGGGGACTTGCAAACGCAATTCATCATTAAAGATCAGCCGATGAAGTTTGCTGCCACTGAAGGGATCTACAAAAATACCAAAGATCCTGCCGCCTGGACCGTGGTGGAATTGATCGATAGCAAAAATCACAAAGTTTCAAATGCTGTGGATGTGCCAGTATTGTTGAGCTTGCTGGCGTATCACAAAACCTCTGGGGCGGTCATGGGGATGGACCAAGCCAACGCAGAACTGCAGGCCAAGTATGGTAAGGATAAGAATTATTATGTCCCTGCCAAAACACTTTTCTGGTCATTTCGGGTGATGGCTGGCGGTGGCGTGGTGTTAGCGTTGATCGCGATCTTAGGCTTGTGGTTTAGCCGCGCGAAAAAGAATACCTTGATGCATAAACGCTGGTTGTTGTGGTTATTAGGTCTAGCCTTATGGGTACCGTTTATGTTGAATGCTGCCGGCTAGTTGATCACGGAACTCGGCCGTTATCCATGGACGGTTTATGGTTTGTATACGATTCAAGACGCGATTAGTGCGACTACCACCGCCGGTCAACTGTGGTTCTCAAATATTGCCTACTTATTGATTTTCAGTTTACTCGGTGGGGTGATGGTTTACTTCAGTCATCAGAATTTAGTTTTGGGACCCGATGCGCCAGGAACGCTGAATTACGGTATCGATGAAATCACGCCATTGGAGGGGCAACCGTCATGAGCCCATTACAATTATTATGGTTTCTACTATTAGCGGTGTTGTTCATTGGCTTCTTCGTCTTAGAAGGTTTTGATTTTGGCGTCGGCATGGCCACCCGTTTGTTAGCCAAAAACGAAGGTGAACGTAAGCAATTAGTGGCGACGATCGGTCCACATTGGGATGGCAATGAAGTGTGGCTCATCACCGCGGGTGGGGCGATGTTTGCCTCTTATCCACTATGGTATGCGAGTTTATTTTCCGGCTTTTATATCCTATTTTTCTTGGTGCTGGTTGGCTTGATCTTGCGCGGGGTTTCCTTTGAATTTGCGGCGCATGCGCAAAGCCAACGTGGTCGCGATATTTGGCGCTGGGCATTGTTTGTCGGCAGTGTGATCCCACCATTTTTGCTAGGGATGATCTTTACGGCGATCATTCAGCCATTGACGATCGATGGCAAAATGGACATTTATGCTAGCCTTGGCGAGCAAGTCAACTTATTGACAATTGTCGGTGGGGTGGCTGTGACGTTGATGTGTTTCATGCACGGCTTGAATTTTATTCGCTTGAAAACCACCGGCGCTTTGCGTTTACGGGCTTGGGCTTACAACCGCATTTTGATTTGGGTGTTATATGCAGGTGCGGTGGTGTTTGCGCTATTGGTTTATGTTTCTACGGATTTCTTTGTGAAGCGGCCGCTCAGTTCAGGTATCATCATTGGCTTGATTGTCTTGGCCATTGTGTGTGAGCATTTCGCCATTCTCAAAGACCGTGAAGGCTTATCCTTGATCACGAGTGGTTCAGCCTTGGCGCTGGTAGTGATTTTGATTTTTAATGGGTTGTTCCCACGGGTCTTGATTGCTAAGGAGGCGGTGAATTCGTTGTTGATCACCCAAGCTTCCGCGTCGAATTTGACCTTGACGATTATGACTGGTGTGACGGTGGTGTTATTGCCGATTGCTTTGGCGTATTTTATCTGGGCCTATGTGGTATTTCACAAACGGGTGCCAGAGCTGTCGTAAGTTTTTTGGCGCAATGGGGAGATTGCGATGTTTGATCGACGATTATTGGCGCTACCAGGCGCAAAGAAATTACTGATTGAATTATTTGGCTTGACCGTGATTGAAGCGTTCGCCATTATTGGGCAAGCATACGGCTTAGCCCAAGCAATCGTGATATTTTGGCATGGACAACAGTTTGGGCAAGCCAGCCCCATGATGGTGATTTTTGTGGTGGCCTATACTTTGCGGCAATTCACTGCGTATGCACGCGAACAGTTGAGCCAGAATTTTGCCCAGGTTCAAAGCGAAAACTTGCGGACTGCGTTACTCCATCGCTTGTTTCGACTGGGTCCTTCAGCAATCGCAGAAATCGGCAGTGGCTCAGTGGTGACGCAATTGCTGGCTGGTAGCACTGAAATCGAAGCGTATTTTGCGTTGACGTTGAATAAACTGGTACCGCTATTGGTGATTCCGATAGCGGTATTTGTCGCAGTCAGTGTGCAATCATTGAAATCTGGGGTCGCACTGTTGTTATTATTCCCAGTGATCATCGGTTTTATGGTCATTTTAGGGTTAGCTGCCAAAGATCGTGCTGAAGTGCAATATGCTGGGTTTGCGAAGTTGACCAATCATTTTCAAGATGCATTGCTCGGAATGGCGTCGCTGGATGCCCTGGGAGTCAACGACTATGACCAGCAGGTGTATTCAGTTTCTGAACGCTTCCGCAAACAAACCATGAGTGTCTTGAAAGTCGCCATGTTGTCAGGCTTTGCGATGGATTTCTTTGCGACGTTGGCGATCGCAGTGGTGGCAGTCTTTTTAGGTCTGGATCTGTTAGCTGGTCGGGTGACATTGTTGCCAGCGCTGTTCAGTTTGATTTTAGCGCCAGAATATTTCTTGCCGATTCGCGCGTTTGGGGCGGATTATCATGCGACTTTAAATGGGAAAACAGCTTTTGAAGCGACCATGGCGATTTTGAACCGCCCTTTGCCGCAGGAGGCAAAAGAATTGGTTTCGCCGTGGCAGGCGGATTCGACGCTTTCCGTCCATGATTTAAGCGTCAATTACGGGGATCATCAAGCGTTATCGCAAATCAACTTCAGTTTATCTGGGTTTCAAAAAGTCGCGATCATTGGGGCAAGCGGATCCGGGAAAACGACGCTGTTGAATACTTTAGCCGGTTTTTGACCCCAGCTGGTGACCTTGACCTTAACGGGGTGTTACTAGATACCTTCAATCAAGCCGATTGGCAACAACAAGTCAGCTATATTCCACAAGCGCCGTATATTTTTGCGGATACGATCGGCGCAAATTTAAGCTTTTATCACCCCAATGCAACGTCGGAACAAATTCAACAAGCCGCCAAGTTAGCCGGATTAGCGCCTTTTATTGCCGCATTGCCGAAAGGATTGGACACTAACATTGGTGCCGGGGGTCGGGGCATTTCTGGTGGGCAAGCGCAACGTATTGCCTTAGGGCGAACGTTGTTAGATGCCAAGCGTGCGGTGTGGTTGTTTGATGAACCAACCGCCCATTTGGATATTGAAACCGAACTTGCGCTGAAGCAAACCATGACACCGTTGTTTGAACATCATTTAGTGATCATGGCGACGCATCGCTTGCACTGGCTGTCAGTAATGGATCTGGTATTGGTGATGGATCATGGCCATTTAGTGGATGTGGGGACACCACAAGCGCTGGCGCAGCATTCGCAGATTTTTCAGACTTTGGTGCAAACGCTTGGAGGTGGTTCAGATGCGAAAGAATAACTGGGTGCGTTTAGCGATGCAACAATACCGCAGCCAAGCGATATTGGCAATCAGTTTAGCCGTGATCACTGCCATCAGTGCAGCCTTGTTGATGTTTACCAGTGGATATTTGATCGATTTTTCGGCCCGAATGCCATTATTTGCGGCGATTTATGTGCCAGTGGTTTTAACGCGCTTGTTTGGCATCGCACGACCAGTTGTCCAATATTTGGAACGCTTGGTCAGCCACAACTGGGTGTTGCATTACACCAGTGTTTTGCGCCAGAAATTATTTCTCAAGTTAAAAATGAAATCAGCGCGGCCAGTCGGCGATGGGATGGCGATGTTGGCTGAAGACGTCGGTAAATTACAAAATTATTTTCTTCGCAGTTTGTTGCCAACCATTGTGGCTGGGGTGTTGGCGATTCTTTTGAGTTTATTGGCGGGCTATTTTGCTTGGCAAGATGTGTTGGTGATGGCCATGTTGTTAGGGATGCAGTTGCTAGGCTTGCCGATCATCTCCAAATTGCGCGCTACCTCTACGATTCGCGCTGCTGATCGATTACTTCACGAAGCCTATGTCGGCGTTGATGATGCGATTTTAGGCCAGCGCGATTGGGTGTTGAGTCATTCAGAAGCTGGATTTGTGGCCAAAGCCTCGACTGCTTGGGCTGAATATCAGCATTATCACGCCCAACTTACAAAGCAAACCCAGCAGCGGCAATTATTCAGTCAGCTATGCTTTGTGCTGTTGCCAGTTACATTATTGATTTGGTCAAGTGTGCATTTAACATCATCGCCAAGTCTAGCCAACTGGATCGGAGCCGTGGGATTGGTGATTTTTCCCTTAGCGGAGCCGTTGATGTCTGGCGGTGAAGGGGTGATTTCTGTGGTTGGCGATTCGGCGAAGTTTGACCGCCTGCAAACGCTTGATGAAATTCAACCTCAGGCAACCGCGACGCAACCCATGCCCACTGATTTTCAGATGTTAACGCTCGACCACGTTGGGTTTAGTTATCCTCAAGCCGAGCATGCGTTACTACAGTCAGTGTCGTTTGACGTGTTGCAAGGGCAAAAAGTCGCGATTTTAGGGACTAGTGGGGTAGGCAAAACGACATTATTGGAATTGCTTCAAGGCTCACTCACGCCGACCAGTGGTGCCGTCACCGTTGATGGGGTCCCACTGTCAACGTATCAAGATGCGCAACATTCGGCTTTTAGCGTTTTGCCGCAAGCCCCATTTTTATTCAATACGTCGATCAAAGCCAATTTATTACTGGCGAAGCCGGATGCATCGGATGACCAATTGTGGCAGGCATTAACGCAGGTGAAACTCGCTGATTTGGTGAAACAGTTGCCACAAGGTTTTGATACGCCGCTGCAAGAAGCCGGTTTGAGTTTATCTGGTGGAGAACGTCAACGCGTTGCCATTGCGCAGATTTTATTGCAACACAAATCATTGGTGATATTAGACGAGCCGACAGTGGGTTTAGACCCGGCGCTTGAACGGGAATTACTGGAGACGATGTTTTCGGCGCTGAAAAACCAAACAGTGATTTGGGTGACCCATCATTTACAAGGCGTGCAAGCGATGGATCAAGTGGTGTTCATTGCCGATGGTCGGGTCAAGTTGCAAGGCTCACCGCAGACGTTGAAAGCATCGAATACTTATTATCGGGCTTTGCTCAATTTGGATTCGGGGTGGTCGACATGGATGCACGCTTAAAATTGATTCAGCAAAAATTATTGGCGCAGATCAAATTAGACGCGCCACCAGTCGAAGCGTTGGTCAAAGCACAAATCAATGCTGGCGGGAAAATGTTGCGCGCTCAGTTAGTCTTAGATTTTGCCGATTTTGGCCAACCTGATGACGCAAATGTGATCACTGCAGCCGCAGCAATCGAAGCCTTGCACTTGGCGACGTTGATCCATGACGATGTGCTTGATGACGCTGATGTACGGCGCGGGGTGCCGACGATTGCGCCACGCTCAGGCAATCGGGCGGCGATTTATGCAGGGGATTTCATGTTTGCCGTGTATTTTAACCTGGATTATTCACCTCGGTATTTGGTACATGAAATCGCATCTGGCCGGTCTGA
>NZ_AZEU01000098.1 GCF_001435035.1 Lacticaseibacillus manihotivorans DSM 13343 = JCM 12514
GTGTACCGCTGGAAATTTGATTAGGGAATCCGTGCTGTTATCTCCTGCTTACGATCTTCCTAAAAGATAAATTTATCCTTCAACACCAGTTGACGCAGAGCCCAAAAAAGAGGCCCAGATATCTGAGCCTCTTCAAAGGTTTTAATTAGAATGTCCGCACCGGCGTAATCAATTGAATAAAGTGTTCGTGATCTTCTGACGGCACCAACGTGAATGGCCGCAATGGCGCGGTAAAGTCGATTTCGATCGTGGTTTGGCCAAAGCCTTGCAGGGCATCTTTCATGTAGTCAGGGTTAAAGGAAATTTCCAAATCATCCCCGGCCAAGCTGTTAAACGTCAACGCTTCTTCAACATTCCCGACATCAGGTGAGTTCCCATAGATGACAGCACTTTGATCTTGCGCGTTTAAATTCAAGCGCACGACGTTGTTGCTGGATTCGTGGCTCAGCAAGCTGGCCCGTTGAGTCGCGGCTAACAAGGCTGGTGCGTCAAATTCGATTTGCGTCGTGGAGCTCGTTGGAATCAAGCGGCTAGTGTCTGGGTAGTTACCTTCCAGCAACCGTGAATAGAAGTTGGTTTGACCCGCGACAAACAACACTTGGTTTTCAGCAAAACGCATTTCGACGGTTTGAATATCATCCGTCAACATCCGGCCAAGTTCGACTAAAGATTTCCCAGGAATAATCACATCATATTGAGAATCTGCTGCAGCTGGTAATTCGATGGTCCGTTGTGCCAAGCGGTGTGAGTCGGTAGCGACTGCTAATAATTGGCCATCAGAGATCACCACATGGACCCCGGTTAAAATCGGCCGGCTTTCTTGGTTAGATACCGCGATGACAGTTTGGTTGATCAGCTGCTTCAACACATCTGCAGGCACTTGCAACGGTTGGGGATTGACGATTTCTGGCAAATGCGGGTAGTTGTTGGCATCCAAGCCATTGATAGTGAATTCACTCGACCCTGACGTGATCACAGTTTGGAAGTTGTCTTGCACGTCGATTGTCATTTTGGCGTCTGGTAGGCGCTTGACCACTTCGTTAAAGATGCGCGCTGGCAATACAATGCTACCCGTTGAGGCGATTTGCAAGTCGTTGGTTTCTGAATCGGCGTCGATGCGCGCTTCAATGGAAATATCGGCGTCACTACCAGTTAAAACCAGACCATTGTCAGAAAGCACGAGTTTTAACCCCGTCAGAATCGGAATCGTGGTTTTGCTGGAAATAGCTCGCGAAACATCGTTGAGTTTTTTAATAAAAGTCGCACGCGTGATGGTGAATTTCATGACAGTTCTCCTATAGGTGCAGTGTAAATAGAATAAAAGCTTTTAAGTAATAGTAGTAGGCCTTGGGGATGCTGTGGAAAACTTTGCGAAACAACCTGTTATCACGTTATCCCCTTGTGGATAAGTTAAACGGATAAGTCGGCTGGTTTTTGCAAGTTGTCCACATGGCCAAAATCAGCCGCGATTTTTCAGACGGTTTTTGAGTTCGATGATCTCCGTTTTAAGTTGTTCATCCAAGCCCATTTGTTCAGCGATTTTTTCATGGGCATGGATCACTGTGGTGTGGTCTTTACCACCGAACTCTGCGCCGATTTTTGGTAAGGATGAATCCGTCATTTCGCGGGATAAATACATGGCAATTTGGCGCGGCATGACGATTTGTTTGACGCGCTTTTTCCCTTTGAGCTCAGAAACCGTGACGCTGTAGTATTTGGCAACGACTTGTTGAATCTGGCCGATGGTCAAGGCTGCGTCTTTATCGGATAACTTCAAACTCTTTAAAGCGTCGGCGGCTAAACTGGTGGAAATATCCGAATGATTCATTGTGGCATAGGCTTGCACGCGCACCAACGCGCCTTCGAGTTCGCGCACGTTGGAGTCGATTTGCCCAGCGATATAAGACAGCGTATCATCTGGGATCACCAAATGTTCAGCGTCGGCTTTGTTGCGCAAAATCGCGATTCGCGTTTCCAAGTCTGGCGGCGTGATGTCAACGGACAACCCCCAAGCAAATCGAGACACCAAGCGTTCTTGTAACTTGGGGATTTCGCTTGGCAAGCGGTCTGAAGTCAAGACGATTTGTTTTTTGTTTTCATATAAAGCGTTGAACGTATGGAAGAATTCTTCTTGCGTGGCTTCTTTTTCACCAAAAAATTGAATGTCGTCGACCAGTAGTAAGTCGACATTGCGGTATTCTTGCCGGAATTGTTCTTGTTTTTTGGTTTGAATCGAGTTGATGAAGTCATTGGCAAACGCTTCTGAGGTCACGTATTTCACATTGGCATTCGGTTTATATTCCACTAACTGATGGCCGATGGCTTCCATTAAGTGCGTTTTGCCCAAACCGACGCCACCATAAAGAAACAGCGGATTGTACAGCATCCCTGGTTCTTCTGAAACCACTAAGGCTGCGGCATGCGCCATTTGGTTGCCTTTGCCAGTGACAAAGGTTTCAAACGTATACTTCGGATTGAGATGCGTGGTTTCCTTATAAGTCGGCACCACTTTTTTGACTTCCGGTTCAGGCTCAACACTGCCTAACCCGATGACTTCATCAGGTAAGGAACCGGTGATCTCGATGACCGGATTGATCTCCAAGTTGTTGTAGGCAAAAGCCCACTCTACGACTTTGGTGACCAAGCGCTTCTCCCAATAGTTTTTGTGTAATTCCGAAGGGACGCCGATGGTTAATGTATTGCCTGTCAGGCGTACAGGTTTGGCATCTTTGATCCAAGTACTATACCCGGTCGCAGTCAAACTTGCGCGGAATTTATCTTGTAAATACGCCCACAGTTCTTCGATTGTTGGCACCCTAAACCCTCCTTTCACGTACAAAAGCCGTACGCGCGGCGTTTACTTTGCAAAATGTATAAATATCCATGACAAAAAAGTGCAAAGCATCGCGACACTAAGTTTAGCATTTTATCAATAAGTTTTCCACAAGCAAAGTAGTTTTCCACACAATTCGCAACTTGAGGAAAACCTTCCCCACAATCATGTTAAAAACTTTTCCACAAGGGCGTGAGCAACTCGTGAACATGGTCGGATTTTGGTTAGTTGTCCACAAATTCAGAAAATAAACAAGCCTATTAGAATGCGTGTTTCACAAGTTATAAACAAGTTAAAAACAGCCTGTGGAAAACTTCTAAACAGGGATGTGGAATTGCGGACAAGTTGCGCGTAAACTGTGGATTAGCGCTAAAGTCAAAAATCGCCTTTAAACAACTTATGCACAGGTTTTCCGCAATTTTCAGTTTTCTGTGGAAAAGAAAATTGCCGGATTATAACACCAAATGCTTGACGTGACTACTAGTCATCCGTATAATGGGATAATGTTTGATAAGTAAACAACGTTACTGAAAATAGTATTCTAAATAGGAGGTGCTACCATGACCACCAAACGGACATTTCAACCAAAGAAGCGTCATCGCGAACGCGTCCATGGCTTCATGAAGCGTATGAGCACGAAGAACGGCCGTAAAGTTTTAGCTCGTCGTCGCGCTAAGGGACGTAAAGTATTATCTGCCTAAAAACTCCACTGACCGCGTCAGTGGTTTTTTTTTTGCAAATTCGTTGACTGAGACGATCACCCTCAATTGACTCCGCGCTAGGCGCTGGCACTGCATCACGTGACCGGCCGGCTGCAGAAATCGGCACAAACCGCCGATGTTCTTCCGCCTAACTTTCAAGCCGAAAACCGCGTCTTGAAAGTTGCCTGAAATGTGAATGCAGCCAAAATGCGGTCTGCATTCACATTTCTGCCACGTTCAGCAGTACCAGCTCCCAGCGCTCCGTCAGTTGAGGGTGATGCTCAAGTCGCGTCATGTGCGCATCGATTAACGATTAGCACAGTGAACAATTAACCATGTGGTGTCAGTGTAGGGACGGAGAATGCCGGCAATCACATCGTGATATTCATCTTGGCGATTTATCGCCTAGATGAAACCGCAAGTGGAGATCCACTTGATGGGGAGCATCGCGAGCCATCAAGTTAGCTCCGCTGAGGACCCTCATGATGTGATTACCGAGCATTCGGAGTCCCGGCATGACCAACTCAGGCGACAATTAATCATATTACATAGGAAATACTAAGAAACTAATGCGTCAAATCGTCGCATCTTGTATACTTAAGGACAGATTGTGAGGGAGATTTCGTGCGTAAGTCGTATCGCATCAAAAAAGAAGCTGAATTTCAAGATGTGTTTGATCACGGGCAGTCGGTGGCTAACCGTAATTTCGTGATCTACCACCTGCAACGAGATCAACCACATTTTCGGGTGGGCATTTCAGTGGGGAAAAAAGTCGCGCATTTTGCTGTTGGTCGCAACCGGATCAAACGCTATGTGCGCCAAAGCTTACTGGAATTAAAACCAGAAATTGATCCGCAAGCGGATTTTTTGGTGATCGCTCGCCGTGGGGCTGCCAAGCTTGATATGGCAGAAACCAAGAAAAACTTGATCCACGTGTTGACGTTGGCCGGTGTGCTTGCTGACGACGTTGACATCATCTAGTCGCACGCATCATTGCGTGACACGTTGACGAAAGAGGGATTCACGTGAGTAAGAAAACCGTTAAGCGGCTGGGGGCAGTCTTTGCCTTGTTCGCAATGGCTGTGGTATTGACGGCGTGTGGCACGTCCACTGTCACCGCCAATAGTACTGGCTTTTGGGATCGTTACGTCATTTACAACGCCGGCCAATTCATTTTATGGTTAGCGAAGTTCTTTGGCGGCAATGCCGGGGTCGGGATCATCATCTTCACCTTGTTGATCCGGATCATCATTTTCCCATTGAGTTATATTTCCTTGAAGTCTATGGGTAAGCAACAAGAAATTGCGCCGCAACTCAAACAACTTCAACAAAAATATAAGTCCAAAGACACCGAGACCCAACGCAAACTACAACAAGAAACGCAAAAGTTGTACGCTGAAGAAGGTATCAACCCAATCATGGGCTGCTTGCCATTAGCGATTCAAATGCCATTCCTGTTTGCTTTGTATCAAGCCATCTACCGGACTGATGCCTTAAAGACTGGGCATTTCTTGTGGGTCAACTTGGCGCAACCTGATCCGTATTTCATCATGCCGATTTTGGCCGCGATTTTCACCTTGCTGACCAGCTTGGTATCGACGTTAGCCCAACCGCAACGCACCACGATGTCTTGGGCGATGGTTGCCATTTCGCCATTAATGATTTTATTCATGGCGTTCCAATTTCCAAGTGCCTTAGCGATTTACTGGGTGGTCACCAACGCCTTCTCCTTGGCCCAAACTTTCTTGATTCAAAATCCATTCAAGTTGCGTCGCCAGCGTGAAGCCAAGGCGCAAGCGGCCAAAGACAAAGAAAAAGCCAAACGCAAAGCGATCAAAAACGCCTTGCGCAAACGCTCATAGCTCATTGACGCGAGGCCAGACCTGCTTTTAAGTCTCGGCCTCGTTTTGTCGTTTGACCCAGATTGTGGCCAAATAGCGTTAGTCATTAGAATTTCAATCTCGGAGGAAATTATGCCGACTTTTCAAGGCACAACCATTCAAAAGGCGATCGATCAAGGCTTACAAAGTTTAGGGGTAGCGCGCGACGCCGTCAGTGTTGATGTGATCCAAGAAGGCAAAAAAGGGTTGTTCGGCTTAGGCAAAAAAGCGGCCATCGTCAATTTAAAGCCGTTAGTGATCGCACCAGAGCCAAAACCGGCACCAAAGCCGAAAGCCGAACATCACGTACATTTACCGCATGCGACCAGTCCTAAGCGGCAACGTGATGATCAAACTGCCATCGCCTTGGTGCAAAGTTATTTAGAAGATATTATTCGCCAACTCGGCATCACTGCCACCATCGATAGTGAGCGCAAAGGCGATAAGGTTTGGTTTGCAGTGTCAACGGATAAAGAAGCCCAATTGATCGGTAAACACGGCAAGATCATCAATGCGATCCAATATTTGGCGCAAACCGAATTCAACCGATACGGTAAAGCCAAATGGACCATCATGGTCAACGTCGGCGATTATCGAGAACGTCGTGAAGCCGCAGTGACACGCTTAGCGCAAAAAACTGCGCGGGATGTGATCGCTACTGGTGCGGCGGTTTACTTAGATCCAATGCCAGCCTTCGAACGCAAAGCGATTCATTCAGAGTTAGCGGATAACGCCTATGTCGCTACGCATTCTGAAGGTGTGGATCCAAGGCGCTATGTCGTGATCACGCCAGCACGGCACTAAACTTGCCAAACACTGACTTTTTGTATACAATGAGTTCAAATTAATCGATGAAGTAGTCAAAGTGCTTTGTCCAACTTGTGCGACCCTTTTTGGTGTCGGCAAGTTGGATGGTGCACTTTTTTGTTTGAAAGGAAGCATAACATTGGCAACGACGATCACAGAGTATGACACCATTGCGGCAATTTCCACTCCGCCTGGTGAAGGGGCCATCAGCATTGTGCGCTTAAGCGGCGAAAATGCTGTCCAAACTGCCGAAACGCTATTTAAAGGCAAAGACTTAACTAAAGTTGCCAGCCATACCATCAATTATGGCCACATTTTAGATCCAGATGACGGTCAAGTCGTCGATGAAGTGATGGTCAGTGTGCTGCGTGCGCCAAAAACCTATACTCGCGAAGATATGGTTGAAATCAACTGCCATGGTGGGATCGTGCCGACGAATCGCATTTTGCAATTGTTACTCGGCCAAGGTGCACGGTTAGCTGAACCTGGTGAATTCACCAAGCGCGCCTTTTTAAACGGTCGCGTCGATTTGACGCAAGCCGAATCCGTCATGGACTTGATCCGTGCCAAAACCGATCGCGCGATGCAAGTGGCTGTCGATCAACTCGACGGGGACTTGCGCCGCTTGATCACCAATTTGCGCCAAGAGATTTTGGAAGTGTTGGCGCAAGTGGAAGTCAACATCGACTATCCCGAATACGATACCGATCAAATGACCACCCAAATGCTCAAAGAAAAAGCCGAAATGGTGTTGGCCAAAGTCGATGAACTCTTGCAAACGGCTAGCCAAGGCAAGGTCTTGCGCGAAGGTTTGGCGACTGCCATTGTTGGGCGGCCCAATGTCGGCAAGTCCAGCTTGTTGAACCACATGCTGCATGAGGACAAAGCTATCGTCACTGACGTAGCTGGAACCACACGCGACGTGTTGGAAGAGTATGTCAATGTGCGCGGCGTGCCGTTGAAATTGATCGACACGGCTGGGATCCGCGATACCGAAGACAAAGTCGAAAAAATCGGCGTCGCCCGTTCGCGCAAAGCCATCACCCAAGCTGACCTCATTTTATTGGTGTTGGATGCCTCCCAACCATTGACGCCAGAAGATCTTGAATTACTCGATGCCACTGCGGATAAACAGCGCATTGTGGTATTGAACAAACAAGATCTGCCAGTGCGCATGGAATTAGGGGATCGCGTCGATGCCAGCCAAATCGTGCGTACCTCGATCACAACCGGCGCTGGGGTGGCGGCATTAGATACCAAAATCGCGGATCTGTTTAATGATGGAATCGAAAACTCGCAAACCACTTTGATGGTGTCCAACAGTCGCCAAATCGGCTTATTGCGCCAAGCTAAAGTCAGCTTACAAGCCGTCTTAGATGGCATTCAAGCAGGGATGCCAATTGATTTGGTGCAAATCGATATGACTGCCGCTTGGGACAAACTCGGTGAAATCACTGGGGATGCCGCACCTGATGAATTGATCACGCAGTTATTCTCACAATTTTGTTTAGGGAAGTAAAAGGAGTCGTTATGCCAGAAGTTCGTGAATATGCAGCAGCAGACTATGACGTTGTCGTTGTCGGTGCCGGGCATGCCGGTTGTGAAGCAGCCTTAGCTTCAGCACGCATGGGTAACCACACGTTATTGATCACTATCAGCTTGGAAATGTTGGCCTTCATGCCATGTAACCCGAGTGTCGGCGGCCCAGCCAAAGGCATCGTGGTGCGCGAAATCGACGCCCTTGGTGGCGAAATGGGTCACAACATTGATAAAACGTACATCCAAATGCGGATGCTTAACACCGGTAAAGGCCCAGCGGTCCGTGCTTTGCGGGCGCAAGCTGACAAAGCCGCTTATCATCGCAGCATGAAAGCTACCATTGAAGCCGAACCGAACTTGGACTTGCGCCAAGGCTTAGTCGAACGCTTGTTGGTTGAAGATGGTGTTTGTGTCGGGGTCGTTGCCGCTACTGGTGCCCAATATCGCGCCAAAAGTGTCGTGTTGACTGCCGGCACTTCCAGCCGTGGGAAGATCATCATCGGCGAATTGATGTATTCCTCTGGTCCCAACAACTCCTTGCCAAGCATCAAGTTATCTGAAAGCTTGGAAGACAACGGCTTTAAGCTGCGCCGCTTTAAGACTGGGACGCCTCCTCGTGTGGTCGGCAATTCGATCGATTTTTCCAAAACCGAAGAGCAACCAGGCGACACCACCCCGCATCACTTCAGCTTTATGACGCCGGATTCTATGTATTTAAAGGATCAATTGTCTTGCTGGATGACTTACACCAACGGCACCACGCATGACATCATTCGCCAAAACCTCGACCGCGCGCCAATGTTTTCTGGTGTGATCAAAGGCGTCGGCCCCCGTTATTGCCCATCCATTGAAGATAAAGTGGTGCGTTTTGCTGATAAGCCGCGCCACCAATTGTTCTTGGAACCAGAAGGCCGCGACACGGATGAATATTATGTCGGCGACTTTTCAACGTCCATGCCCGAAGAAGTCCAACTCAAAATGCTCCACTCCGTTGCGGGCCTCGAACATGCGGAATTGATGCGTCCAGGTTACGCCATTGAATACGATATCATCGAACCATGGCAATTAACCGCAACGCTGGAAACTAAAGTCGTGAAGAATCTGTTCACTGCCGGTCAAATGAACGGGACTTCCGGCTATGAAGAAGCCGCTGGTCAAGGCTTGATTGCCGGGATCAACGCTGGTTTGCGTGCACAAAACAAGCCAGGCTTCACTTTGAAGCGCTCTGATGCCTACATTGGTGTGATGATCGATGACTTGGTCACTAAAGGCACCAACGAACCTTACCGCTTGTTGACATCGCGTGCGGAATATCGTTTGATCTTGCGTCACGATAACGCCGATTTGCGGTTGACGGATATGGGTCGGCAACTCGGCTTGATCCCAGATGCTCGCTATGCCCAATTCACCGCCAAGAAAGCCGCTATCGTGGCGGAAAAAGCGCGCTTGGAAAACACCCGCTTAAAGCCTAAAGACGTTGCTGACTTCCTTGAAGCACATCATATGCCAGCTTTAAAAGATGGTGTCCTAGCCAGTGACTTCTTAAAGCGTCCAGAAGTGACTTACGCTGATTTGATGACGATCATTCCGGCGGAAACCCCAGTTGATCGCTATGTCGCTGAAGAAGTTGAAGTGCAGATCAAGTACGCCGGCTACATCGATAAGGAAATGCAAAGCATTGCCAAACTCAAGCGCATGGAAGCCAAAAAGATCCCAGCTAACATCGACTATGAAGCCATCAGCGGTTTAGCCACGGAAGCCCGCCAAAAGCTCACGAAGATCCAACCAGAGACCTTAGCGCAAGCAAGCCGCATCTCCGGCGTCAACCCAGCCGATGCAGCCATTTTGTCCGTCTACATCGAACAAGGTAAAATCGCTAAAGTCCACGCCTAATGAAAACCGTCGAGTCCCTTGAGACTCGGCGGTTTTTTGTCGTCTGGCGCCAGCAGTCTAACTTCGTTTCGATGATTTGAGGTGGTTCCGTGCGGCCGGCTTCAGAAATCGGCAAAGTACACCGATGTTCTTTCCCCTAAATTTTGAGACAAGTGATTTTCTTGTCTCAAAATTTACCGGTGATATTGCTCGCGAGCCACAAGCCCAGTGTCTCACGACAATATTACTTTCACGGAACCACATCAAATCATCTCCACTACGTTAGACCACTGGCACCTGATGGCTACGAAACGTACAATGGCAACGCTGATCCAACATTCAGCATATTCAGCATAATCCGTAACGTCAAAACGTAGGTATGTTTGAATCGTAAGCTAGTAGTATCAACGGAGAAAATATGCGGGCGGAAGCGCCTTGGCAGAACGAAGGAAAACTGGACAATTGCCCGTGGTAGTGAAATCAAGTGAAACGCCGGGTTGTGGCGGTTCACGCAGATTTTACCGGTAGATTTAGAAACAAAGCGGTTTTCTTTGGTTCTAAATCTAGGTGCAAGCTCCTCGAACGGTCTTTGTTCGAGAGCTGGAGCCGGCCGCACCGGCAACTTGTCCAGTTTTCTGTAGTGTCGCCAAGGCGCTGGAGTCCACCTCTTTTCGTGCCGGAAGTAAATAAGGGCAAACAAAAAGCCGCGATTGCGGCTTTTTGTAGTTAGCGAACCGTCAGCAGACTGATCAAAACGCCGACTAAGACGATCCCGACGGCACCTTTTAAACTGTAAGACAGCGTTGTGCCTTGTTTGGTGCGGTATTCGAGGACCAAAAGCGTGATCGTGGTGATTAAAGCAGCGATCACCATGATCAATAATTTAATCACTAAAGCATCCATCATTACACTTCCAAATCAAAATAGGGATTGAGGCGCTTTTGAATCGCGTGGATCTGCAGTAAATCGATTTTTGGCAACAAACGATAGATGAAGCCAGCAAAAGTATCGCGGTGGAACTTGTAGTCCATGCGACCGAGGCGTTGGTCGTGATCGTTGGCGTCGCGTTCCCAAACTTCTAAGTTATACGCGGCGTCAGGAACTAAGGTAATATAACAGTTATCATTCAGCCACACAATGGGCTTAAGGGTAGATTGATCGATCACTTCAAGGCCTCCAAGTTATCTAATCCAAGTGCGACAGTCAACCACTGTGGCAACAAGTTGATTCCAGTATAGCAGAATTTAGCCAAACGCCAATTTTGAAAAGCTTGTGAAAAAAGGTTCACAAAAGCGCACAAGCGATGAGCTGGCGGCTGTGCTTGTCAAGGGCTAATTTGCTAGTACAGGCTGTTGTAACAGGGTTAATACCGATAGTGACAACCTTGGATAGATAAAAAATTATTTTTTCGGGATTTAGTCGACGACTGTTTGCTTCACAAACGGTACACCAAACGTCCTTTATCAGTATACGAACAAACGTTTGATTCGTCAAATTATTGTATTTGCTGATAACCCCGAAAGCATCGGCTTGAAGAGATGAATAATGTTATTTAATTAAATCAGTCCAAAATGTTTCAACGCTTTAGGGATCCCGCCGTGCAGGTAGTCGTCGGTTTGATAATCAGCAATCGCGGCGACTTGTGGTAAGGCGTTGCCCATTGCCACGCCCACGGTAGCGGCTTTTAAGATCTCAATATCGTTATTGCCATCCCCAAATGCGTAAGTCGGTAAACCGGCCAGTTCTGGTTGCTTCATCAGAATTTCCAAACCACTAGCTTTGGATTGGTTGGCATTGACGATATCCAAGGTGCTTTCGCCATTGCGATAAAATTGTAATTCTGGAAAGGCTTGGCGATACCAGTCGCCCATTTTGTCGCCTTGGGCATTGTGGGCTAAAAAGATCAATAACATGCAGACATCATCATGATCGAAGAAATTTGCATCGACTGGCGGTGGGGTTTGGCGCACCCATTGATAATTCGCCTCAGTTTCTGGGGTGTTTTGTGAAAGCGCGGAGCGGCGGCCGTTATAATAAGCGAGGGCCAGGCCATCGGCTTTGGCTTGTTGGGTCAAGCGTTGCAGTTGCGGTAAGCCGACTGGACTTTCAAATAAGTGCTGCCCGTTGTGATACACATCAGCGCCATTAGCGGCGATGGCACTCGGAATCTGTCCTAAGCGCATCCAATCGGCGAGTTCATAATAATTGCGGCCGGTGGACAGCACGGTTAACACGTGATTGTCTTTTAAGGCCTTTAAAGCGGCAAGGTTTTCTGGCGGGATCTGTTTTTCTGGGTTCAATAAGGTTTTATCTAAATCAAATAATGCCACAGCTTTATAACTCACGAAAATGCCTCCAATAATTAATAGTATTATCTTAACACGCAGCTTGCGTGAAGCGTTGTGAAAACAGGTCGTGCGGAACGTGTTATTTTTGAAAGAATCTGCTTAAATCACCTGTTCACTGGAAATTATTTGTGAGAAAATGAAGTCAAATATTAAACAGCCGGAGGGGAGAGCGGCTTGAACTTTAATTTTGGAAATTTATCAACGGGAATGTGGCTGGTTCAAACTGTGGCAGCGACATTTTTTGCGGCTGGCTTTATCGGCTTTGATTTATATCTGTGGCGGCGTGCATTTGGTGATGGTCCATATAAAACTGCTTTTCGCTGGTTGTTGACGTTGATGCCATTGGCTGTTGGGGCATTGATGGCTTACGGCGGTTACGCTGGGTTTATGGATAGTATGCTGTTTGCCAACATCGGCTTGTTCGCGTTGGTCGTGCCATTGTTTGACGAGCAAATGACCTTGATCGAATATCTCGTTCGCTGCCTTGGTCTTGCTGGAATCTGGCTTTTACATCACGCTAGCGGCCAGTCGTCTTGGAGCTTTTTGGCGATGGCGGCGATGGTCGTGATCTTGGTGTTGATGCGTTTAGGCAAAGATAAGATCCGTTATCGGGCTCGGACGTTAATGGCCGTGTCAGCTTTTGTGGCCGTCGCTTATTGGTACACGGTGCCGCCGTTAGCGATGGGGTTGCGCGTGGATGGTCGTTTAGCGACTCAGGCGGTTGGCATGTTCTTGGTGATGGGGGCTTTTACCAGTTTTTATTGGAACTGGCAATGGCAACAATTCCAGTCCCAGAAGAAACTCAAAGCCCTGGCCGCTTATGATAATTTGACCAATGAGAAAACGTACACACATAATCAAGCCGATATCACAGCGCTTTTTGAACATGCGCAAGCCAACAATGAACCGTTAACCTTGATGGCGTTAGATATCGACCGCTTACGTAAAATCAATCAGGATTTTGGCCACTTGGCTGGCAACACAGTGTTGATTCAAACAGCAGAAACCTTGCTTGGCGTGTTTAGAAAACATGATCTCCATGAGCATTTTTATCGGATCGGCGGCGAAGAATTTAACATTGCCTTTCCTGATGCCTCACCGGATCAGTTGTTACCGGTGATTCGCGAGTGCTGGCAAGCTATTCATGACGGCCAATTCAGTTATGAAGGCGTCGCGATTCCAGTGACGGCCTCTATCGGTGTGAGTGGTTTGCAAGCAGGTGATGGCGTGGTGGATGATTTATATAAGCGCGCTGATGATAATCTCTATGCTTCCAAACAGCGGGGGCGGGATACCATCACCATCGATGGCGCGCCAGTAGCCGGCGATGACACGCCAAGTATCGCGCCAACTTATGCGTTTTATGCGCAGCCAATCATGGATGCGCAACGCGAAACCATTCAAATTTGGGGTAATGAGTTATTGTTGCGAACTTACGATGTGGCGCAAGCCCGTTGGATGTTACCGAACTCCTTTGACCTTGCCATTGATCTACAAGTTGAATTGATTTATCAAGCTGTTGCTAAAGCCAGTTGCAAAAATGTGGCGATCAATTTGACCTTAGCGCAATTCGCTGATCCCCAAACGGCTTATGCGTTGATCGCCTGCTTGCAAAGTCAAGATGGGCCAACTGGCTTGACAGTTGAAATCGTCGATGTTCCAGATCTTGCGACGACTCGGAATATTTCGGCGATTTACCGGGCGGCTGGCATTCGGATCCATATCGATGACGTCGGTTCAGATAACTCATTTGAACTGGTCCAACAATTGATTCCATATGTTGACGGCGTAAAGTTTGCGATTCAAAATCTGCGCAAAACCGAATCCCCAGAACGGATTCAAGAGCGGATCCGCTTTTGGGCAGATATCGCCAACAAAGGTCATCTGCGGATCATTTTGGAAGGCGTGGAAGATCAAGCCGATGTTGAATTTGCCAAGACGCTTGGCATTCATTATTTCCAAGGTTATTATTTTGCCAAACCAGCTCTCCCAAAGCTTGCGGCATAATTCAAAACTGAGATCTTCGCGGATCTCAGTTTTTTTGTCCCAACGATTTGAAATCGGGACTCCAGCTGGTTCGTTGATACATCGTGAAGGTCCTCCGCCAGCCTCCATCCCAATTTCAAATTACTTCCACTGCGCCTGATGGCTATGAAACACGTAACGTCAACGTTGATACGATCATCAATATGATAAATGATTGAGCGACATGAGCGTCCCTAGTCCGTGTGCTAGCAATATCAACAAAGAAAATCGGTGGGTTCCAGTGCCTTGGCAGAACAGAGGAAAACTGGACAATTGCCTGTGGTAGTAGAATCAAGTGAAACGCCGGGCTGTGGCGGTTCACGCAGATTCTACCGGCAAAAATCAAGACAAGCGATTTTCTTGGCTTAATTTTTAGGCGAAAGCTCCTCGAACGGTTTTTGTTCGAGAGCTGCAACCGGCCGCACCGGCAACTTGTCCAGTTTTCCGGAGTGTCGCCAAGGCACTGGAACCCACCGATTTTCGTGCCGTTAGGCAATTGACATAGCTTCTGAAAGATTAAACCCACACTGGCGTTGTCGGAAAGCATACGTTTAGGAAAATTGCCGGTGTTTGTGGGGGTGGGGTTGATTATGAAAAATAAACAGGTAAAATCTAATTAAGTTCTCATATTAAAAACGAGGTGAGCGGATGGATGCGCAATTAGACTTTAAAGCCGGGATCAAAGACGTCATGCCGACAGTGTTCGGCTATATTGGCGTGGGCTTAGCCTTTGGGATCGTGGCGCACACCAGCCACTTATCCGTATGGTTGGTTTTATTGATGTCCTTGATCGTCTATGCCGGCAGCGCGCAATTTGTGATCACTAGCATGTTGCTGACGGGCAGTCCGATCGGGGCCATTGTGGTGTCGACGCTATTGATCAATGCCCGCATGAGCTTGATGAGTATGACGGTGGCGCCATACTTGCAAGAAGAATCCATGGGGCAAAATATTGCCATCGGGACATTATTGACCGACGAAACGTTTGCGTTATCGATGAATAAACTCAATCTCACGGATCGTAAATTACGGCCAGCTTGGTTTCATGCGGCCAATGTCGTGGCTTATCTGGTTTGGGCCATCGCAACAGTGATCGGGGCCTTGATCGGCAGTTTGATCCCAGATGCCAAAGCTTTTGGACTAGACTTTGCGGTGGTGGCGATGTTTATCGGGCTGTTATATCTGCAAATGATCACGGATCGCTCCAAGCCATTATTGCGGCATTTAACGGTTGCTGGCTTTGTTGCGGTAATGATGGTGGTGTTAATGCGGTTTATGCCAGGGTCAACCGCCATTTTAGTCGCGACGATTTTAGGGTGCTTGTTTGGAATGGCGGTGGAACACCATGAGTAAAGTCCTGATCACGATTTTATTGTGTGGCCTAGTCACTTGGCTGATTCGCGTGGTGCCATTTGCGTTAGTGAAAGCCACGACCTTACCGAAATGGTTGTTGCAGTTTCTCAGTTTTGTCCCAGTCGCGATCCTGGCGGCCATTTTTGTTGAAAGCCTCTTGGTTTATCATCAAGGACAATGGCCAAGTGTGAATACTGAGAATCTGCTTGCCAGCATTCCCGCGATTATTGCCGGGGTAATTTCCAAGAGTTTATTGGTGGTCGTCGTCGTTGGCATCGTTGCTATGGCGCTGATTCGCGCTTTTGGCTTAGCGTAAAGATGACACGTGAAATATTGCCCGGGAAATATTCAAGCTGATGCTTGCACTAAATTTCCCGTCCCCGTACTATTAGATTAATAGCAAAAGCTAAATAATGATTTAAAGGATGATGATATATGGAAGATCCCAGTGCGCAGATAAAAATGACCCATTTAACGGTGGCACAGGTTCAAGAAAAGGTACAAACGCCTGACATAGAGGCAGGTTTGACGCAAACAGAGGCCAAAAAGCGCTTAGCTGAAAATGGCCCGAATGCGTTAGCCTCGCACCGCACCCCTAAATGGGTTTTATTCGTGCGGCAGTTCAATAACTTGATCATTTACATTTTGATCGGCGCAGCGCTGATGACCAGTGTGATGCGTTTGTTGACTGACACGATTATTATTGCCTTGGTGATCATCATTAACGCGATCATTGGCTACATTCAAGAAAGTAATGCCTCTGATTCGCTTGATCAAATCAAAAAAATGCTGGCCCACAATGCCACAGTTTATCGTGACGGCCAGCGCATCGATGTGCCAGCTGAAGAATTAGTGGTCGGCGACGTGGTGTTCTTGGAAGCTGGGGATAATGTCCCTGCTGACTTGCGCATTATCGACAGTGACAACTTGATGATGCAAGAAGCCGTGCTGACTGGGGAAACGAACTCAGTTGCCAAGTCCCCCGAAGCCTTACCTAGCGACACCTCATTAGCTGAACAAGCCAATATGGCCTTTTCATCAACGGCAGTGGCTTCCGGCTCTGGGATGGGCCTGGTCATTGCCACTGGCGCTGACAGTGAACTCGGGAAAATTTCTTCTGCAGTGGCTAACGCCAAAAAGCGTCAATCGCCAATGATGAAGCAACTCGATGGCATCGGCAAAGGGATCTCTTATGGGATCTTGATCTTTGCGGTGGCTTTATTTATCTTTGGCTTGATCGGCGGCCACTATACTTTAGGCACGTTAGCCTTAGGGATCGTGACGATGATCGTCGGGTCGATGCCTGAAGGCTTACCAGCGACGACCAGTGTGATCTTGGCGATGGGTGTGCAAGCCATGGCCAAAAACGAAAACACGATCGTCAAAGATTTGCCTTCTGTTGAAGTCTTAGGTTCCGTTGACGTCATCGCGACGGATAAAACCGGGACCTTGACGCAAAACGAAATGACTGTGACGGACATTTTAACGCCAACAGCTCAATATGCCGTTACTGGGACGGGTTATGCGCCAGCTGGGGACTTCACCTTAGACCAAGAGGTGATCACACCGTCTGAGCACGCAGACTTAGCCGCCTTATTGACGGCAGGTTATGAAGCCAACGACACCACGTTAGCGGAAATCGACGGGAAATATGAAATCAACGGCGAACCGACTGATGGTGCGTTCATCACGGCTTATCAAAAAGCCTTCGGGGAACCAGAAGAAGCGAACGAACTGGATTTAATGCCGTTTGATTCCGATTATCGTTACATGGCGAAATTGGTGCGCTTAGCTGATGGCACTAAGAAGTTGTACATCAAAGGCTCACCAGATAAACTGTTACCGATGGCCAAAGCCTGTGATCCAAACTTCGATGAAGCTCATTATTTAGCATGGACTAGCGAACGCTCCAAACATGGGCAACGGGTCATTGCTGTCGGCTCTCGTGTCGTCAATGTGGATGAAATTAGCCATGATTTGTTAGCTGAAGGGATCGACTTCTTAGGCTTAGCGGCCTTGATCGACCCACCACGTCCAGAAGTGATCGCGTCGATTCGCGACATGAGAAAAGCTGGCGTCAAAGTTAAAATGATCACCGGGGATCATCCGCAAACCGCTCAAGCGATCGCCAAGACTTTGAGTTTAGCCGATGATCCACAAGTGGTCACTGGCGCAGAACTTGAAGCGATGCCCCCAGCTGATCGTGAACACGCGATGGTTTCCGCTGATGTGTTTGCCCGCACCACGCCTGCAGATAAGCTCGCCATTGTGCAAGCTTTACAAAAAGCCAGCAATGTCACGGCGATGGTCGGCGACGGGGTCAATGATGCCCCTGCGCTGAAACAAGCTGATATCGGCGTGGCCATGGGTGAATCAGGTACCGATGTGGCCAAAGATGCTGCGGACATGATCTTGACGGATGATAAGTTTACGACCATGCAACGGGCGATCAAAGAAGGGCGCCGGATCTATGACAACATCAAAAAGAGTATTTTATTCCTGTTGCCAACCAGTTTTGCTGAAGGGCTGGTCATTGCCTTCACGGTGTTGACACGCGATGATATGCCATTGAATGCCAGTCAAATGCTTTGGATCAACATGGTTTCGGCCATCACGATTCAATTGGCGTTTATCTTCGAACCCGCAGAAGATGGCATCATGTTACGCCCACCGCGTCCAAATGATGCTGGGATGATGAATAAGCATGACGTTTTCCAATTGCTGTATGTCTCTGTTTTGATTTCCGGGATCGGTTTGATCGCTCATGACTGGCTGTTGCGCAATGGCATTGCCAGCCCTCGCGTCGCTTCGACCATGATGGTCAACATCATTATCTTAGGGAAGATCTTCTATCTGTTTAACATTCGCACCAAAGCAGTCGTGTTCTCTAAGCAGTTCTTTTCCAATCCACAAGCCTTTTGGATCATTGGGTTGATGATGGTCTTACAACTAGGCTTGACCTACTTGCCATTCATGCAAAATGTCATGCGCACCGCAGGCATGAGTTGGCGTGAATGGGGGATCGCCATTGCGGCTGGCTTCATTACTTTAGCCGTAACGGAAATCGATAAGTTGATCCGAATTGGATTGCATCGCCGTGCTGGGCGCGCACGCTTTCAATAATTTTGTTAATGGGCTAGTCAGCACCGTTGTTTTAGCGTAAGCTTGGGGTATAAGACAATGCAACGGAGGTATTTACTATGTTAACCAGTGCTGAACGTCAATCTCAGATCCAAATGGCCTTAGCCGATGCCAAAGCCCCGATCACTGCGACGGCTTTTGCCAAAAAGTTTGGTGTCAGTCGCCAAACGGTGGTTGGGGATGTCGCTTTATTGCGCGCCCAAGGGACGAAGCTGATTGCAACGCCACGCGGCTATCAATTTGAAGACAGTGCCACTAAAACGGCTGTGATTGTCTGCAAACACACCCCAGAAGATGCGGTGAAGGAAATGCAGATCATCATCGATCACGGTGGTGTCGTTAAAGATGTCATGATCGATCATCCGGTTTATGGGCAATTGCGTGGTTCTTTGGAAGTGGCTTCTGAACAAGAGATCCATTTGTTCCACTCTCGCATGTTGCAACATGAAAGCCACATGCTGTCTGAATTGACAGATGGCGTGCACTTACACACCATCGGTTATGAAAACCCAGAACAAATCACCGAAATCAAGCAAGCTTTGCGCGACGCCGGTTTCTTATACGAATAAGCAACAGTAAGCTGAGACTTTCGGGTCTCGGCTTTTTGTTTGCCTGAGCGGCTATCGCTGTCCGACAGCGTAAGTTTTTCATGCCGCCATCAGGCGCCAGTGGTACACTCCAGCCCCATTCGGAACTGAAATCATCTCTCGTGGCCGGCCGGCTCCAGAGATTGGCCAAACCCGGGCCAATGCTCTTCCACCTAAATTTCGAGCCAAGAAAACCACTTGTCTTGAAATTTTCCTGAAATAATAGCTGAGTCAGAAACCCGCTGTCTCAACTATTATTTCTGCCACGTTCGACGATTTCACTTCCTCCATGGGCCTTACGTGTACCACTGGCACCTGATGGCTACGTGATGCCAACGTTGATACGACACTCAGTAAGGTCAGCGTGTTTAATCTGTAATCCAGTCATATCTACCGAGAAAAGCTGTGAGCGGAGATAAAAAGTGTGCAGGCGGGCTGGTCATCGGCCGTGGGGCTCTTAGCGGTTTACCGCTTAGAGCCCAGCGAGAAGGAGATCCACTCGCGGTTTTTGCGAGTTAGCTCCGACGAGCGACATTGCGTTCCATGACCAGCCCGCCGGAGCACTTTTTGTCGGAGCTCACAGCTTTTCGTGCCGCTAGGCAATTGGTATAGCTTGTTGGAAAATGAAAAATGCGCCGTCGATGCCGGACCGCGTAAAACTGGACACTTTTGGACAAGTTGTGAAGATTGTCCGGAGATTTTATTTGACATGAGAAAAATCCTCATGTAAGCTTAACCCATAATAAAAAGGAGGGGCCGTTATGAACGTATCGATGAAACAAATGCAATGTTGCTGTGTATGCATGTGCAAGTCGGACGCTGATGGCGGACTCTTGGACGGCATATTTGGGTAGGTAAAGACTCCTAGACCAAATATTGGCGCCGACGCCTTCAGCGGATGCTTTTTAGCATCGTTGAAGGCTGTCGGCGCTTTTTTGTCGCTAAACATATTGGAGGAATTGTGATGACTCATTTCAAAACTGCAGCGCTCACTGTGGCAACTTTAGCATTAGGCTTAGTGCTCGCAGCGTGCGGTAGCAATAACAAATCAAGCCAGTCGAGTTCAGCGACAAAACAACAGCTGAACTTAAGTGCCACGGCGCCTTTGGATACCATCGATTTGGCCCAGGCCACCGGTTACGGCCAAACTGGGAACGTGTATGAAAGCTTCTGGCGTTTAGGCAAAAACGGGAAACCGATCGCCGGGCTGGCCAGCAAAGCGACTAAATCTAGCGATGGGTTAACTTGGACCATTTCGATTCGCAAAGATGCTAAGTGGAGTGATGGTTCAGCGATCACCGCCAAAGATTTCGTTTATTCTTGGCAGCGTACCATCGATCCAAAAACCAAGTCACCTTATAGCTACTTGTTCTCCGGCATCAAAAACGCTGACGCCATCAACAAAGGCAATGCCAAGCCTGACACATTAGGCATCAAGGCGCTGGACACCCACACCGTCCAAATCACGTTAGACAAGCCAATCGCGTACTTCAAAGTCTTGATGGCTTATCCATTATTTGCTCCACAAAGTGAAAAGACGGTCACTAAATATGGCAAGAAGTATGCCACGACTAGTAGCAAAATGCTTTACTCTGGGCCTTTTGTCATCACTGGCTGGAACGGGACTGGCAATACGTGGTCCTTTAAGAAGAACCCTTACTACTGGGACAAGAAAGTCGTCAAGCTGCAAAAGGTCAACTTCCAGGTGGTGGAAGACACCAGCACTGGCGTCAACTTATTCAACACCAACAAGCTTGATTTGACGCCGTTAGCCGTCAACCAAGTGCCAAAGTATGAAAAAGACAGCACCTTCCGCTCCTACGCTTATTCTTATATCGCCTACATGCAATATAACTTCAACGCTAAGGATGCAACGGTGAAGGCGGCCATGAACAACCAGGATATTCGTTTAGCCTTTTCTCAAGCGTTGGATCGCAAGGCCTTGACCAAGAAAGCTTTAGGTAATGGTTCACAGATCCCAACTGGTTTTGTGCCGAACGATTTGGCGAGTGACCCAACCACAGGCAAAGACTTTGCCAAACAACAAACGGTGGCTAACACCATCAACTATTCGACGAAATCTGCGAAAGCGCATTGGACTAAAGGCCTTAAAGCCATCGGCAAATCCAAGCTGACGCTGACCTTGCTTTACTCAAATGACGATGCCACCAGCAAAACCACGGCCGAATATATCGGCGGTCAATTGCCTAAGGAATTACCAGGCCTGACCATCAACTTGAAAGCTTTACCTTCCCAAATGGCGAAGCAAAAAGAAACCGATGGCGACTTTGACATTGCATTATCCGGTTGGGGTGCTGACTTCAACGATCCGATCAGCTTCTTGCAGATCCCTGAATCAAACACCGCTTATAACTACGGGAAATATTCCAACGCGCAATACGATGCGTTGATCAAGAAAGCCTCCACGACGGATGCCAACGATGCTGCTAAGCGCTGGGATGACCTCGTGCAAGCCGCGAAGTTATTCAACCAAGCGCAAGGCGTGACCCCATTGTTCCAACAAGTCACAGCTTACTTGCAAAAAGGTGATGTCAAAGGCTTGACCCACAACACTGCTGGGACGCAGTGGGGCTATAAGTACGCTTACATCAAATAATTCAACCAAAAACACTTCAGGTTTATTGGCCTGAAGTGTTTTTGTTTGACGTGAGAAATTGTTGATACACCGGCATTAATGCAGTGTCGACGAGTTGATGAAAAGCACCTCGCGTCACCGGTTTGGGTCCAAATAAGAGATCAAGTGCCAGCAAAAACGGGAGATCATATAAATAATCGGGAACCGGGATATCATTGCGCTCACCGCGCGCCTGTGCTTGGGCAAAGAAGCCTTTGATGATCAAAGTGAGGTAGTTTTCACGCGCGAACTTTTGAAAATAATCTGCCATCGAAATTCCACCAGCATGTTCCATGATCAACCCGGACATGTTTTGAAAGTGGAATTGTTCTAAACGGTCCATGATCAAATCAAATAAGCTGATCAAGTCGCCTCTTAGGCTGCCAGTATTTGGTGGCGTCAAGGTGAAATCGCCAGCTTCAATTTGTGCGCGCAATGCGGCCATAACAACATCGGACTTCGTTTTCCACCGGCGATATAAAACTGTTTTTGAAGTGTGCGCTTGCTCGGCGATTTTATCCATGGTGAGTTCATCGTAAGGACAAGTTTTGATTAAGTCAAAGGTGGATTGGAGAATGTCAGCAACGAGTTCCTTGCCGCGGCGGCGAGTTTGAGCCATAAGTGACGTCCTTTCTAAAAACTTTCTAGGATAACTTTACCACATTGCGTTGACATCACCGCCAAAAAGATTTAAGGTACTCTGGTATCTTAATTAAGAAACATAAGTATCTTAAACTTAAATCGAAGGTGGTTTTCTCATGGCAAAAAATTCTGATGCATTACCAAAATCTGTGATCAATCAAGCCTGGATTATTGTGCTTGGTGCGATCGCCCCGATGTTGGATTCGACGATGGTCAATATCGCTTTGGATCATTTGGCTAAGGCGTTTAATACTGGGCTGAATACAGTTCAATGGGTCGTAACGGGTTATTTGTTGGCCATGGTGGTGGCTGTTCCGTTTACAGGGTGGCTCAATCAAAAATTTGGCGGTAAAACAGTCTTTTTGATTGCTGAAGCATTGTTTGGTGTCACTTCTTTAGCTGCGGCGTTTGCCAATGGAATCAATATGTTGATCATTCTGCGGTTTGTTCAAGGTTTTGCAGCAGGGTTGATCACGCCGCTATTGACAACATTGTTGGTCGATGTGGCTGGAGCTGGCGCGATGGGGCGGATGATGGCCGTCGTTGGCTTGCCGATCATGTTAGGCCCAATTGTCGGTCCGGTGATCGGTGGCGTGATCGTTCAAAGTTTGTCATGGCGGTGGATTTTTTTGATCAATGTCCCGGTCGCAATCATTGCCAGTTTACTGATCTGGAGAAAATTACCGGCAACAGCGCCTCAAGACGCCAATGCTCAGTTTGATTGGCTTGGCGTTGGGTTATTAGCAGCAGGGTCTGCCAGCGTGATCTACGGGGTTGTTCAAGCCAGTCAAAAAGCAAATTTCACCAATCACACGACGATTTTATATGGGGTGATTGGGTTGGCATTGTTCGTCGCCTTTGGTTTATGGGCTGCCGTGAAAAAAGATCAAGCCGTCGTGCCATTACGTTTGTTTACGCACCACAACTTTTCAGCGTCAATGATCGGATTGTTTTTTGCTGGCGTGGCCACCAACGGACCAATGCTGTTGTTGCCTCTTTTCTTCCAAAATTTGCGTGGCGATTCTGTTGCAATTGCCGGATTGTCAATGTTGCCACAAGGTATTGGGATGCTATTGGCGCGGCCAATCGTTGGTAATTTGATTGATCGAATTGGGGCACGCCTTGTGACGTTGGGCGGCTTGGCCATCACGTTGATCGGTTCAATTCCCTTTATCTATTTTGATCAAAACACGAATTTTTGGTTGTTGATGATTGTGTTGTTTGTGCGTGGTATTGGCGCTGGGGCGATTTTAAGTCCCTTAATGACAGATGCGTTTGTCGGTGCGGACAAACAATTCTCTGGCCAAGTTTCGATTGCGACACGTACGATGCAAAATGTCGGGGGTGCTTTTGGCTCAGCGATGTTAGCGACGATCGTGGTAAACTATCAGAATCAACATGTTCACACTTTAATGGCGATCGCACACAGTTATCAACAAGGCTTCTTGTGGGCCGTGATTTTTACAGTGGTGTTAATGTTACCGGCATTAGGGTTAACCAATAAACTCCACAAAACCGTTTCAGTGAAAGCATAACCCGGGAAATATTTCCACGTAAAAAAGCCAGGCATTGCCTGACTTTTTTAGTTCAAGTCGCCAGAATCATTGGCATCGCGCATTAAGAAGAATGCCGCCCCAGCACCGATCACAAACACGACAGCCGCGGTCAAGGTGATCCCACGCATGCTGTTAGCATAAGCATTCAATACGGTGGTTTGGAATTCATGCGCAAATGGTGCTTGGCTCATCCGTTTGGAAAAGGCGATGCCATGTCCGGCGAACGGGCCAGCGTCGACCAACGCTTTTTGTAAGGCGGTGGCAGCTTTTGCCGGTAGGTTGGCGATTTTGCTTAAATGAGTGCTTAAGTATTGTTCATAGCGATGGTCTTGGATCAAGCCTAAGCCGACCACGCCGACTGTGGTCCCGATTTGGCGAAAGACGTTGATCAAACCACTGGCCATCCCAATGGTTTGCGGCGCAACGCCTTCCATCCCAGCAGTGTTGAGCAAAGGATTGACCATCCCGTTGGTGATGCCCATTAAGATCATGGCTGGCCACATTTGCCCAAAACTCAAATGCGTGGTCATCGCGTTCATCATCAAGATAAAGCCGATGGCACCGAGCAACAAACTGTAGCCGATCATTTTGCGTTTGGAGAAACGGGCGCCAAGCATCCCGGTGATCGGCCCTAAGATCAATGACCAAATGGAAATCGTCAACTGCCGCACGCCGGTTTGTAAGGCGGTGTAGCCGATATAGTTTTGCATCAAGACGGTCAAAAAGGCATTAAAGGAGTACATGGCGACCCCTAAACCTAAAGCGACAATGATCGTCCCGACAAAATGCCGACTTTGAAACATAGAAAGATCGACCATCGGATCCGTAACGCGCTGCTCCACTAAGATGAATGCAATCAAGCCGATCACTGCGGCAATCAGCCAACCGGCCACCCCCATATTCGTCCAAGCCCAGCTGGTGTGGGCTTCTTTTTGAATCAAGCCGTAAATCAAACTGAATAAGGTGAAAGCAGATAACGCCATCCCAGCAAAGTCGACGCGCTGTTTGGCACCATAGCTTGGCGTTTCATTGACGTAAATCGCAGTTAATAAGACGGTGATGATCCCAACTGGCACATTGACGTAGAAAATCGCTGACCAGCCGAATTGTCCGACTAAGTACCCACCGATCAAAGGCCCAGAAGCCGTCGAGATCCCGATCACAGACCCTAAGATCCCTAAAGCTAAGCCCCGCTTTTTACCAGAGAAGTTTGACGCCACTAAGGCCATCGCCAAGGAGTTCATCCCAGCGCCACCGACAGCTTGCACTGCGCGGCCGATGTTTAAGATCATCAAATTTGGTGCCATCCCGTTCACGGCAGAAGCGATGACAAACAAAATAATCGAAGCTAAAAATAATTTCTTACGGCCGTACATGTCGCCGAGCTTGGATACGATCAACAAGCTGACGGCTAATACCAAAGTGTAAATGTTGAGCACCCACTGTAAGTTGGTGAAGGTTTCATGGAAATGTGTCGCCATCGTTGGTAACGCCACATTAACAACGGTGACATCCAATAAGCCCATAAAGGTGCCTAAGGACATGGCGACCAGTGCGATCCACTGGCGATAACTTTTATTCAAAATCTTTTGCCTCATATTCTTTCATGATTTCAGGAACAGTGGTGAAGTGGGCATCATCGGCTAAGCCATCCAAGTCATGCAGTTGATCATTGACCCAATCCAACCGGGTTTGCGCAACGTTTAACGCTAACTGTAAGCCGCGCAAGGACCAGCCCACATCGATTTGACGGTCAGGATTCGTTAAAATGCTTTGCAAATGGGCGATCACCTTGTGGTAAACAGCGATATCTGAATCAGTGGCTTCGCGATACGCATGCAAAACGTCCCGTTGAAAGCCCACGGTTTCACGACCTAAGCCGCGGAACTTAAAGTGAAAGTTAGATTCACGTTTGGCATCCATGGCAATCGGGGTATGCATCAAATCTTCAAAGCGAGCAAGACCAGCATCTGTGATTTTTGCCAGTTTTTGCGCGCGACCATTGATCTGCTTAGTTTCTAGCGTGATGTAGCCGGCTTTTTCTAGCTTATGAAGCATGGGATACATCACACCATTTGAAATCTGGCGGCGCGGTTCCAAGTTGCCTTCAAGGATCTTGCTCAGTTTGTAGCCAGTGCGATCATGTACCATCAGCGCACTTAAAATTAATAATTCGTACATCACAGCCTCCTGATATGTCGAAACGACAGGTACTAGTATACGTCGCGACGACACATTGTCAAGGCCAATGGGGATGCTAAAATCAAATTATTCATATTTTTCCCATAGCCATAGAAAGAGGCAACGCTTTGGAAACGACAGTCACCGTCACGAAAACAAATGATCTCAGTCCCAAAACCTTATTAGAAATTCTCGCAGCCAGAACCAAAGTTTTTGTTGTCGAACAAAACTGTCCTTATCAAGAAGTCGATGCCAAAGACTTCGACGCTTGGCACGTGCAATTGCGTCAAGCAGGGGCACTAGTCGCTTATGCGCGCATCATCCCGCATGATGATGGCCAGTCGATCAGCTTCGGGCGGGTGCTGGTGGTCCAATCGCATCGCCATGAGCATCTCGGGCGTCAATTGGTGACGGAAACCTTGGCGGCAGTCCGGCGTTTATATCCGGATCAGCCAATCAAGATCCAAGCCCAGAATTATTTGCGCGAGTTCTATGGGAGTTTTGGTTTTAAGCCGGTTTCTGATGTGTATTTAGAAGATGGGATCCCGCATGTCGATATGGTGATGCAAGATCAAGCGTAAGTGAAATTCAAAAATGGCCTGAACGTTAGATTTCGTTCAGGCCATTTTGTTGCTGATTGTGAATGGTAATCATGATGTCGAAAAGTGTAAAGCGGATGGTTGATTAGTGGCGACTGGACGGACACCAACCGTCGAACCGTTGTTAGTGGTTTACCACTTACAACGGCGCAAAATCAGAGATCCACTCGCTGTTTTTGCGAGTCAGCTCTGATTTTGCGGATTGCGTTCCGTGTCCGTCCAGCCGTAGCCAATTGACCAGGAGCTTTGCGCTTTTCTGGCAGTGTCCATCAAAAAACCTCGCTGCATCGCAGCGAGGTCATGGGACTTCATGTTTAGTTGCTTAACTTAGCGCCAGTGTAGTTGAAGGTGTTAGCTGGGCTATAAGTCAAACCAGTGATCTTAGGACTTTGCAACGTGGAAAGCACACGTTGGTAAATTGGCACAACGCCCATGTCCTTAGTCAACAGTTGTTGCGCTTGAACTAAGTCGTTCCAACGCTTGTCGGCGTTAGTGGCATCAGTGGTCTTAGACTTTTCGATCAAAGCATCGTATTGTGCATTGCTCCACTTACCGTCGTTGTAAGAGTTGGTGGAAGTGAACAGATCCAAGAAGCTGATGGCATCTGGGAAGTCAGCGCCCCAAGCAGTGATGACCATGTCGAATTGACCAGTAGAAGAACGGGTCAAGCGGGTCTTAAATGGCACTGTCGCAGTGGTAACCTTCATACCAGGTAAGTTCTTTTCCAAAACGTTTTGCAAGTATTCAGCAGTCGTTTTGGCGTTGGTGGTATCATCAGTCATTAATTCCAAGTTCAAGCTGGATTGACCGACTTCTTTCAAACCTTCTTTGAACAAGGACTTGGCTTTGGCTGGGTCATACTTGGTGTATTGGCTGGTACCTTTAGCGGCAGTCTTAGCAAAGTCGACTGAAGAATCAGATGGGTCAGACATCAAGCCGGCAGGGGTGACGCCAGTAGATGCCAATGAACCGTCGTTGAGCACTTTTTTAATGTATTGATCGCGGTTCAAGGCATATGAAATGGCTTGGCGGATCTTCACATTCTTAAAGGCAGGGACTTTCTTTTCGTTGAGTTCCAAGTAGAAAGCAGAAGTTTGCTTCAAGGCTTTGTAGTCTTTGTTGGACTTAGCAGAAGCAGCTTGTTGACCACCTAAAGTGACTTGATCCAACTTCTTGGAGTTGTACAAGTTAAGCGCTGTGGAAGAGTCCTTGACCACTTGCGTCTTGATGGTCTTGATGTGAATGTTTTTAGCATTCCAGTACTTCGGGTTCTTGGTTTCAGTCCAAGAGTTACCGGTGCCGTTCCAACCAGACAAGGTATAAGCCCCGTTAGTCAAAATGTCTTTGGAGTTGGTCCCATATTTAGCGCCATACTTCTTCACAGCCTTTTCAGATTGTGGGAAGAAAGCCGGGTTCGTCAACATGGTGTTGAAGTATGGAATCGGCTTTTCCAAAGTGACTTCAAAGGTTTGGTCGTTGATGGCCTTAACGCCTAAGGTCTCAGGCTTCATCTTACCAGCCATGATGGCATCAGCGTTTTTCACACCAGAGAACAAGTAAGCATATTGGGCTTTGGTCGCAGGATCAACCGTGCGCTTCCAAGCAAAGACGAAATCTTTAGCCGTCAGCTTTGAACCATCACTCCAAGTGGACTTGCGTAACTTATAGGTATAAGTCAAGCCGTTGTTGGTGGCTTTGGTGACCTTAGTGGCCAACCCTGGCGTCAACTTGGTGCCTTGATAATGGTACAAACCTTCCATGGTATCAGTCAAAGCTTGGCCAGAAATAGCATCAGTGTTTTTTGATGCATCCATGGTTGAAATGACATCAGATTCCATCCGGTTCCAGGTGTTGGAACTGGTTGAACTCGACTTGCTACCGCCGCAAGCCGCAAGAATGGCAGTCAGTGCCAACATGCCGGCGCCGGCTGTAAAGAACTTCGCTTTCTTCATGCGAATACCCCCTCATTATTGTCCCTGCGCTATCACCCCACTTGATGGTAGCGCTCGATTATCGCCACTTTACATTAGAAGAATATTAAAGTAAAGTGGACAATTTGAATTCACAGAATTCTTTAATCGAAATGAAATGCCGGTGTGGTAAGGATGGCATCGGTATGCGGATATGATGGTGCTTAATCTTTGGTAGCGTAAGCAAAGCCGCTATTTGTAATTTCATCAGTATCGTTATCTCGGATAAAGAATATGATGAGAACGGTCACGCGGCGATAATGAGGCTTTTTCTCATTGTTTCTGGTGTGAAATTGTTCATGTCGCAACAAAACAGCCATCCGACTTCAATAGGGGATGGCATCATTGTTGCTGATAGGTATTCATCATCGCATACCCGCCTAAACGCGCGAGATTACGGACGGTGGAATAATCGATATTTTCACCAGTTGATAGCCACATGACCTGTTCGACTTCTAGTACTGGTTCACCAAGCTCAGCTTTTAAATACAGCACATCACGGGCAGTCGCCAATGTCGCGGTGATATCGCGCTTGGCACCAGATAAGCGCAACCCAAGCTCATCGCACAAATATCCATATAATGAGCCACTTAAGACTTCTCGAGTCAATCCTGGTGCAAGTTTCAACGGAATGAAGTTATGTTCTAAAAACCGTGGCAGGTCATCGATCTTCCGCAGACGATCGATGACATATACAGGCTCGTCAGCGGTCAAGCCGAGTTTGCTTTGAACTAAAGTACTGGGCATTGCCACATTAAAGCCCAATAAGTCGCTGGTGACATGTTGTTCACCGCGTAGTTCAGTCAACCCGTTAAATCGCGATTCCGGGGCTTCATCGCCATGCGCGGCGACATCGCCTAACACATAAGTCCCGCGGCCAGATTGCTTGTAGACTAAACCTAGTTGCGCTAAGCGGTCGCAAGCTTCGCGAATGGTCACCCGGGAAACGCCGAATTCTTCAGCCAGCGCATTTTGATCTGGTAAGCGCGACATCGGGGGATAAATTTGATCATGGATCCGTCGTTGAATCTCGATGGAAACTTTTTCATATTTAGACTTTGACATGATCTACCTCCTATTTACTTCTATTATAACGCGAATGAGAGCGCTTGACCGCTGTATACCAATGGCGCATTATTAATGAAGTTAGGAGGCGTGTCGATGTTTCCGTATGAGAAGTTACAAACGCTCAACGAGCTAGAAACAGTGGTATACAACTATATCAACAAACACCAAACCGCGGTCGAAACCATGACGATCCGCGCCCTCGCGCAAAAAGCCCATGTCTCGACCAGTACAATTTTGCGTTTTGCCGAAAAAATGGGTTATGAAGGCTATTCAGAACTGCGCTTTGCGTTAAAGCAGCATCGCAAACATACGCAAGAAGTGGCGCGTGGGGAGACTTATGACATCACGATGCCTTTGGCGGACTTTTTCTCTAAGGTCAATTCAGTCGACTTTGGCAAGTTGATCGATCAAGCGATGGATTTGATCGATCACGCGCCGTTGGTCTTGTTTTACGGTATTGGCAGCGGGAATTCATTGGCACAGTATGGCGCGCGCTTTTGGTCCAATGCGGGGAAATTATCATTGCCTGTGATGGATCCATTCCAGCCATTTCCAGCGCACACGCCATTGCCAGAGGGCACTGTGATGGTGGTGTTGTCTGTGTCCGGGGAGACTCAGCAAGTCATCGAGTTAGTGACCAAAGTCCAACCAGAACATGTGAAGATCATCGCCGTCACCAATCACGGCAATTCGACGTTGGCCAAAATGAGTGATTTAGTGATCAGCTATTATATGCCAGACTTGGTGCATGGTGATTTGAATTTAACCACCCAAGTCCCAATTGTTTATTTAATCCCGCGTTTTACAATCAAGTTAGCCACTATCGTTAGCACTCAGACAAAATAAA
>NZ_AZEU01000011.1 GCF_001435035.1 Lacticaseibacillus manihotivorans DSM 13343 = JCM 12514
TTTTATTTTGTCTGAGTGCTAACGATAGTGGCTAACTTGATTGTAAAACGCGGGTTCTTCATAAAAGACATCGGCGATCGATTGTTGTTCCTTTAAAATGCTAGAGGTCATGGTGCCCATGGCGTAATAGCGCCGGGCCACCATTTTTTCTAAGATCGATTTCTTCAAGCCCAAAGACTTTTGCAACATGGTGACTAACTTGGCTTTGTGCGTGTTGGCCCACTTCATGTCTTCGCCTAAATACTTGATCAAATACTTCGAGACCGTTTTGTTGGCACTGGCGTATTTGGCTGTTGAGACGATGAATTCACGGTTTTTGGCTAAGCCGGTGTCATTAACCAATAACTTAGCGTCAGCGTTGACTTCTGCCGTTGAAGTGTAAGGATCCCAAGTCGCCCAAGCGTCGATAGTGCCTTTGGAAAAGGCGACTGCCGCGCTAGATTGATCCATGGAAACCAATTTCACATCACTGGTGGTCAGGCCCGCTTTTTTCAACAGGCGTAAGACAAAGTACTGACTGGACGTGCCTTTGGTGTAGGCGATGGTTTTGCCTTTTAAGTCAGACAAGCTTTGAATGTCGCCATTCTTTTTGACTTCCAAGCCGGAGCCTTTGACTTTATCAGAACCGGCGCCGACATACACGAAGTCTAATCCGTTAGCTTGCGCAGAGACTGGTGGGACATCGCCGACGCGGGCATAATCGATATCACCAGACTTCAAAGCAGTGGTCAACGCGGTGCCATCTTGGAATTCTTTGAAGACCACTTTATAGCCTTTTGCCTTCATCTTCTTGGCAAAAACGCCACGATTGCGCGCAATGTCGACAGAATCGGCTTTTTGATACCCGATGGTGACGGTGGTCAACTTGGTGTCTTTGGTTTCATGGGTTGAAGAATAGCCGAACCAGGCGACAAAGGCCACAATGGCGACTAGTAAGACGATCAATACATTTCGCTTTTTCATCAGTTCACCTTTATTTTACCGTGGCCTTAGTGACATCCACTTTTTTAGTGACGATCTTTTGTTGATAGAAGACGTCAGCAATGGATTGTTGTTCCTTCAAAATGCTGTCAGACACGCTGCCGAAGCTGTAAGTCCGACGATCGACCATTTTCTTGACGATCGCTTTCTTGAGTTTCAACATCTTCATCAACATGGTGGTCAGTTGGGTCTTGTGGTTGTTGGCCCAAGTCATGTCTTGGCCTAAGTACTTGGTCAATAACTTGGAAACATCTTTGTTCTTGGAAGCGTAGGTCTCAGTGGAGATCAAGAAGTCCCGGTTTTTGGCTAAGCCAGTGTCATCGACTAACAAAGTGGCGTCGTTGTTGACTTCGGCTGTGGCAGTATAGGGATCCCAACTAGCCCAAGCATCGACCGTGCCTTTGGCAAAGGCAACTGCGGCAGTGGCTTGATCCATTGATACCATCTTCACATCAGAGGTGGAAAGACCGGCTTTTTTAAGCGCTTGGATCAACATGTACTGGCTGGAAGTGCCTTTGGTGTAGGCGATGGTTTTGCCTTTGAGGTCAGCTAAGCTGGTGATGCCAGAAGTTTTCTTGACTTCGATCCCAGAGCCTTGCACCTTGTCAGAACCAGCAGCGACATACACGAAGTCTAAACCGTTAGCTTGGGCGGTGACAGGTGGCACATCCCCGACGCGGGCGTAATCGATGTCACCAGATTTCAAGGCAGTGGTTAAAGCCGTGCCGTCTTGGAATTCTTTGAAGACCACTTTGTAGCCTTTGGCCTTCATCTTCTTGGCGAGTTCACCGCGAGCGCGAGAAATGTCGACAGGATCCGCTTTTTGATAACCGATGGTGACTGTGGTGAGCTTCGTTGAGCTGGCTTGATGCGTTGAGGACCAGCCAAACCAAGCAACGGCAGCGACGATGACGACTAACAGGATGGTGAGTAGACTTTTTTTCTTCATTAACTATGGGCTCCTACAGAAAGTAATTGTTCCCGCAATTGCGGACGTAAGATTTTACCAGTGGTGTTGCGTGGAAATTCACGGACGAATTCGACGCGAGTGGGTGCTTCAAATTTCGCCAAGTGGCTGCGGCCGAAATCCAAGATTTCTTCGCGTTGTTCGGCTTCATTGAGCCCTGGTGTGGTAGAAACCAGGACAGCGGTGACTTCTTCGCCGTAAAGATCATCTGGCATGCCGATGACAGCTTGTTGTTCGATGAAAGGCAATTCAGATAAGACGGATTCAACATGGGCTGGAGCGACTTTTTCACCGCCGCGAGAGATGATCTCTTTTTTGCGGCCTTTGACAAACAGATAGCCGTCTTCGTCAAAGTAGCCGAGATCCCCGGTTAAGAACCAGCCGTCTTTAAAGGATTCTGGTTTTTCATCGTCTAAGTAATGGGTGATGACATGATCGCCTTTAATGGCAATTTCGCCTAAGGCACCAGGCGCGTCGGTGAAGTGATCGGCAATCAAGATCTTCACATCGGTGCCAAATGGTAAACCAGCAGAGCCAATTTTTGGTGCGTCATGCGGGTTAGTGGTGCACTGACTTGACGCTTCCGTCATGCCGTAGCCTTCAATGATCAACGTGTGGAAGCGGTCTTGGAAAGCACGCAGGCGTTCTTCTGGTAAGGCAAACGAGCTGGAGCGGACAAAGCGCAAGTTGATTTGGCTTTGCAAGCGACCATAAGCGGCGTTGGCTTTTTCGTTCAGCAATAAGAAGCTGACGATGGTTGGGACGACAGATACCCAAGTGACGTGGTTATCGGCGACTTGTTGCCAGAAACGACTCGCCGAAAACTTCGGCGTCACCAAAATGCGAGCGTTGGCAACGCGAGAAGATAAGGTCGACATCACTTGCGCATTGATATGAAACATCGGCATCATGATCATCGCGGTGTCGGCTTCAGTCATATGATTGGATTCGGCGTCATGAGTGGCAGCGTTGAGCATGATGCGGTGGGATAAGCCGACGCGCTTAGGTTTGCCAGTGGTGCCAGAGGTGTTTAAGATCAAGCCGAGGTCTTCGTCTTGAACTTCAGAGTGGTCGACATCTGTGCGATGTTCGAGTTGCTTGGTGTCGGCGATCACTTGCATTTTCGCAGTATTGACCTTTAAAGGAGACTTGGCAAAGCGCGCATCAGTCCAGGCTTCAGCTAAAGCATCAGTCGTTAACACTAGCGGATATTGGAATTGGTTCCAGTCAGCTTTCAACCCGGCAATTGGGGTGGTTGGCGAAATTGGGTGCACGATGATGCCGAGATTCCAAGCGGCTTGGTTGATCACTGGGAATACGGCAGAGTTTTCCAAGCAAACCAAGACGACATCCCCGCGGCCAAGGTTCATCGCAGTGAATAAGTTTTGCAGTTGATCGACGTCTTGTTGGAGTTCAGCGCCGGTAAACCAGCGATCCATCGCGGCATCTTTAATGATGTTGCGCGTTTGATTATTCTTTAGTTGATTGGACAGAAGCGTGGTTAATTTGGTCATGCGCTTTGTCTCCTTTCTTTTTAAACAAGTGAATTTGTGGCCGCCCGATCAAAATGCCAAACGGGGCGACTTTGTAGCAGAACCACGCGATCCCAAAGCTCATGCCTAATACCAGGGCATAGCCGACTGGAATCAAAGCAACGTAAGCCCAGTCTGGGAAGTGAGTGAATTTCAAGAGATAACTTAATAAGGTTAAGCCGATGGTTTGATCCAAATAGATCCCAAAGGACACTTTGGCGCCATTTTTGACGAATCGATCAAACCATGAGCCGACATGTTTTTTGCGCCAGCGGTCATAGATCTTCCCAACGCCAAAGACGAAAATGATCATCATGGTGTCATACAACAACATGTAAGGTTGGTGAGGGGATACGGCGCTGGTATGCGTGAGGCCTAAGACATTGCGATTCCAGAAATAATAGGCGACTGTGCCTAAGCCCAACGCCAAGGTGACAGTGCCAATGGCTTTGGCATGCTTTTTGATAAAGGCGACCATTGCTTGATAATGCAATGATGTGAACGCCCCGAAGATGAAGTAGAACTGATAAGTGAAGACGTTGACGCCATAAGCGCGCAGCCACCAGATCCAGTTGGAATCATCGATATGCGGCAAACCGTATTTGATCGCAAACATCAACAGCATTTGAATGGCAAAGCTGATGCCTAAGATCCAACCGTGATGGCCAGTGAACTTTTTGAAAAGCCAGACCAAAAACGGAAACAGCAGATACAACTGCAAGGTGACCAAAATGTAGTACATGTAGAATTGATCCCCGTGAATGATTGCGCTGTAATAAGTTGAGCCGAAGTTGTTCAGGGTAAATCCTGGCAAGCCGACGATCAAGGCGAACACCATCAAGATGAAGTTCCACAACAAGTAAGGCCAACCTGATCCGGCAAAACGCTTCTTAAAGAAGTTCGGCCAGTCGTCTTTTTTATAGTAGTTTAAGGTCAACACCAAACCGGTCATAAACATAAAGCCCATCCGCGTGAAGTGAATGGTTAAATGCGTCGACAGCAACAACATGTGCGCCCAGCCTTTAGAATCCGTCATGGATTGCGCAAAGGCTGTGGTGGTGTGGTTCAGCAATACCCCAAAAATGAACATGATGCGCATGGCATCGACTTCATATAAATATTTCCGCTTTTTCTTTACTCCAGTTGCCAAAAATCAAACCTCCTGTGGGGTGTTCAAAATCACGTTGAGCACGTCTTCTGACACAGTCCCGATGGTGGCGGCGTCTTGCCCTTTAGCGCCGTCTGCTTCATAAACATTGGTGCCGTCTTTGACGACGATCACGCGATCTGCCATCCGTGCGGCTTCTTCCACGTCATGGGTGATCAGCAGCGTAGTGAGATGTTGTTGTTGGCAGATCTCGGTGATCGAATCTTGCATCTTGCGACGCGTCAACGCATCTAAGGCGCCAAGGGGTTCGTCTAAAAGCAATAACTGGGGATCAGCCATCAACGCGCGGCCTAAAGCCAAACGCTGCTTTTGACCACCAGACAAAGAACTCGGGTATGAGTCAGGAAAATCTTGCAAGCCCACCGTTTCAAGCATGGCTTTGGCGCGAGCTTGTTGGACTTTGTCGCTGGATTTAAAGGAAAGGTTTTGCACGTTGGTCATCCATGGCAACAACCGGTCATTTTGAAACATCACGCGGGTGACCATGTTGGGGTCGGCGTATTTGATTTGACCAGAAGTCGGTTGTTCCAGTTGGGCGATCAAGCGTAAAATCGTGGATTTCCCACCGCCAGACATCCCGACTAACGCGATGAATTCGCCTGGGTAAATGGAGAAGTTGACATCATGCAACGCGGTTTTATCCCCGTAAACTTTGCCGATGCGCTCTAAGGTCAATAAGGGTTCAGCCATGTTAACGGCTCCTTTCTGCTTGCCAATCAAGGCAGATATCTTCGAGTAATTTTGCAATCAGATCTGAGACTTTGCCGAGCAAGGCGTAAATCACGATACACAACAAGACGGTTTTCATATTCATGAATTCTTGGGCGTTGGTGGCCATATAGCCGATCCCAGAAGTGGAGCTGATGGTTTCTGCGACGATCAAGGTCGTCCACATCACCCCTAAGGCGTAACGCACCCCAACTAAAATGGTAGGCAAAGCCCCTGGGAAGACGATTTTGGTGAGCATTTCGCGTTTAGATAAGCCATAAGCTTGGCCCATTTCAATTAGTTCTGGGTCAACGGAGGTGATGCCGTGGAAAGTATTGATGTAAATTGGGAACATGACGCCGACTGTGACCAAGGAAATCTTGGCAGTTTCGCCGATCCCAAACAAAATGATGACGACAGGAATCAAGGATAAATGGGGGATGTTGCGCAACATTTGAATCGTGGAATCAAACAACGCGCGGGCGGTTTTGGATAAGCCGTTGAGCATCCCGAAGAAAAAGCCGACGGAACCGCCAATTGCAAAGCCAACTAACGCGCGATATAAGCTGATACCCATATTCTTTTGTAATTCGCCGCTTTGCCACAAGCTCACGCCGTCTTGAATGACTGACCAAGGGGTGGGCAAAAGTTTGGTTGAGATCCAGCCCAAGGTGCCAGCGATTTGCCAGATGATGATCAACCCGACTGGAATTAACCAAGGTAAAAGCTGTTTGAAACTGTAAGCGCGGGGTTGTTTGGTGTTGTGGGTCAAATCCGTCGCGTTATCCATAATGTCATCTCCAATGATTTTTTAATGTCGTTTGTTAATGTTGCTAATATTAATCAGATAATCTTAAACCCAACTTAAAAGGATAAAATTTTCAGCAATTGGCTTTCACTGTCCAGCGACGAAAGACACAAGTCGAGGTCAGATCGACCATGACCCTGCGCATTGATGATGCTGTACAAACATATAAAAAGAGGATAAGACTGAACCGGTCTTGTCCTCTTGAGTGTTGTTAACTAAAGCGATGATAGTCGGCAATATAATTTTCTAACTTGCGCCGCGTTCGTTCTCGGGCACGCTGAACTTTCAGCGGTTGTTGGGCTAAGGTGCCATTTATTTCGGCCCAGAAGCTTAATGCTTCCACCGCTGATAGGGTATCGAGGAACTCATGTAACTCAATGCCCATGAGTAATGAATCTTCATAAGCCCGCGGCGTTTCACGGACTTTATTTTCAGGAACCGTTGGCATTAATACCGCGTTTTGATCGATGGCGCGCTTCAAGGCGAGGTTAAGACGCACGATGCCGTTGAGTTGTGAGTGCGCCACTAAGCGAAAATATGCCCCAAATTTTGACCCGGTATCACCATTAAACGTGATGACCGCTCGCAGTAGGGCTGCTCGCGATTCTTGTAGCCAATCGTCGCGGTCAAAGCCAGTTAAATGATAATGCTCGATCATGTTGATCAACATTGGCTGATATTGGGCAAACAACGCTTCAAAGGCGTCAGAATCATGCGCGGCACGTTTCACCAAGGTCATGATTTCGGCTTCAGTGATCCCATCACCCCCCCAAGTGTTGGGTCAAGACTACCCCACAATTTCATTGTATAAGCCCCAAGTGCTCAGACCTAAAATCTTACCCGCCAAAAGGCAATGCCTAACCACAAAAAAAGGGGTCTACACTTTCTGGTGTTGGAGAAATCCAACGCCGAGAGTGTGGGC
>NZ_AZEU01000099.1 GCF_001435035.1 Lacticaseibacillus manihotivorans DSM 13343 = JCM 12514
GGAATTATTTGACGCTTATTTGAGTAATCGGAACGGTATAAACTGCGCGATGACATTATGGCTTGGTCACTTTTTGTTTGGGGCAGAAAAAGCGATTTGGCCTTGGGCTCCAGCTGGCCATCGCTAAAGGCACGGAAATCTCACTATGTGTCGACGACCAGCTTCCGTCCCAAGACCAAATTGCTTTGCGTCATCAGCAGAGTCCTTTGAATCAGTTAAAGGATTGAAATCAATCGTGGTTTTATCGCGTTCATTTTTACCGATTAGACCAATATAACAAGTTGTATGTCTGATTACTGATTCTTAGGATAAAAGTTAACTGTCGCGATACAAAATATTTACAATAAACTGCTTGCAGTATGCTTTGACAGGTGTTAATCTTTGGACGATATCCATGAGGGAGGGGCAGCTTAGCGCACGCTGTCAGCATTACTCCGCAACGAGGGGAAGTGCCTCGCAAACTAAAGGAGAGCAATCCGCTGACCAGCGGTGTGAATCGTTGGCAGTCTCTCCTGTGCCAGAGTACCGGTAAAGAAGGGTCCCCGTGTGGACCCAAATCAGGTGGGATTGGATGCAACGCCTCATGGCGACATGAGATGGCAGGTGACGCCTGTGTGCGAAAGGCAGTGCAAAGTCGATCAGCACTCAAAGTGGTTGAGCCCTAAGAAGGCAAGGCTACGCAGACACGCACTTGGTACTTAGAACGGTTGACACGTAATCGCATATTTAAATCCACGAAATTTTCTCTAGTTTCGTGGATTTTGTGTGCTATTGACGACGTTCGCAGTAAATTTCGAAAAGTGATCGCGCGAGCTGGGACTTGATAGCGCCATCACCTTTTTAAGTGAGAAAACCTCACAATATTATAAATTTCACACAAAAATTTGAGTGACACAAATAACATTTTTACAATTGAAACTTAAAAATACGTTATGGCGTAACCTATTACATATCAGTAAGAAATGATTGTCCACAATAGATAATCATTTTGCAATAAGATAAATCTTGTATTTTTGATATTTTAACGTTATACTTATCTATACTTAGAATCGTTATAGACTTGGGAGCATTTCGGGAGAACATGCTATGAAATTTCGTACGGCTTTGATTGCCTTAGCGTTAGGCTTGGGTCTGGCCGCTGTCACCACCACACATACCACACACGCTACCGACTTTAGTCATTCAACACAAACCGCTTCAGGTACTGGGATTACGCTTGACGGCCAATATTCAGATTGGGCGAGCTTGCCTAGTGCCAAGGTCAATTATGATACGGCGTTTGACCACACGTCCATCGTTAAGATGATCGCGACGACTAGTGAAATTGACGTTTATGTTGAAGTCCACAATGCCAATGGGAATTATTTACCCTACGCTGGCTGGACCGGTACGGTTGCCGGCAAGGGCATCGCGTTTCAAGTTGGAAGCAAAAATCAACTGACGACGGGATCGAATGTCGTCTATTCGAATTCGCGCATGGCACATTACGGCTCTGTCTTCACCACGGCAGTGCCTGCGGATGGGACTTATTCCAGTGCCTATACGCGCAGTGAATTTTCCATCACACCATCACAAGCCGGGATCACTTCACTTCAAAATGGGGACACGGTCAGCTTGAACTTTGAAGGCACTGGCTTAGGTTCGCAAACCATTTCTACTTTAGTGGGTAGCGGTGGTGTGTTGACTGGCTCTGGCACCAGTGCTGCGGCGTCAACAACCAGTAGCTCATCCACCTCGTCTAGTGCGGCATCGTCATCGAGCGCAACTTCTACCAGTTCATCCAGTACTGACTTGAATGGTGCTGGCGTCATCGATGGCAAGGGGGACACCCCGGCCAAAGGCGACAGTAACACCTCAAATGATGATTTAGGCATTGTGATCGACGGGAAGTTCTCAGATTGGGACAACATTACCAAAACCGATGAAGCCAATGGCAACAAAATGGCCATGGTTGCAGATGGCGATTATGTCTATGTTTATGTGATGATGTCGCAATACTATGTCGCGCAAAATGGCTTCAAGTTCACTGCTGGTGGGCAAACCTTTTGGATCACACCACAAAACGGCGGCAATGGGTCAACATCAGTTACACCAGTGACCTTTAAAGTGTCAGGCGGTCCTTGGGATACGAGTACCCAATATCCCAACGTCGGCAATGGCTACATGGTGCAAGGAACGGTTGATGGCAAGACCCAAGGCTTGATGGAATTTAAATTCAAGCTGTCAGATCTTGGCTTGAGTTCCAGTGCCAGTCAAACCATCACCTTGCATAACGATGGCATCGGACCAACTACGATCACTGCAGCAGGCGGCTCGACTGGGCCAGTCCTGTTAGCAGGTGTGGGCGTATTGTTGGCAGGATTCGGTTATTGGAAAGCGCGCAAAATGGGCTTATTGAAGCCACAAACTGCTCGCACCTCTGGTAAGTAAAGGAAAAATATGAGTATTTATCTTCTGATCGGCACAGCGATTTGGCTGTATGTGCTATCAGTTTTGAAACGAGCTCGGTTATCAGCGTTTTATTTTATCCGCAAATTGCAAGAACAAGTTAGCCACCCCATGGCACGACACCGTGAGATGAACT
>NZ_AZEU01000100.1 GCF_001435035.1 Lacticaseibacillus manihotivorans DSM 13343 = JCM 12514
CAGTAACGTCTTAAAATCACTAGTATCAGTCACTACGCGTTTTTGAACAGCCACTACCTAATAAACAGGTTGAATGCTTTTGCAGTTAAACTTCTGAATGTTCAGCGAGATATTTTTTTCGCCACTTTGGGTCAACTTGAGTGGTGCCAGGCTTAAAGAAGATTTGTTCCGTTCCGGCCTCGTTGGCATGGGCATAGTACCATTTCTTCCAGCGCAAGAAGGCGAGGTTAGCTTGTAAGACTTTGATCTTAGCCTCTAGGGCCGCCTCTTGTTCGATCATGAACGCGTGGCGCTTTGGCAAGGTGTCGTCACCAGCCACACACCACGCCATGAACTGGCGGATCGCTTTTAGCGGAATGGCAGAGCGTTTCAAACAGTCGATCACTTCTAAATAGCCGAGGTCATCGTCGGTAAAAATTCGCTGGCCTTGGGCATTGCGCTTCACGAAGGGGAGCAGTCCCGATTCATCGTAATACCGCAACGTCGCCACAGTGACGCCATATTTTTTAGCCATATCGCCAATTGAATAATTTTTCATAGTTCTCCTTGACCTCAAGTATACTTGAGCACTTATTATGAATTTTGTCGAAGAAATAATCAAGGAGAATAATTTTAAAATGAAACCATTAATTGTGATCACTGGTGCGAGTTCGGGCTTTGGGGCCGAAATGGCCAAAATGTTTAATGCACAAAATCACGCATTGTTGTTGATCGCGCGGCGTGTCGATAAGATCAAAGCGTTACCGCTAGACTTTACTAACGTGCGCGTGGCGAGTGCGGATGTGACCGATCGCGTGGCGTTAAAAGCTGCTATCGATCAAGCTGTCGCTGAGTTTGGGCCCGTTGATTTATTAGTGAACAACGCCGGCGTCATGTTGTTGGGCAATGTCACCTTGCAAGACCCGGCTCAGTGGCAACAAATGCTCAACGTCAATGTGATGGGCGTATTAAACGGGATGCAAATTGTGTTACCAGACATGATTGTCCGTGAAAGTGGGACCATCATCAATATTTCATCGTTGGCTGGCAAGAAGACTTTCGTTAACCACGCCGCTTATGTCGCTTCAAAGTTTGGTGTCCATGGGTTGTCTGAAACCATTCGTGAAGAAGTGTCTGGCCATAACGTCCGCGTGGCAATGGTCGCGCCAGGTGCAGCGGAAACTGAATTGTTAGGCCACACGACCGATACTCAAGCCATTAAAGATTATGATGGCTGGAAGCAAACCATGGGTGGTGTGACGCTTGATCCCAAACATGTGGCCGAAGCGGTGAACTTTATTTATCAAATGCCACAAAGTGTGAACGTGCGCGAAATTGATATCGCAGCGACCCGCCAAGATAGTTAACCCAAAACGTGTTTCGTCTGAAATCGTTAAAGGTAGATGTAAAAAATCCGCCGCAAGCCTGCGACGGATTTTTTCGTTCAACTATTCGTTTTTCCGATCATAAGTCAAGGTGATGCCAGCAGACATGGTGATTGGTAACACAAACACTAGGATCGTTAACCCGATCATTACCGCGATAGCCACTTGAATCAAAGTAAGCACACCAGATGGCATCAAGGCAGCAAAGGTCCCACCTAAAATGATCGCCGCTGAGATCACGACCGCGCCAATGACACCGGCGGCTTGCGTGATGGCGATGCGTGGTCTGGACTCAACGCCAAACTCGCGGTACTTCATCATTAAGAAAATGCTGTAGTCGACGCCTAATGCGATCAACATGATGAAGGCGAAGAATGGGGTGGTCCAAGTTAACTGGGATTGGTCTAAGATCACGGTACTGAGCCCGCGCGTGATGGTCAACGAGGCAAAGTAAGCAAACAACAAGCTTAACAAAATATAAACCGGTTGTAGCAAAGAGCGGGTGACGAAGATCAACGCAATGGCGATCCCGATCACCATGATCGCAGCGGTGCGCATAAAGTCACTTGTCGCAACCGTTTTGGTGTCAGAGGTAAAGGCTGTTTGGCCACCAACGGCAACTTTGGCATTTTTCAAGCTGGTGCCTTTGAGTTGGTTTTTGACTTCTTTTTGCAAGCTGTTTACTTTAGTTAACGCTTCTGTCGAAGATGGATCAGCTTTTAATACCACCGTTAATTGGGTCGCGGTTTGATCCTTGGACAAGTATTGATCAAGGGCTGGCTTGAAGGCCTTACTCTTAAGCGTCGATTTTGGAATGTAGAATTCTTTCGCCGAGGTCGATTGCTTCAAACCGGTTAGATAGCTGTTGGCTTGGGTGACGCCAGTGTTGATCTGAGTCAGCCCATCAGTGGCTGAGCCTAAACCAGTTTGCAAGGCCTTCATTTGCGTGGTCAACCCAGAAAGCGTGGTGTACATGGTTTGTTGGCCGTTGCGGACTTGGACTAAACCAGCAGTTAGAGATGGGACACTGGCGTTGAGTTGATCAGCACCGGTGGTCAATTGTTGCGCGCCACTAGTTAAGCTGCCAGAGTTGGCGTTCACTTGGTTTACTCCGTTGGCGACGGTGTTAACGCCGGTGACATATTGACTGACCCCGCTAGAAAGCGTTGAAAGTTGTTGGGTCATGCTGGAATTGCCGATGGTTTGAGCGATCGTGGTTTGATCGGTCAAGTCAACGCCTGACCCATTAACGCCACTGTTGAGTTGTTGGGCGATCGAGACGGCTTCATTGGAATTGGTTTGCAAGGTTTTTAAACCCGTTTGCAATTGGGCAAAAGCGGTAGCGACTTGGCCGAGCTGATCGGCTTGCGTGGATAAGTCGTCAGCTTGATCGAGCATGTTTTCAGCCGAATTCATCAAGGCTTTGGCATTGGTCAATTCTGATTTTAATTCATTGATTTGCGCGTCAGTTGGCAAAACTTGCGCCAACTTGTCCAATTGCGTGAGATCTGGCATTGCCAAATTGCTGGTTTGGTTAGCCATCCCGGTCATCGCCGTGTTGTTCTTTTGTAAATTATTCGCTAAGTTGGCATTCGCTTTGGTCAAAATGGTTTGTGCCGCTTGTTTTGATGCAGTTGAGGCAGTGTCATCATCAATGATCGCCTGCGCTGCGGTGATGATCGCCCGTTCAGCACTGATTGCGGCGACATTGCGCGTCATCACTTGCGTCATTGAAGACTTGACGGTATTTAAGGTGCTTTGCAAGGCAGTTGCCTTAGTTTGTAAACTGCTTAAGTTCGCCTTGGCACTTTGCAGTTGATCGAGTAATTTGATGGCGGCGTCCAATTGAGGTTCTAGCTTTTTAGCTGAGGCCAGTTGGGTGCGCATCGTTTGTGATTCTGATGCCAAGGTGGTCAATTGACATTGGGCGCTGTTGAGCTGATTTAAAGAACCTGCTTGGCTAGATAAAGCCGAGTTGATTTGGTTGATCCCGCCGTTGATACCAGTGGTATATGCCGTTAAGCCGGCCACCGCCATCGGCAGTTGTGACGTTTGTTGCGTCAACGTTGAAATGCCAGCGGTTAATTCACCGGATTTGTCAGCTAACTGCGTGGTGCCAGCATTGATTTGCGCCACGGCGTTGGTGTATTGGCCTAAACCATTTTGCAAGGTGTTGGCACCAGTGGCCAATTGCGTGGTGCCGCTGTGCAATTGGTTTGAACCAGAAATCAATTGGTCAGTTCCTGAAATCAGTTGCTTGACGCCATTTAGTCCGCTTTGCATGTCAGCAGACGCTAATTGTGATTGGGCGGACTTTAAACCGCTGTTGATTTGCGAAATGCCTGAGTGGGCTTGATCCATACCAGTTGTGACAGTGTTCAGTTGCTTTTTGACATAAAGATCTGAGATTTCACTGCCGCCTGGTTGGGTCACTGAGGTCACGGTTTTAATGTCAGGATCTTGTTTGAGTTTGCGCGTCAGTTGATCGATCACTTTCAGCGTTTCATTGTTGTTGAGTTTGTGATCGGCTTGAATATAAATCGTGGATGGTTCGGCAGTCCCTTTGGAAAAATGCTTTTGAATCAGTTCAAAGCCTTGTTTGGCAGGGGCGTTATCGCTTAATTCCACCACGGTGTCGTAATTGAGATCGTTGTTGTAAAGTAAGGCGACTGGTACCGCGCACCCGAGCATCAATAAAATGGCGATGAGCGGATGTAAGATTGATTTAGCAGATAACCATTCCCAAAGTTTGGAGTGGCTTGCACCAGAGAGGTTTTTCACTGGCCAAAACATTTTGTCACCTAAAGTCGCCATGAAGAAAGGATTCAAGGTCAACAACACCAAAAGCAAAATCGCGATCCCGACTGCGACGCCGACTGCGGAGCGATAAATTGAGAACTTGGCTAAGCCTAAGACAGAAAAGCCGATCAAAACCGATGAGCCACTATATAAAATCGTGTGGCCGGCGACTTTCACTGCCTGCTTTGTGGCTTCAAGTTTATCAAGGCCTTGGGCGAGCTCTTCTTTAAACTGGTCATACAATAAAATGTTGTAGTCAGTCCCGATCCCAAACAAGATCACGACCATAAAGGCTTGCGTGAAAGCTGACAGCGGAAAGCCGAAGTGTTTGACCAAGTTCATTACGACACTTAAACTCGTCAACATCGCCACGCCGACAGCCGTCAAGGAAATCACTGGGACGATCGGCGAGCGGAAGACGATGATCAACACCACGAAAATGAAAATCGCCGCGATCACTTCTGTTTTTTGAACGCCGGCTTCCGTGGCTTCATTGAAAGATTCGTTTAAAATATCCCCACCGGTGACGGAAGTGGTCACATTGTGGGTTTTGACGGCTTTGGTCAATTGCGTGGTCATCGCTTGAACGGTGGTATGCTTGCTGACCATCAGCTGCACGATTTGGGTGGTGCCATCTTTTGAAACCAGCTGCTTTTTGGTTTCAGCGTTGTCGCTTGGGGCCATGATGCTGGTGATGTGATAGTGCGACTGGTTGTTTTGCAGTTTTTCAATGGTGGCATTGATGCTGGTTTGTTGGGCTTTGGTCAGCTTGTGATCACCATTGCTGAAAACCACGGCGACTTGGCGTGCATTACTTTGACCCTTGCCCCATTTATTTTGAATGGCAGTGGCCACTTGGCTTTGCATGTTGGCCGGGATCGTGGTGTTGCCGTGATCGCGCACCAAAGTGGTGATGTTGGGCATGCCGATCATCGCGGCTAAGCACACCACGACCCAAACGATCAAGGCGGCGCCATGGTGTTTGAAGAACTTTTGCATATTGGGGATGGCCTCCTAAAGGTGGAAAAGTTGCGTGGCGTTGTCAGTCAAGATCTCGCGCTTCAATTCTGGGGTCAAAATGTCTGCGCCATTCATCATTTGCACGATCATGTCTAGCATCATCGGCACTTGTTGGAGCTTTTTGAAATGCTCATAGAAATGATCGAATTTATGAGCGGTGGCGACGAGTTGCCGCTTTTTATCCGCTTTGGGATCTTCAGCATTGGTGATCACACTGAGCAGTTGCGTCGATAATGTCGCGCTGGTATAAGGAATGTCGCTGCCATATAAGATATGTTTTTCATCAGTCAGCGTCATCAGCATCGGCAACTGGCGCGGGAAGACGGCACCGGCAGTATCAAAGTACACATGTTTCATTGCGGCAAACATATCCGATTGATATTGTTCTTTGACAAAGGTGGCGTCGCGATCAGCGAGGATGCCTAAGAAGGCACCGGCGTGAGGCACGATCAGTTGAATGTCAGGGAAGCGGTCGAAGAAGTGATACTTCAATAAATTCATGAACGTCATCGTGGTGTCGATGAAAAAGCCCATTAACGGCGTCGGCATGTCGATATTGACGTTCATTGGCAAGGCAGCGGGTTGATTGGGATGCAAGGCGACGACGGCATGCGCGTCATTGAGGCGTTGGTACACTTCATCAAAAATCGGCGGCCCAAAGTAAATGCCACGGGTGTTGGTCGGCACCGTGAAGCCGCGAGCGCGGTGTTTCAATGCCCAATCAATTTCTTCAACCGATTCGTTGGTGTAAGGCAACGGAAGGGAGGCTAAGTAACCGAGTTTGTCTGGATGGGCGATACTAAGTTGTTCGCCTTCAACGTTTGATTGCCGCGCAATTTCTAAAGTTTCCGCTTTATCGCCGAAGTTGAAATGTGGGGAGGATAACGAAAGCAGTGAGTAGCTGATGTGGTTTTTGGCCATGAAATTCAATGTGGTAGCTGGCTTCCAAGCAGGCGTTGGCCAACCATCTGGATCACCTGGAATGTGGCGGTTTAATGTATCGGTATAAATTTTAGGTAAGTAGTGCGTATGAACGTCGATAATGTCTGACATGATAAATCCCTCTTTTTTTAAAATGAACACGCTGTTGATTACGAGTTCTAGCGTACGACCAGCAACCTGAGGGAACAATAATCAAAATTTTCAGAACTGTTGAGTTAAATGTCATGTAACGTTGAAAGCCTGATGGCGTCGGAATTTTAGCTCAACACGTTGTTGATTTAATTTTTTCAATCCGGCATACTAAAGGCGAAAAATAATAGGAGCGTGTCGTCATGCATCAAAAAGTTGTCGAAACCGAAGCGGCAATTCAAGCAGCTTTCATCGCATTACTGCAAACCAAAGCCTTTGAAAAAATCTCTGTCAGCGACATCACCAAGCTTGCACATATCAATCGGGGCACTTTTTATCTCCATTACGTTGATAAGTACGCCTTGCTTGACCATTATGAAAATCATTTGATCGATCAGATTCAAGACTATTTCACCAATGACTTTGAAGGGACGATGACCTATCAATCGGTTAAAGAAAATGGGGTCTACACTTACCCAGTCGTGCAAAAAACAGTCGGTTTCATCCATCAAGAATTTGCGTTGTGGCAAGTGTTGTTGGGACTTAATGGTGATCCGCGATTTGAGCTGAAGCTTAAACGCATCATGAAACAAGCCATCAGCAATGGCTTAGATCGCGTTAAAGGTGATATTTCAGTAACGCGCTGTATTCCAGAAGACTATGCTTGGGAGCTGATCATTTCGGGGATGTTTACCATTATTAAAACTTGGCTGCGCGAAGATGATCCGCAAAATCCTGAAGCGATCGCGGATATTATGATGAAGACCCGTTTTTTAAGCCCATATGATTTGTTAGGCATCAAAGACTAGAAAACGCCACGCTCAGTGAAATCTGAACGTGACGTTTTTGCATTATCTCAAGTTTAATGTGCGTAAGGCTTGCATCACGGTGTCATCGTGAAGGCGGCCTTGTGCGATGACTTTGCCATTTGCTAACACGATGATCTCATCAGCTTTGGCAAAGGTAGCCGCATCATATTGATGCGTGATCAAGATGAATCCTTGCGCCATGCTGAACAGGTCAGCTTGTAGTTGTGCCGCAATGTGCGGATCAAGGCCGGTAGTCAATTCATCGAAAAGCATGAACTGGTAATCGCTCAATAACAGTCTTGATAACGCCAGTCGTTGTTTTTCACCGCCGGATAACAGTGGCGTTTCTGATGTAAGTTGATCGTTGAGGTCATGATGGCTTAACCACGCCCCCAAACCCGCTTGGCGTAAAGCTTGCGTGACTGCGACATCAGATGGTGTTGGATCGAACAAGGTGACATTATCTCGAACGCTTCCGGCAAAGATATCAGGCTTTTGCGTCATCATGCCTAAAGTATGGTAGACGATTCCGCGATTGAATTGGGTGAGTGGTTGACCATATAGCCGTGCGGTGCCACTGATGGGTATGAGCTCCCCTAACAAAATGCGCATTAACGTGGTTTTGCCGCTACCACTAGCGCCCACCACCAGATATTTTTGATCAGGCGCAAAATGAAGACTCACATCTTTGAGCAGGTGTTGCTCATCCACTTCATAATTGACGTGATCAAGGGTCAGAAACGCCGTGCTAGCTGGCAAGTGAGGGATATGGACAAGCGTCAATGCGCCATCATCAGGACTGTTCAATTCAACTTCAAGCGCTTGGGCTTGTTTGCGGCCCCCATAGAACTCTGCCAGCAATTCCGTCAGCATCGCCATGGGCCAATTAAATAAGCTGGCTAATTGTGAAAATGCTACTAATTGGCCTAACGTGATCGTCCCTTGGCGGACGAAATATGCCCCTAGTAGCCATGCGCCGAGATACATCACATCACCTAAGAAATCTGAGATGCCACTCGTGATTTTTTGCACGCGTTGATCATGAATCGCAGCTTTTTGAACTGCCAAGCTTTGCCTATCGTGAAGGCGCGCAAATGGTGGGGTCGATAAGGCGTATTGAATGGTGGTAAAGCCTGAAAGCATGTCCGTCACGGTACTGGTATAGTGTTCGATGGCGTTGACGACTTCGGATTTCGCGGATTCGAGCCAATGTTTCACTAAAAATGGAAAAATCAAAGCTGGCACACTTAATAATGCGACGCCAATCGTGATCACTGGGTTGATCAAAAAAGTCCCTAACACGGCCATTATCAGCAAACTGACCAAATAAATCGCCCGTAAAATCACATGGAAATAACTTTGCGTGACCACATCGACTTGTTTAGTGAGTTGCGCGACGTATTGGCCAACTTGTTTTTGATGGAAATGCAATGGGCGCAATTTGTGGTAATGGGCAAACAAGTCTGCGCGCAGTTCACGTCCAATTCTAGCCGGCAGTGATTCATTCATATATTCGGCAGCCCCATCAGTTAAGGCTTGAATGACCAAATAAATGATCACTGCAGGCACAGCCAAGGTGAAACTGAGCCGACTGGTCCCAGTGGCAATATCGGTGATCAACTGTAAGACGTAAGAATAAGCCACTAACACTGCCGCAGCCAAAACACTGACCAAGGCGGCAAAAGTCAAACGCCAAGGGTGACGAAATAAATACTTGAGCATGTTCATTCCATAAAAAAAGCCTCGAATAGATTTCGCGGCCAATTATCCTTCGTTTCTATTTACGTGCAGAATACCACAAACGCTTTCAGTGGCGCAATATGAGAGCTCAAATCCAGCTGATCAACTGATGGATCAGCCCGCTATCCCAAAACACGTAACCGCCGATGGCAACGTAGATCACTTTCATTAAAGGCTCGCCGAAGCGATTCATGACGCGGGTGACCACAGGTAATTCAGCGATCGCATTGATCACCCAAACGATGAGCACGGTCAAAATGGTGATGAAAATCAATGTGAGTGCGAACTGCATCCATGATTCACCCGCCAACACCGGCAAGAAAATCGCGAGGTTACACCCGGCACACACGGATAAATAAGTGATCAACACGGTCAGCACTGAGGAGTGGCTGGTTTGTTTCTGGGTAGCGTCATCGTCGTCATCATGCAAGGCCATATAAATCGGCAAGATGCCCAAAATGCCCAACGCCCATTCAGGCAGAAACGCGGCTAAAGTCTTGCCAACCAGAAAACTGGCGGTCATCAGGATCAAAATGCCGATCCAATAGCCCAGCAACACTTGCTTAAAACGATATTGCTTCAGTAAAAAAATTAAGATGAAGAAAAAATCCAAATTCACGCTGAGAAAGGTCAGTGCTAATACCCAGTAATTCATGTTATCCCTACTTTCACGGGTTTCAGTATAAGCGCAGAAAAAATGGGATTCAAGGGAAAGTTAGCCGTTCCTAAAACTGAGCTGGTGGTCAGTTTTAAAATAATCTGATGAAAAGCGCGCCGCATAGCTATTCGCATCTTTGAATATTAGGTATGATAAAGGTAACCCTGATGGAGGAGTGAAGAAATGAATAATGTGTTTATGATCCTGGTGCTCGCCAGTTTTTTTGCCGCCCTTTATTTTGGCGTGCGCTTTGGGATCACAAAGTTTCAAAAACAGGCTGGCCACCATTTTGGACGGAATGGGTTGATCAGCTTAGGCGTGTTGGTGATCAGTGCGATTGGATTTGGAATCAGTGCGCCAGCCACTGATTTAACACCAACGCAAGCGACTACCAAAATCCGCCAAGCGCTGAAGTTAGATCATACGCTTGATGCTAAGGCTGAAGCTGCCGACAAACGCCGTACGAAGTTAAGCAAACAAAAGCGGTTGTTGTTAGCCCAGGTTAAAAAAGCCGAACTTGCCAAAACCAAAGCGGAAGACAAACGCGATGCCACGAGCACGTCAATCGTCACAGCTGAATATAAGCAGTCTGAGTCTGAAAGCCGTGCGTCGTCTTCAAGTTATGCAGCAGCTTCTTCTCGTGCGGAGGAATCTAGTCGACAAGCTGCCAGTGCTTCCAGTCAAGCCGCAGCCGCTGCCAGCCAAGCCGCGGTTTCATCAAGTCAAGCTGCCTCACGAGCCGCTGCTGCAAGAGCCAACACCAATACGAATCACACGGCACCGGTAAACAACGGCGATATGAATACGGGCAACTCGCAAAAAATCGTCGGCAATATCAATTCCCATATTTATCATGTGCCAGGCCAAGCGGGCTATCGGATGAATTCAGCCAACGCGGTTTACTTTGACACTGAGCAACAAGCCATCGCTGCGGGTTACCGCAAGTCGAAGCGCTAGGGGGAAGCATGAAAAAATTACTTACTGCATTGTTAATGACTGCCGCCGTGCTCACTGGGTGTGGTCAAAAAACCGCCAGTGACGCGCAAGTCAGCTCGATCAGCCATTTATCTAAAGTCAACAAATCTGAATCGCGCGCAGTTGCTAAGAAAACTGAAAAGAATGCGAGTCTGGAAGCTGATATTTCCAGTTTACAAAAGCGTTTGAATCGCGATCATGAAAAGGCGAAGTCAGCTTCAGAAGATGAATCTGAATTAAAATCGTCTGCGGCCAAAGAGAACAGCGAAGTTTCAGCAAAGTCTGTTTCTGAAGCCAGAAAAGCTGCCGCTCAAGCCAAAGCCCAAGCGACGCAAAATAACGAAAACCTGGCCAACCGTAACTTCGCTGGCCAACAAGAAGTCGTCATCAACTCAGACAACCCAGGTTTTTCTCAAGCCGACTTATCAACGGCTAGTGGCGCTTGGGAACGCTACACCGATCTCGATAACTTAAATCGAGCAGTCGATGCCAATGCGTTGTTGAATCAAAGTTTGATGCCAACCGCCAAGCGTGAAGGCTTAACTTGGGATCCGACTGGTTGGCACAATCGTCGCACGGCTCATGGTTGGTTGTATAACCGCAGTCACTTGATCGGGTTTCAGTTAAGCGGGGAAAACAATAACCCCAAAAACTTGATTACTGGGACCATGTCGTTGAACAATCCGTTGATGTTAGCTCATGAAATGGATATTGCCACTTATTTGAAAGCCTCTAGCAGCCATTACGTGCGCTATGAAGTCAAACCTTGGTATCGCGGGAATGAACTCGTGGCGCGTGGTGTGCAAATGCGGGCGCAAAGCCTCGGAGATAACTCGATTCACTTTAACGTCTATATCTTCAATGTGGAATCTGGTTACAACATTGATTATGCGACTGGTACCAGTACCACTAACTAAATCACACGAAAAAACGTCTGAAATTATTTTTCAGGCGTTTTTGGGTTCTGTCATTAATTTGATCGCTAAAGCCATGATCGCTTCGCCGTTCATCGTGCCGTAGTCGTGATTCGGCATCACCGTTATCGGCAAATCAAAGCCTTCCGCAGCAGATTGAATTTGGCTGAGCATAAAGCGAATCTGCGGGCCGATCAATAACACATCTGGTTTTTCGTTGAGGAGGCGGTTGCGAGTATCTGCAGCAGGGCGGGCGACGATCACGTCTTCTCGGCCTAAATCTTTTGAGGCTTGTTGCATCCGCTTGGCTAAAATTGAAGTGGACATGCCACCGGCGCACATTAATAAGATTTTAGACATTTGTTAGCGCCTCCAATACGTTTTGTTAAACGTATTTTAGCGCATATCAGCCGTGAATGTAACGAAACTCTTGGGTTAAACCACCATATCCCCAAGAATCTGAGGCGACATCTTGTAATACGATATAGCTAGTCGGTTGTACGTTGGGCAATAATGCGGCCATTTGTTGATAGGCGGCTTTAACGAAGGCAGCTTTGTCATCGCGTGAGTTGGTTGAGCTGGTGATTTTGATTTCAATGAAGAAACTGGATTGATCAGGTTTTAAAGCGTGGCCGCCGATAAACCATTGTTTAGGATCTTGAAATTGAACGTCGACGGCAGCGACACCGGCATTTTTCCCTAATTTGGTCACGGCGAGATCGGTTAACATTGAAACAATTTGTTGTGCTGACACGTGTTGGTCAGCAGTGGCGATACGTACTCTTAAATATGGCATATGATTGTTCCTCCTGAATGACTTTAATATAAGCGTTTGGCAGACTTTGCGGAATGATCAAATCATGCTATGCTTATCGCAAATTGTGATAAGGGGTGCGCTATGCAATTACAAGATCTGACCGTGTTTCAAAAGTTGTACCAATTGCGTTCAATCAATCAAACTGCGGCGGCGTTAGGGTTTGCCCAGTCGAATATCTCGGCACGCTTGAAAGTGATCGAATCAGAATTTGGCGTGCAATTGTTTGACCGGACGCCACAAGGCATTGTGCCGACGCCTGCTGGGGTGCAGTTTGCGGAATATGCTGATCAGGTGATTCACGCAACGCAAACAATTCGCGACCAATTGAATGCGCGGGCGGTCAAACCGAAGATTTTAATTTTCAGTTTGCTGTTTGATTACTTAGTGGTGGAGCAGCAAGCATATGGGTTAGATCAAGCGGACTTTGAATTGACCAGTTCCACTGAAATGGCCAGTTTGACTTATTGTGATGCGCGTCAAGTGATCAGCTATGCGCCATTTCATGTAAAAGGTTATCAAATTCACCAGTCCAGTCAGCTCAGTGCTGGTTTCTTGAAAGGCGCCCACGCTGACGCGGAAGATTTGCCGATTTTGGTGAATGCCGATCATCGGTGTCCCTTTAGACAGCGGAGTTTGAAGTTTGCAGCAAGTCGTGGCATCAAAGTGCAAGAAATCGATTCCTGGTCGAGCATCATGCAACTCGTAGAACAAGGCCGAGGGGTGGCACTGTTGCCCAATTATCTGACCAAGTCGCATTCCTTCACCGTCGTTTGGCCGATGCATCACTACAATATTCGCTATACGATTTGGACAAAACTGTGACCCTTTGCTTCGAAATTTGTCCGATCGAAGCGACTGGGTGTGATATCCTGACCAAGAGGTGAACACATATGATCAAAATCATTGCTATCGACATTGACGACACATTATTAACGAGCCAACAACAACTGCACCCCACGACGGTTCAAGCAATTCATGATGCGCACGCCCAAGGAATCAAGGTGGTGTTGTGTTCGGGACGACCGCTAGCTGGATTATTGCCGTGACTACAACAATTAGGGATCGATGGGCCGGATGAATATGTCGTGTCCTATAATGGTGGCATTGTGCAAAGCGTATCCGGAAAAGTTATCTCTAAGCACTTGCTGGATAATGCGACTTATCGCCGCTTATTTGAATTTGCGAAATTACACAATGTCCCGTTCAACGTGTTAGATGATGAAAGCAATATTTATACTGCTGATCGTGATGTGAACTGGGTGATCGTCGCTCAAGCTGCTGAAAATTCGGCAGGCATGTTTATTCGGACACCAGATGAATTGCCTGAAGATTTTACCATTACCAAAGGCTTGTTTGTCGGCGATCCTGATCAACTTGATGCGATTCAACCAGCCGTTGCGCGTGAATTTGCTGATTGTTATGTCGTACGCGCTGGCCAGCCATTTTTAGAAGTAATGCATGCCAACGTCAATAAAGGTGCAGGGCTGCATGCGTTGGCCCAAGCGCTGAACTTCACCGCTGATGAAGTCATGGCCATCGGCGACGAAAGTAATGATATTCCGATGTTTGACTATGCAGGGTGCGCTGTAGCCATGGGCAATGGTTCTGATGCCGCCAAAGCACACGCTGATCATGTGGTAGCGACCAATGATGAAGGCGGTGTGGCTGAAGCGATTCGTCAATACGCATTGCGTTAAGGAGGCTAACTGATGAGCGTGGCTTATGAACAAGTGCAGCAAATGCCGCGCTTGCCGTTTAAATATTATGTGCATGATCCATTGACCAGCATCGATGTGGCGCCGCATTGGCATCCAGAAATCGAATTGAATTTTCTGGTCAGTGGCGGCGACTTAACTTTTGTCACCAATGGGCATACCACGGTGTATCATCCCGGCGACGTGTGGGCGGTAAACCGCCGCGTTAGCCACAGTGCCACTGGGGATCCCACGAAGTTATGGGATGAGTTTGGTTTGATCATCGATGAGAAATTCTTGCAGACGCGCCTGCCAGCTTCAGCGAATTGGTATCTGCACTTGCAAGGTGGGCAATCGGCTGCCTTAGCACCAGAAGCTTATGTCGAATTCAAAAAGCATTTTTTGGCGATCCGCGCAGAAATTGCTGGGTGTTTATCAGATAATGCGCGGCTGATGGTGTTGAGCCATTTTTATGCGATGCTGGTGCTACTCGATGAGCATTTTGCCACAGCCATGAGTGCCCAAGAAATCACCCCGAATGCCAACTTGGTGGATGCCGTGATGGTGAAGATCAATCGTGATTTCGCAGATGCCTTGTCTAGCGCGCAACTGGCCAAAGATTTCCACGTGTCGCAAACCACTTTAAATCAACAATTCAATCAAGCCCTACAAATGCCGGTCAATCAATATATTCGCCAAGTGCGATTGATCAACGCGCGCCGCATGTTGTTAGAATCTGATGCGACGATCGATTACATTGCGACGCAAACCGGTTTTGGTAGCGTGAAGAGTTTAATGCGTAATTTCAAAGCTTGGAAGCAAGTGACGCCGACTGCTTATCGCCAAGTGGCACGCGATCATCCTAATTTTGACACCACTTGCTTTTAAAAATGACCACTGTTGATCAGCAATCTTGGTATGATACCGCTTGTAAACCATTGCAGGAGGGTTTTAAATGAGTGAAAAAGAACGCATGTTAGCTGGGCGTTTATACAGCGCCAACGACCCAGAATTACAAGCAGCACGTCAACGCGCGCGTAACTTGGTTTTCCAATTCAACCAATTGGCACCAGATCAGCGGGATCTTCAATCAGGCTTGTTACAAGAACTCTTCGATGTGCCCAGTGGCGATGCTTATGTCGAAGCGCCGCTGCGGGTCGATTATGGCAAAAACACCCATCTCGGGCATAACTTTTACGCCAATTATGATTGCATTATTTTAGACATCGCGCCAGTGACCATCGGCGATAACGTCTTGTTTGGCCCACGGGTCAGCGTGTTGACTGCCGGGCATCCGATCGACAAAGATGTGCGCAATGCGGAATTGGAATTTGGTAAACCGATCACTATCGGTAATAATGTGTGGGCAGGCGGCTCAGTCACGATTTGTCCAGGCGTGACCATCGGTGCCAATGTGATCATCGGCGCTGGTGCAGTGGTAACGCGCGATGTCCCAGCTAACATGGTGGTCGCAGGCGTCCCTGCATGTCCATTGCGGCAAATCAATGACAATGATCGCCGCGATTGGCAACAAGCCCAAGCTGAGTATCTCAAGGAGAAAGCCAATGATTAAACTCGTTGCAGTGGATATGGATGGCACGTTCTTGCGTGCGGATCAAAGTTATGATGAAGCGCGCTTTGCCCAACTTTTTGCGGAAATGACCAAGCGCAAAATGCATTTCGTGGTGGCTAGTGGCAATCAATACTTCCATTTAAAAGCTAGTTTTCCTGATTACCCAGATTTGATCTATATCGCCGAAAACGGCGCGTACATTCGTGACGCCCATCAGATCTATCAAAAAGCGGTGTTCACCCAAGCGCAGTTGACCCATATGCTTAATGTGCTCAAAGATTTTCCAACGTGCAAAGTCCTGTTATCAGGTGTGAATTCCGCTTATGTCTTAGCTGATAATGACCAAGCCTTCATCGATGATCGGCATTTTTATTATGATCAGTTGGCGACAGTGACTAGCTTTGACGAGGTTGATGACGAAATACTCAAAATCGGCATCACTTGCCCCGATGATGAAACCGATCAAATCGTTGAAGCGTTGCGTGAACCACTCAAAGGCGTCGCCGAACCGACCTCTCGTGGACACGGCGATATCGATTTGATCCATCCGGGCATTCATAAAGCGGCGGCACTGGCCAGTTTAGGCAATTGGTTGAAAGTCGACCTTGAAGACATGGCCGCTTTTGGGGATGGCGGCAATGATATCGAAATGTTGAAGGCGGTTGGCTTAGGCGTCGCGATGCAAAATGTCACCCCAGCCGTCAAAGCCATCGCTGATGATGAAACTGCCGAAGATAACGAAGGCCAAGGCGTGTTGAATTATCTTGAACACTTATTGAAATAATCATAGCGTCGAGCCCATGTGCTCGGCGTTTTTGGTGTATAATGTTCTTTTCAGAAAGAAGTTAGCCACATTGATGTTCGCGCCATTATTTGAAAACGATGTGCCTTTTGCCTGCCGTTGATGGATTTACGACAGTTGAAAGGATAAACAATTGAAACAAAATAAAATTATCGGTGCCTTGTATTTGAGTTTTGCTGCCAGCATTTGGGGCGGAATGTTTGTCATCGTCAAAGATATTGTTGGCCAGATCTCGCCGATCCAATTGGTGTGGTTGCGGTATTTAGTCGCGGCACCAGTGTTATTGCTGTTTTGTCTCGTGATGCGCATCGATTGGCATTGGCGCAAACAAGATGTTGGGTTGATGATTTTGATTGGCTTGATCGGCAATACCTTGTCGATCGTGACGCAAGAAACTGGGACTTGGCTGTCCAGCGCACAACTGGGCTCTGTCGTCACTGCGGCGACTCCTGCATTTATGGTGCTGTTTAGTTGGGGCTTGTTGAAGGTGCGGCCAACGCGCGGCGATTGGTTGAGTTTGATTTTTGCGATGCTTGGTGTGATTTGCATCGTCGGCTTAAGTTTTTCAGTACGCGGCGTGTTGTTAGGCGCGCTGATGTTGATGATCGCAGCGCTCACTTGGGCGTTGATGTCCGTGTTGATCCGCAAAGTTTCGCCTGATGTCAATGCCTTGCAAGTCACCTTAGTCGGCGTGCTGGTCGCGTTGATCACCTTGACGCCTTGGGTGTTGATGCACGCACAAGTGTTGGCTGGGGTGAATTTCTTCAGTTTGCATGTGGGCTTGAGCTTGTTATATCTTGGCGCGATTTCCACAGCATCGGCATTCGTGATGTGGAATGTCGGCTTTCGGAAAATGGCCAGCAACTTATCTGGGTTGTTCTTCTTGTTTCAGCCGATCGTCGGGGCACTGCTTGGTTCAGTATTTTTAGGCGAAAATTTAGGCATCGGGTTTGTACTTGGTACCGTGATGATCGGCGTCAGCATTATTGTTGCCGTGAAAGTGCAATAAACGTTAATTGTCAGTCTGAAACCTCAGGCTGATTTTTTGTTTTCACATCACCTATTTACTTACGGTTGCAAAGTATCTCACGTTTTCGTAGGATGAAGTTATGTGGAATAAAGACAAAATTCAAGCGTTTCGTCAAACGCTATTAAGCTGGTACGACCAAAATAAACGCGACTTGCCTTGGCGCAAAGACCATGATCCTTATCATGTGATGGTGTCTGAGATCATGTTGCAACAAACCCAAGTCAACACCGTGATCCCGTATTATCAACGCTTTATGGCGCAATTTCCAACGGTTCAGGATTTGGCAGATGCACCAGAAGACCAAGTATTGAAGGCTTGGGAAGGATTAGGCTATTATTCGCGCGCTCGCAACTTGCAAAAAGCAGCGAACCAAATTGCCTATGACCATGCAGGGGTGTGGCCAGAAACTGCCAGTGAGCTCACGAAACTAGCTGGCATTGGCCCTTATACGGCAGGCGCAATTTCAAGCATTGCATTCAATCAAGTCGAGCCGGCCATCGATGGCAATGCCTTTCGCGTGTTTGCGCGCCTGTTTTGTATCGAAGAGGATATCGCGCAACCTCAAACGCGCAAAGTGTTCGATGATGTCATTCGCCAAGTGATCGATCCCAAGCGACCAGGGGATTTCAATCAAGCGATTATGGATCTGGGGTCTTCTTACATGAGTGCCAAAGACCCAGATCCTGAACACTCACCAGTTGCGGACTTTGATGAATCTTTCAAAACTGGTCGCGTGTTGGAGTTCCCAGTCAAAACGAAGAAGAAGCCGCCAGTGGTGGTGCCTTATTATGCTTTAGTCGTACAAAGCCCAGCAGGCTACTTATTTATTCAGCGGCCAAAAACGGGGATGTTGGCTAACTTGTGGATGTTCCCATTGGTCGAAGCATCAGACGTGGAAGCGGCAGGGCAGGCGTTTGAACAGCTGAGCGGGCAAACATTAATCTTTACGGATCCGCAAAAGCCGTTAGTCAAACATACCTTTACTCATCGCCAGTGGCAAATGACATTGTTAGTGGCTGAATGCCAGCCGTTTGATGTTACCCAGCTCAATGGTCAGTGGGTGCCGCGGACCAAAATCAATGATTTGGCGATCCCAACCGTGCAAAAGAAATTACTCAAGGAGGCTCTAGCCTGATGAAAACTTTAATCGTGGTGGCGCATCCCAAAATCGATGATTCCAGCTCGCAAGCCTTTTTCAAAGCTGGGGCAAAGTTAGTTGAAGATGCGACTTGGCATCCATTAGTTGAACCATTTGACGTGCTTGAAGAACGCGCACTGTTGATGGAAGCAGATCGGATCATCTTACAATTCCCATTGTACTGGTACCAAGCACCGAGCAGCTTGCCCAAATGGTTGAATGAGGTGTGGTCTGTCGACTTTGCCAGCCACTTGCAAGGCAAACAACTGGCGGTGGTGTTAACGCTTGGCCGGCAACTGCAAGATTATCAACCAGGTGCGGCAGTGGGCGTGACCTTGTCTGATTTGTTATCGCCTTATGTCGCCTTGGCGAATACTTGTAACATGACTTGGGTGCCGCCATTGATCGTGGCGCAGTTTGCGAGGATGACTGAAGCTCAGCGGCAAAGTCTATTGATCCGGTATCAGCAATTTTTGAGCTTACCTGATACGCATTTTCAAACTATTAGCCAGTGGTGGGTGGACCAACTCAGTAAGCGCCCAGAAGCAACCCAAATTGCAGAAACGTTGAAAGAGCGCCAAGCACATTTGGCCAGTTTGCGGCAATCGGTGAAGGAGGCACAAGGCGATGAGTGAAGGCGAGTGGTTATTACAAGAGGCTGAACGCTTGGCGAATGAAAGTCAGACTTATGAAGACGTGGCGTTTTACACGGAACTGGCGCATTTCATCGAAGTGCAAGATCGTCGCATCGACCAAGCGCAAGGTGAACTTGATGGGATGCTTTGGAATCACGAAGGCTGGTAAAAAGTTCAGTCATTAGACCGAGGCATGAGCGCTTCAATTTGGTAAGATTAAAGTATCGAAGACCAAAAGGAGTCTCATCATGTTAACGAAAATCAACCAACTATTTAAATCAACCTTTGCCCGGGTGGCGGCTTTAGCAGTCGTCGGGGTGTGGTTCTTAATTCTGCCAGACACTGTTTATACCGTGCTCAAGTGGGTGATCGTCGCCGCATTGTTAGCCGCAGCGATTCCTGGTTTGATTACTGGGTTAAAGCAGCGTCATGCGACAGGAAACGGCGGCTGGGAGTTGACCCGCGGGGTGACATTACTGATCGCGGCTGTGTTAGTGGCGGCCTTGTTGAAGCCGGTGATCAGTATGTTGCCAGCATTGATCGGGATCATGGTGATTTTATTTGGGATCAACAAAGTGTCCTCCGCTAAAAAAGATCAACGCTTCATCAACGTATCACCGTTGCCACAGATCATTTACGGCATCGTGGTGATCATTGCCGGTGCGGTGTTGTTGTTCAACCCATTCCACGCCGTCTTGGTATTGTTTCAAGTCACCGGCGCTTTGATGTTGGTGATGGCGGTGATGGAAGTTGTCACAGCGATTCGCGCCAAACGCAATTAAACCAAAATCAAGCCAGCTCAGAAAAAAATCTGGGCTGACTTTTTTGATATGTGCTTCAAAGGCACAACAAATCCACGAAACAGTTGTCCATTTCGTGGATCTGCGACTTTAACGTCGATTCAATTACGTGCTTGCGGTTCTTGATGTATCAAGGACGTTTCTGCGGGCCTTGGCTTCTTGGGCCTTAACCACTTTGATCGCTAAACAGCTCTGCATTGCCTTTCGCAAACAGGCTTGCCCTTGCTTCTCATGTTGCCATGAGGATGGTGCTCCCAGCAGTTACTTGGTATGAGTCCAATCCGGACCCTTCTATGCCGGCACTCTGAAACCAGAGATCCAGCGGAGCTGAACCGTTAAGCTCAGACGCTGTGGGATCGTCTCTGCAGTTTAGCGGGCACTTCCGCCCGTCGCGAAGTGGTACGATCGACCTGCGCTAAGTCGAACACTCCTCCTGATTTTTAGTATACGCTTACAATTAAATTAAAGTCAAGTACTTTTTGTTACCGATCTCAAAATAACTTCTCGTTCATAAAAAAATCCCTTGCTAACAGGAATCAGCAAGGGAATTTCTTTTAGTATTCAGGCTTTTGCAAGTCGTTGGCCCAATGATTGATCGGACCGAACTTGTGGCCGACAGGAATTTCGTTTTCAATGGCTTTGTCGACAAAGGCTTTGGCGATGCGAATCGCGGATTCGATATCTTGGCCTTTAGCAAGTTCTGAAGTGATCACAGCAGACAAGGAATCGCCAGTCCCGTTTTTGCGGGTGGTTGGGAAGTAAGGACCTTCCAACCAGAATTCTTTGCCATCTGCCAACAAAATGTAATCGCGGACCACTTTTTGATCGTCGGAATCATGGCGACCTTTGATCATGACGTTTTGAGCGCCCATGTCGTGGATCATGTGAGCGGCTTGCTTGATCGTGGCGTCATCATCGAGCTTCAAGCCAGTCAAGTGTTCAGCTTCATAGAAGTTCGGCGTGATCACGAAGGCTAACGGGATCAGTTCTGACTTTAACGTTTCAAAGGCTTCAGTTTCCAGCAACATGTTGCCATGCTTGGTGGAAATCACGGGATCTAAAACTAATGGGCCGAAGTCATACTTTTTCAAGTTCTTGACGACGGTGTTGATGATCGCAGAGTCTGCCAACATGCCAGTTTTAGCGGCGCGAATGTGGAGGTCTGCGGCTAAGTCGTCAAATTGGTGATCGATGAACGCCCCAGGCATGACCATTGAATCGTGGATGCCATACGAATTGCCAGCAACAGCAGCGGTTAAAACTAACGTGCCATAAGTGCCGCGCATGAAAAAGCTGTGTAAATCAGCTTGTGCGCCTGCAGAGCCGTCTGAGTCGACGCCTGCAATGGTTAAAACTTGCGGAAATTCATTTGCCATGGGATGATACCTCGTTTTTCTAGTGGAGTGACACCATCATACTAGCAAATAATCGGAAAATCAATTAAAAGCACGACGTTGTGGCAAAATTGCTTTCAACCATTCGCCTAAAAACGGATATTTGGCATTGAGTTCCAACACTTGTACGGTCGGTTGCGGATAATGCAAGGTGATCGTATCGCTGTCAGCGTTGGACACCACACTTAAGGCTTCATGGTTTGGTAAGGCCAATTCATAACTGCCTTGGGCTTTACCTTGGCGCATTAAGATCGCGTGGTTGGAGGCGATGACAAAGAGCTCATCAAGTGCTGGCGCGATTTCACCAGCATGGACAATCACCTGCAAAGACAACGCGTGGCCGACGAGTTCGTCTGGAATCGTCGTGGAACTCCAAGAGAAGGTATTGCCATCAATGTTATCCGTCCCCAGATCCATCCAATCATGGCCAGCATCATCTTGCACATGGAAAGAATCCACTGCCGCACCATTTAAGTCGAGGCTTAAAGTGATGTCCCCGGCATTATCCACATGGGTGCTGGAGGACAAGGTGGTCAAGTTGTTGTACTTGGTCTTGAAGGTCAAGCCGTCCACTGGTTGTAAGACCGTTTCGTCAACGGTTTTAAAGCCGTAGTCCGCGGCATACAACCCGCGAACCAAAGTGCTCAGAGCGGTCAGTTGATTGTCATCAAATGGACTGGTTTGATCATCTTTGGCTGTGACTTGCAGTAAAGTTGGCAAGTTGCGGGCCAACATCGTTGCGTTGTCCAACAATGGGGAGTCAATCACCAACAGTGGCAGATTGTCAGAATCCGTCGCCAAGTAAATCGTGATTTGAGAATGCCCCGACGTGCGGATTTCCGGGGCGAGCCACAAGCGTTCGGCAAAAGCCGGATGCAAGTCAGGCAAAGCAGTCAAAGCTTCCAGTAACTTGTCGGCTAACAAGCTGGTATAGCTCAAAGTCAACTGCGCTAAGGCTTCTTCATTGGTGCCAAAAATCGGGGAATTGGTCAGCTTAGCAAACGCATCGGCGTAACTTTCCGTGATTTTGATTCGGGCGTCTTTGGCAGACAAATGGGTCGTGGCGATGGCTTGGATATGTTTATCGGCGTAATTAAGCATGAGCATCCTCCTTTTTGGCTAATGCCTTCATGAAGTCAGCTTTCAAATTGGCCAAAATGTTTTCAAATTGAGAAATGGAACTGTAACTGGAAACCACGGCTTGGTATTCATAACGCGTGATCGCAGCACTGACTTGCATCGCGCGCTTTTTAGCGTCAAATTCGCTGTCGGCTTGCGCCTTGGCCTCGTTGAAGCGTTGTTGTAAGTCAGCTGGCGCTTGCACGCGACGGCGGGTAGTTTGGGCTGGTGCTGGGGTTTCTTCGTCATCATCGTCAGGGTCGATGAAATTCTTCAACAAACCGCGGAAGGAACCAGAAGCTGAGTTGGTAGTGCGGGTTGGTTGTACGGTTTCTTCCACGCTGGCAGCTTCCAGTTGGTTATGCAGATCATTGACGGTTTGATAAATATTTTTGCGTAAAGCTTCTAATTGATTATCCAGATAATGTTCAGGATCTTGGGCAAAAGCCACCAGTTGCGGCAAAATGTTGCGTTCTTGTGGTGTGGCTTGGTCGATGGTGCGGGTGAACACACTTAATTGACCGAACTGCCGGCGGTGGTACCAATCGCCAAAATAAACTTGTCCGTCGTCGGACACTTCAAAAAATGGCACATGTTCACGTAAGAAGGCGACAAACGCTTTTTGCAAGAAGTCATGGAGCTCATCTTGCGCTCCTTTGTCGTAGGCTAAGATATAGCCTGGAGTTTCAGTTACTTCCAAACGCAGGCTAGAGGCGGTTTTGTCGATGCCTTGATACAAGCGATACGTCGACTGGTCCTGCCAAGCCTTGGCGAAATCGTTGAAAAAAGTTTGTTGATAGGTCAAGCTAGCTTCTACTGTCATCGAAATTACCTCACAAATTTTACTGATACCTTTAGTTTACCGCATGATAGCGCGTTGGGGAACGCTTACCGAGGGATTCTCGTGAAAAACAATGTTTCTTTAAATGAGCAAAGATGAGAAATTGCCCATTATCGTGTTTTCACCCCAGTGATTCCGATACAATATGTCTGACCGAGCGCTTTCTGAAAAGGAATGCCGCCGGATCAAAAAGCTCCAGCTGGGTGGTCACGGAACGCAATCCGCTGAATCAAAGCTAACTCGCACAAACCGCGAGTGGATCTTTGATTCAGCGTCGCTGTAAGCAGTAAACTGCTAACAGCGATTCTACGGCTGGTGACCACCCATCCTCCGCTTTTTGATCCGGCGGCTCGTTTCCGAACACAGGTCAGAATATGTCTGGGTGAGCCACAACAGATATTTAATGAAACAATTTTTTATTTTTGGAGGGGTACGATGCATCGCAAAGAACTGAAATTGCCATGGCTATTTCTGGGCAGTTTGATCACCAATACTGGGATCAGTTTTATTTGGCCGTTGACGACAATCTACATGCATGAATATTTGCACGAATCGTTGACCGTGTCTGGGTTGGTGTTGTTGATCAATTCCTTGGCGACCATGGGTGGAAATTATGTGGGCGGCAGGTTGTTTGATCGGTGGAAACCTTATCCGACGATTTTAGGTGGGATCACGATCAATATTGTGGCCACGCTAAGTTTGATTTTCTTTCATGGGTGGCCAGCTTATCCACTATTATTGATTTTATTAGGGCTCGGTAACGGGGTGGTGGCCACTGGCGTCAACGCTTATGCCACCTTGGTCACCAGCCGCAAACCGTCTTATGTGTTTAACGTCTTGTATTTCATGTCGAACTTAGGCTTGGTCATCGGGACCTTGATCGTCGGCTTCGTGCTGCCGTTTGGGATCACGTATATTTTTATTTTGGCTTGTGCGCTGTTTGTTTTGTTTTGGATCGTCGCGTTTCTCCATTTCAAAGTGCAAAAACCGCAACGCGCCAAAAATGCGTCTGTGAAAGCTACACGCCAGCCAATTGCCAAGCACGTGTTGTGGCTGATGGTATTGTTATTTGTCACATGGGTCGCCTATGAGCAGTGGCAATCTAACGTGTCAGCGTTCATGTTGAGCTTGGGGATGAATGTGCGCGACTACTCCTTAGTCTGGACGTTAAATGCGGTTGAAATCGTCTTATTCCAACCAGTGCTCACAGTATTTGATGAATGGTTGTCTAAACATATTCGCGCACGCTTGACCACGGGCTTTGCGCTGTTTGCGGTCAGTTTTGTGATTCTGCTGGTGGCGCGGCAATATTGGCAATTCTTAGGCGCGATGGCAGTGTTGACGATCGGCGAAATTTTGGCGTTACCAGCGGTTTCCACTTATGTCGATTTGTTTTCACCAAACGATGCACGCGGACGGTATCAAGGCTTTGTGCAAATGTTGGCCAGTGCCGGGCGGGCAGTCGGACCAGTGATGGGAGCATTATTGATCGATGCCACGAATTATCACGTCTTGTTCATCAGCGTGATCGTAATGTTAGTCGCGATGAATACGATTTTTTCCACACAAGCCAGTCGGGCGCTATCGCCAAGAAATCCTTAAACACTTCGTCACACTTTCTTCACAACCACTTGTTAGCATAAGGTTGTGAAATGAGTTCCCGCTTGTTTCACACCCCAACCCCAATTTTCCATCATCAAGCGCGTTCCCTGACGCGCTTGGTATTTCACTCCTCCAAAGTGATAGTCCTTAAACGTTTGGAGCAGGAAACGCCCTACCCCGGGCTTTCTGGCTTCATGGAAAAGCGTTGAAGGACGAAATAGTCAGTCAGATGTGCCGCTTATGTGCCACGTCTGGCTCAACCCTTACTCCTTGCCCGCCGCCACCCCAAGCGACGGGCATTTTATTGGTCTAGTTGTGAAGTACGCACTCGCTGACCGATGCAAGGAGAAATTTAATATTTCTGAAAAGGCAATTGTTTAACTACGATTGTCTTTTTTTGTCGGAAAAATTGGAGGACACAATATTGATAAAAACAGCACGGCGAACTTCAATCCTCGCCGCATTAATTGTAATGCTCGTCCAGCTTCTCGTTCCTGCCTCAATGGCTCTTGCCGCTAGCATGACCAACGTATTAGCAACAAATTGGGTTACAGGCTGGAAACTGAAAGCGTTCAACAATTCCTCATGGACGGACAATGGCATTTGGATGAAACAGATCGACGGCGGTAAACAGATTGCCTTTTGTGTCGAGCACGGTGTTGACCTCGACATGAGTGGATCTGAATATACGCCAAGTAGTTACTCCAATGCCAAGAAAGAGCGCTTAGCTGAGATTGCCTACTATGGGTACTACTCACAGCCTAGCGCCAAGAATTATGCCGTCACGCAGATGATGGTTTGGGAAGAACTGGGCGACACACTGGTCTCGAATCCATACAGCGCCTATGTCGCCGAGAAGAAGGCGATTCTCGCTAAGGTCTCGGCTCACGACAAGAAGCCATCTTTCAACGGCCAACAAGTCACACTTGCCATTGGGGATTCCATCACCTTGACGGACACTAATGGGCGACTAGCCGCTTTTGCCCAGCAAACAGCGAACACCGCAAATCTCAAGATTACGAAGTCCGGCAACAAGCTTACGCTGACGGCTACCGCCCAGTCTAAGGCTTCCGGTAAGGTGGCCTATGCAATCGCCAAGGCCGCTGACGTTGGTACCTCTTTTGTTTATACAAAGGGTTCCCAACAAAAGCTGGTCAACTTCAAGCTTTCCAGCAACGGCGAATTCAGCCTGCCGATCAAGGTCAACCTGAACGGAAATCTGAAAGCCAAGAAAGTCGACGCCGACACCAATAAGGCCTTGCCCGGGGCAAAGCTCAAGTTCGCGTACAACGGCACTACCAAAGAAGTGACGACTAGTGCTGATGGCTATGCTGCCTTGAATGACTTGAAAGCTGGCACCAAAGTCACCGTCTCCGAAGTGACTGCACCGAACGGCTATGTGAATAAGGGCGAACTCAAGGAAGTCACCATTGAACCCAACAAGACCATCGAAGTCGTTCTCGGTAACAAGGAACAGCTCGGTAACGTGACCCTTGCCAAGATTGGTAAAGAGTTCGGTAGCGATATGTTCAACGCCTACTACTCCCTGAACGGTGCAGTTTATGGAATCTACACCAGCACCGGCACACGGGTTGGCGCAATCACGACCGATGGCAGCGGCAAGGGAACCTTGCAGAGTCTCAAGCTCGGTAGCTACTACGCGCTTGAAGAAAAAGCCCCTGCTGGCTACGTTCTAAACTCGGCTAAGCTGCCATTTGAATTGAAGTACGCTGGTCAAACCGTTTCGGTCACCACTGCGCACGTCGATACGACTGATCAAGAACAGCGCGGCACTGCCACAATTATCAAGGAAGATGCCGTTACCGGTAAGCAGCCACAAGGCGCTGCCAGCCTTAACGGTGCTGTCTACGAACTCCATCGTGCGGCCGATGACAAGCTCGTGAAGTCAGTGACGATTGCCAACAATACAGCGTCCGTTTCTGGCTTGGAGCTGGACGATTACTACTGGCAAGAGGTCAAGGCGCCGACTGGCTACGTGCTTGACCCACAAAAGCACGCCTTCAAGCTGGGTTACGCTGGTCAAAACGTCACCACTGCAACTGCCAGCACGACGGTTAAGGAACAAGTCATCACCGGTGACCTCGATTTGCTCAAGTACGGGAACTACGACTGGTCAACGCAAGGCAAAGGCACTAAGCCGGTCATGCTCAAGGACACCCAGTTCACCGTCACCAGCAAAACTACTGGTAAAGTTGTTCGCACTGGCCTCACCGATGCCCAAGGCTACGTGAAGTTCGCGGATCTACCTTATGACACCTACACCGTAACTGAAACCAAGACCCCAACAGGCTATAACGGCATTAAGCCGTTCACAGTTGTTGTTGACGGCACCCAGAAGTCCCAACATTATAGCATCGAAAACAAGGTGATCGAAGAAAAGCTGCGGGTAGTCAAGGTTGATACCGAAACCGGGAAGACCGTGCTGCGCGCTGGCGCAATCTTCCGCATCAAGAACCTGCAAACCAACAAGTACGAAATTCAGCCAACTTCCGACAAGACCGGTACGACTGATAAGTTTGTGACCGACAACTCTGGCGAGCTGATTACCGCCGAAGCGCTTGGCTACGGCAAGTACCAACTCGAAGAAGTTCAAGCTCCAGAAGGCTATGTACTGGCTAAGGAACCAGCCAAGTTCACCATCGACGGCAGCCATAAGGACGGCATCGTGGTCATCAAATTTGCTGACCTCTCCCAAAAGGGTGTCGCCACCTTGACCAAGACCGGGGCTACCCCAGTCGCTGTCGAAAAGGTTGAAACTGAATACGGTGACCAGTACAAGTTCAAGTACGACTACACCGCTCTCGCTGGTGCGACGTTTGAATTCCGTGCTGCCGAAGACATTACGACTGCTGACGGCACCATTCGTGCCCACAAGGGTGACGTGGTTGCCACTGGCACTACTGATGCTCAAGGCCAGATTCAAACCCCAGAACTCTATCTTGGCAAGTACACGGCTACCGAAGTTTCTGCGCCAAACGGGTTCATTTTGAACACCGATCCGATTGCATTTGAACTCAAGTACGCTGGTCAAGAAGTGACGGTGACCTCAACCTCACTTGAAGCCAAGAACGACTTCCAGCAGCTTGACATCACACTCAACAAGCAAGAAGAAAGCATCACCGGCTGGAAGAACAACCTACCAGAAATTAAGAACGTCGCTGGTAATGGACAGGTCTTTGGGCTGTTCTCCATGGCCGCTACTAAGATCGGTGACACCGAGGTTCCCGCACAATCACTGCTCGCAACAACCACTGTCAAGGATGGGAAGGCTGCATTCGATGCGATTCAGCTACCATTCGGCTACTACTACGTCAAGGAGCTCAATGCTGGTGAGAAGCACGACTTGAACACGACTATGTACGGCTTCCATTTCCACACCACCGACAATGAGAAGATCAAACACATTGACCTCAATGACGGTAAGGTGATCGACAACAAGCTCCACGAAAACGAACTGTCATTCAAGAAGATCAATGAAGTTGCCACGCTGGTTTCAGGTAAGGGTTACTCCTACGCGATGACCGGTAACGCTGCTGGCGCAGTCTTTGAACTGCTCGACGCTGATAAGAAGATCATTCAGACGATCACTGTCGGTAAGGATTCCACCAGTTCCATTAAGCACCTGCCCGTGGGCACCTTCTATCTCCGTGAATCCAAGCCTTCTACCACTAACCTTGTCTTATCGAAGGAAACTCTCAAGCTCGTATCCACTAAGGACGGCGTGACGGTCTTTGATAGTAAGGACAAGCAGATTGGTGAGACCAAGGCTGACGCCAAGGAAACCACAATTGCCTTTGAACTGACCAACGACTTGATCAAGGGCACAGGCGAACTGACCAAGACCGACGTTTCTACTGGGAAGCGGCTGCCAAACACCGGCATCCGCATTCTGGACGAAAACGGCAAGACGGTCGTATCTGGTCGCACAGACAAGAACGGGGTATTTTCCTTTGGCAATCTGCCTGCTGGTAAGTACAGCTTCCAAGAATACGATGCACCCAAGGGCTACGAAATTAGCGAAGCCCTCGTACCATTCGAGATCACTAAGGATGGTGAAATCGTGAAGGCCGTCATGACTGACAAGCAGACGCCTAAGCCTGGCCTCCCACAAACCGGTAACGCGACGTCCGGCTGGCTCATCGTCATCGGTGTGGTACTGCTGCTCGGCGTTCTCGCTGCAATGGTTGTGATCGGTGGTGCCAAGAAGAAAGACGGCAAGTAGCATGCGCATTTCTTCTATCAATATGTACCCGGATTCCGACGGCGACGTGCTGCTCCAAGGTGACATCGTACTGGATCATGTACTCATCTTGAAAAACGTGAAGCTCATCGAAGGTCAGTATCGCTGGTATATCCAGTTTCCACGATACGCTGATGGTCGCACGGTTCACCCAATCTCCAAATCATTTTACGACTACCTACTTCAACAAATAACCGAATACTATCAGCAAGCCACAGCCGAGTAGCCCAATTACCCGGCTTTTTGAATACGAAAGGAAGGCTACAACATGGAACTCAAATTTGTTGCACCAAACATTGAAAAGACGTTCGGCCACCTGTACTTCGGTTCGCTCAAGCGCGAACTGTCAGAAGGTGATCGCGACAATCGTAAGGTTGTCTCCCGCACTTACGAGTTGTTCTCCGACTTGCAGCGCACCGACAACATTGAAATTACCATTCCGGCAAAGAAAGGTGACAAGGCCGAAAGCATTGAAGTTGATGCACCAGTCACCATCATCAAACCGCGAATTGCGACTGTTGGCTACCGGATCGGTGAACAAGCCTTTGTGCGCTACATCTGCAATGCCGACGATATTATCCCAGTCAAATAAAAGAAAAGAGGACCCCCACATGCGATTAGCAGAAGGCATCGTGATCGACTTAGAAGAAACCTTTGGCGTCTTGAAATTCTCCGGCCAACGCCGTGAACGCTTCGTCCAAGACGAAGACGGCAACCGTACCGACGACGTAAAGGAACGCACCTACGATTTGAAATCCATGAAGCAAGGGATGATGATCCAAGTTTCAATTCCAGCAGAGGCTGGGGTCAAAGACTTCAAATACAACCAGATTGTGACCTTGGTTGACCCAGTGATCGACACTGTGGCGAACGCGAACTTCAACCGCGTTGAAACTTCGTGGTACATGAAGGCCAAGGATCTCGTGATTGCCACCGCACCGGTCAAGCCACAGGAGAAGCCAAACAACAATGACAAGAAATAGCTCACTGCCCCACTCCTCACGTGCGCCACCCGCTGCGGCGGTTGCTTACCACTAACGAAAGGAGTTGATCACAGATGATGACTTCCACCCTGACCGTAGTTGGTCGTGAAGTATTAATTGACGACTATAACGAAGAAATCGACAACGACTACCGCCTTGACCCAGACGAGATCCTTCAAGACATGGTGGAACTCATGGAAGAAAGCCCTGAATCCTACCAGCACCTGCATATCGACAGTGAACAGACCAATGACGGCATGAATAAGCTGTTCTCGTTCACTTCATACGAGGGTGAAGATGGCTTGCGGCTCTCGTATCTGGGTGTCAGCGATGAATAGAAAGGACTGATGACATGGCACTAACACTTAGAATTGAAGGCTTCTTTGAAGATTATCCAGCTTTGGTTGATCCTGATTATCACGACCCCCAGCCCGGACGCTTTGATCGACATGGTACTGATGGCCGCCGAACAGGCCAATCCCGATAAGCCGTTCTCCATCTGGGTAGACGGCGAATGTACCCGCGATCACGAATCCAAGGAGTTCAGCTTCAATATCGACACCGAAGATCGACAACCCTCTATCAAATATTTAGGAGTGAAATAGATGAAAGACCCAGATTACGAGCTTTTACGCGATATCCGCTTAGTCAACATGAAGCAGTATTACAAGGACTACTTCGGGCTACTAGCCTTACCCGAGCACGAGGAAACTCTCGGTAGTTTGCTTGAGCCGGTTATTGAGGGTGCCGCGGAAGCATTAGAACATGATTTTGACACTTACAACGTTGGAGTGGGCTTCAATATTGATATGTATGGTGTGCAAACGCCACCTCACTGTTTTAACTTTGAAATCTATGCTGACAATACACACAACCTAACCGTCATTTATGCTGGTTGCCAAACCGAATTTCCTGACGAAGCAGATGACGAATAAAAGGAGAGTACGATGCAACAATTAGAGATTATTGGTCTTTATGAATTTCTGAACCAATACTACGGCACTTCCACTCGTTACACTCCACAAGCAGACTATCTTATTACGGGCCTTTTCTGTCGCGCCAAGCGTGCACGACGTACAGGGCAGCCATTTATCAAACAAACTCGCGGCACAGAGTTCACAACTCACGGCAATGATGAAGTCTTCATATTTTCACTACATGAAGACCGGCATCGAGTAACGGTCAAATACGAACCGTGGGTTGCTCCAAGGCGTCCGTTACAAGGGATTCGCTTTGAAAATGTAGACGTCTTCTTGAATGCCTACAACTCTGTTATTCTCCAAAAAGCTTGCACTAAGCTTACAAAGGGCGGGCCATTGGGGTATCTGCTACATGAAATCGCCGAGTGTCAGCTATATCGTGAAGATGGATTCGTTCTCACAATGTCTGCCGAAGATGTCCGTCATCACCGAGATGACGCCCGCTTTTACTTTTCGCTTGAGCCGATAATCAACGGCGTAGCTTTTCAGTTTGTAAATGTTTATGTTTAAGAACATTTGGACCTATCGCGGTACGCGGGTCTATCCGCGTCAACGCAACCTGCTCTACAACACCGCTATGACGGCCGTGATTTTCCTGTGGGTAACTGGCGCAGCTATCGCCTATTGGCCGCTGCTAAAACAAATCAACTGGAAATTCTTTAGTTGGCCGGACGTGGTGGCGCTGCCTTGGTCGTGGTTGCCGCTGATTATCAACAGTTTATGCACAGCACTACTCTTTAGTGCTGGCCTGTGGGTTTACCGAACTTGGTTTGCGGATTCCTACAAGCAGATGGAACACCGCCAGAAGCTTGCCCGCATGATCATCGAGAATAAGTGGTACCAGACTGACCAGTCCAACAGTGAGAGTTTCTTCAAGGACTTAGGCTCAACGCGCACCAAAGAGAGGATCTCGCACTTCCCCAAAATCTACTACCGGCTCAAGGACGGACTGATCCACGTCTCTGTTGAAATCGTCATGTCTTCTTATCAAGACCAGCTCCTGCACTTGGAAAAGAAGCTAGAGTCTGGTCTTTACTGTGAGCTGGTCGATAAGATTCTACACGATTCCTATGTCGAGTACACGTTGCTTTACGACACCATCGGCAAGCGTATTACCATCGCTGACGTGACCTGTGAACACGGCTCTATGCAGCTAATGGAAACTGTCGCTTGGCGCTATGATGCGCTACCGCACATGTTGATCGCTGGTGGGACTGGCGGTGGGAAGACCTACTTCATTTTGACGTTGATCGAAGCGTTGCTGAAAGACGGTGCCCAGCTCACAATTCTTGACCCGAAAAACGCTGACCTCGCCGATCTGGCCGACGTGATGCCAGGGGTCTACTCGAAGAAGGAGGCTATGCTTGGTGCGCTTGAAACTTTCTATCAGGACATGATGGCGCGAAACGACAAGATGAAACAAATGGACGGTTACAAGACCGGCGAGAACTACGCCTATCTTGGACTACCCGCCCATTTTCTGATTTTTGATGAATACGTGGCCTTCATGGATATGCTTGGCCGCGATGCCATGCAGGTGATGTCCAAACTCAAGCAGATCGTTATGCTAGGGCGTCAAGCTGGCTTCTTTCTCGTGTTGGCTTGCCAACGGCCTGACGCTAAGTATCTCGGTGACGGGATTCGCGACCAGTTCATGTTCCGGGTTGCTCTTGGGCGCATGAGTGAGCTCGGCTATTCCATGATGTTCGGCGAAACCAATAAAGACTTTTTCCAGAAACCAATCAAGGGACGGGGCTATGTGGACACCGGCGGTAGCGTCACCTCTGAATTTTACACGCCGCTAGTACCGCGCGGCTATGACTTCCTTACCGAAATCGGCGCCGCAGCCAATACCGTTCCCGCAACCACAACAGAAAAGGAGGTGCCGCATGAGCACTGATGTCAAAATCGAAAACCGTACGCAATTCCTCAACGACTTTCACGAGAACGTGCCCTTCCAGTCTGACGAAGACGCAGATGACCAGCTGCAATGGATGGCAATGCATGCTCACGAGTACCCAGATTCACGAATCTGGATGGGTGCTCCCGGCGGACTGACCGCCGATCGTTTTCCGAAGCGCTTTTGGTTCAACGTCACCACTGGCGACGACGGTGGCTTAACCATGACTTACACCAACGTCGCAGATGAAGGTGATGAAGAATGACCACACCAAAATTCCAAAACAAAATGCAATTTGCGGAGGACTACGCCGCCCAGATCAAAAATGCCACCTTTGATGACGCTGAAGACGCCTTGATGGAGCTTTGCGACTACATCGAGCCGTGGGAAGACGGCAATCACTGGCTCGAACTGGTCGGCGACCGCACCATCTCAGGTAAGCCCGTCTACTTCTGGTTCACGGCTACCATGATGCAAACTGGCATGCAGCTCACTTACCATAGCTGGGCCCACCATTACTAATCAGATTCACGCCGTCATCAAGACAAACCCGTTGAAAGGAGCAAGACTATGACTACCCAATCTGTTCAGCAAGGCTGCACCCTGCCGCCACGCGCGGCGTGCAACGCGAAAGCCGCAAGCGTGAGTGGCAGCGGTCGGCGCCAGCCGACCGCTTACCCCCAGTACTCTAACAGGGGGGTATTAAATACAAAGTCTGTGCCTGAACACGGGGTGGAAAGGTTGATATGACGGCGTTTGAATAGCAAAAAGCAAAATGATGGATGGCACCCCCAATCCATCATTTTTTGAAAGGAGCGTTGCCATGTACTCATGGCATGAAAAGATTAAAACCAAACGCAAGCAGCTCAAGCTAACTCAAGCTCAAGTCGCCCGGCGCTTAGGTGTCACGCGGATGCATTACGTCCAAGTGGAGAACGGCAAGACAAACCCAAGCCCCGCGCTTCAAGCCGAAATCGACCGGTTGCTCAAGAACTGGAACGATGAACCGGAACTGACGCTGATGTTTGACTACATGCGCGTGCGGTTCCCGACAACTGACGCCAAGGCCGTAATCACCAAAATTCTCGGTCTGACCCCAGAACACCTGATATTTGAGGAACACGGCTTCTACGGTTATTCGGCCATGTATATCTTCTCCAACATTCAAGTCATGGTCGCGCCGATTGGCTCCAACCTCGGCACGCTGGTCGAAATGAAGGGCCAAGGTTGCCGCGAGTTTGAAGGCATTCTGTTAAGCCACGGCGAAACTTGGTATGACTACTTCCTCTGCGTCGATGAAGCAGGCGGCATCTTCAAACGAGTTGATATTGCAATCAACGACATGATTGGCCTGCTGAATATCCCCGAACTGGTCGATAAGTGTCTGAACAACGAGTGCATCTCCGTCATGCGGTCATTTCAAGGGTTGCAATCAGGCAAGCTCGTGGATCTCGACGAGGCTGGCCGGGGCAACACGCTATACGTCGGCACGATGAAAAGCGATGTGTATTTCTGCATCTACGAAAAGGCCGCCGAACAAGCTGCCAAGCGCGGCATCGCCATTGCCGACACATCGATCATCAACCGTTTTGAGATTCGATTAAAGAACGAACGGGCAGTCAAGGCGATTGAGAACATGCTGATTACCCGTGACGCCGAAAAAGTCGCGTTCGGTATCATCACGCGCTACATGCGGTTCGTTGATGAAGTCCCGGACAAAAGCCGCTTGAAGTGGCCGCTCAACGACCGCTGGGCATACTTCCTCGGTAAAGGTCGTCAACCGATACGCCTGACCACCGCACCCCAGCCCTTTGACCTGAACAAGACCAAGGCATGGCTCCAAAAACAAGTCATGCCCACGCTCAAGGTCATCAAGGAAATCGACAACTACTTCGGCACTACTGACTTACAGCTCATGATCAAGGACGCCGAGCTGAACGACAAGCACCTCAAGCTGATTGAGCAACAGACGATCGGTAGCGAGGAACTAGGGGGTGACATGTTTGATCAATGACGTGCTTGCTTCTCACCCGCTGCGAGGCAAGACATTCAAAGACTGCGTGCTGAACGTTTACGTCTACGAGGCCGCGCTAGTCGGCGTGGTCGAACACACGCAGTACCGGCGCATCTGCGATATGAACAGTTTCGGCTTCACAGCTCAAGACTACATCGCTTGGCGACACCAGCAACAAGAACACCCGGCGGCTCTGATAGGCCGCGATGGTCGCGCCCTCAATTACAGTGAACTGCGCCGACTGCTTTACCAAACTGCCGAAGAATCTGGGTGGCCGGTTTTCAGGTCACCGGTAGAAGCATCGTTTCTTGATTAGTCATAGGTCGCCGCTGACCACGACAAAATAGCGGCATTCATGAAAGGAGCATTGGTCACAAAACTTAAAAACAAAAGGATGATTATTATGAATTTCGGACAAAACTTGTTTAACTGGTTCACTTCCAATGCCCAGAGCTTGGTGCTGATGGCGATTGCCATTATCGGGGTCTACCTTGGCTTCAAGCGTGAGTTCTCCAAGCTGATCGGCTTCTTGGTCATCGCGATCATCGCAGTGGGGCTGGTGTTCAATACCGCTGGGGTCAAAGACGTACTGCTGAATCTGTTCAACCGCGTCATGGGGGGCTTAATATGGCCGCTAAATTTCGCGTTTGGATTGCCAATCTTGGTAAGTACAACGAAGGCGAATCTGTCGGCGCATGGTTTGAACTGCCGATCAACTGGGACGACATGGCCGAACAAATCAGCCTGAACGAACAGTACGAAGAATACGCGATCCACGATTACGATGCACCATTCCCAATTTCCGAATACGACAGCATCGACCATATCAATGCGCTGGGTGACGCCTTGGACCAACTCAACAATTCCGAACTGGGCGATGTTGTAGAGGAACTGCTGGATGCACGCTTTGATGACGTGATCGAGTTGGCCGAGCATATCGATGATTTCGTACACTATGATGCTGATTCGATGGAAGATCTTGCTATCATGTTGGTACAAAACGGCGACTTCTGCGGCGAAGTACCTGAACAGATTCAGTCGTACATCGACTACGAAAAGCTGGCTAACGACCTCGAAGCCGATGGTATCTATGTCACCACTCACGACGGCATTTACGAATATCTGAACTAGTCACTGGGGCTGGCGCTACAAAAGGCGTCAGTCCTTTTATCTTACTACGAAAGGAGATCACATGAAGAAAGTCAGATCCTACACCAGTATTTGGTCAGTGGAAAAGGTGCTGTATGCCATCAATGACCTGCAACTGCCGTTTCCAATTACGTTTACGCAAATGACGTGGTTCATCGTCAGTTTGTTTGCGGTCATGCTGCTGGGCGACTTGCCGCCACTGTCATTCATTGACGGCGCGTTTCTCAAATATGTCGGCATTCCTGCCGGGCTAACGTGGTTCATGAGCCAGAAGACCTTCGACAACAAGAAGCCGATGGGATTCTTGCGGTCGGTGATCAACTACGCCATCACCCCGAAGCTCACCTATGCTGGTAAGCCTGTGAAGTCGCAGAAAGAGAAACAATCCGCTGCTGTGACCTACGTCTGGAGGTGCCACAATGAAATTTCCAATTAAGTATATCGAAGACAACCTCGTCTGGAACACTGACGGCGAGTGCTTTGCCTATTTTGAATTGATTCCGTACAACTACTCGTTTCTAAGCCCTGAACAAAAGCAACAAGTCCATGAGAACTTCCGCCAGTTGATTTCCCAGAACCGCGACGGCAAACTACACCTCTTGCAACTTGCCACAGAAGCCAGTGTCCGGGACACCCTCGACCGCTCAAAGAAGTTGGTCAAGGGGTCGCTTAAAGACATTGCCTTCCAGCATATCGACGGCCAAGCCGAAGCGTTGACCGAGAACGTCGGTGACAACCAAGTGGACTACCGCTTCTTCATCGGCTTTAAGCTGTTGCTGAACGATGCAGAGGTCACCGCCAAGTCCATCTTCAAGGATATGTCCTTGGGCATTCGGGACTTCTTCGCCGAGTTCAACACAACGTTCGCCGGTGACTTCTTCACCATGGACAACGCCGAGGTGGAACGCTACGCCAAGTCTGCTAAGTTCCTCGCCGAAAAAATTGGGCGCCGCTTCAAGGTCCGCCCACTGGATAAGAACGACTTCGGCTACCTGCTAGAACACCTCTACGGCATGACGGGTCAGGACTACGACGACTATGAGTACCACTTGCCCCGCAAGAAGTCTAAGCGTGACACGATCATCAAGCGCTATGACTTGATCAAGCCAACTCGGTCACTGATTGAACAGCACCAGCGCTCCATCAAAATTACTCACGGACTGGATGCCAGTTACGTGACATACCTGACGCTTTCCGATATTGTTGGGGAACTCGAATTTCCCGGTAGTGAAATCTTCTACTTCCAGCAAAGCCAGTTCGACTTTCCCATCGACACCAGCTTGAACGTTGAGATTGTGACCAACAAGAAGGCGCTGACCAAGGTCCGAAACAAGAAGAAGGAACTTAAGGACTTGGACGAACACGCCTACCAGTCCGGCAACGAAACCACACGCGGCGTCAGCGATGCCTTGGATTCCGTCGATGAGCTTGAAAGCAACCTCGATCAGACTAAGGACGCGATGTACAAGATCAGCTACGTCATTCGCGTTGCTGGTCGCAGTGAAGACGAAATGAAGCGTCGCGCTGATCAGCTACTCGACTTCTACGACAGCCTCAACGTCAAACTCGTGCGACCATTCGGCGACATGCTGGGGCTACACAGTGAGTTTATCCCAGCTTCCAAGCGTTATATCAACGACTATATCCAATATGTGACCAGCGACTTCATCGCCTCACTAGGTTTTGGTGCGACGCAATCACTTGGTGAAAAGGAAGGTATCTACATCGGGTACAACGTGGACACCGGGAGGAACGTCTACTTGCAACCCGACATTGCCGCGCAAGGTATCAAGGGGACTGTCACCAATGCCTTATCCGCAGCCTTTCTTGGCTCACTAGGCGGTGGGAAGTCCTTCTCCAACAACTTGCTTGTCTACTACGCTGTTCTTTACGGGGCGCAGGCATTGATTCTTGACCCGAAGTCAGAACGTACCGGCTGGGCGGAGAACCTCGACTTTATGGAAGATCAAATCAACATCGTCAACCTGACCAGTGAAGAACAAAACCGCGGGCTACTTGACCCTTATATCATCTTGTCCAACTTGAAAGATTCGGAATCGCTGGCCGTTGATACCCTGACTTTCCTCACGGGGATCTCAAGCCGTGATGCCGACCGCTTCCCGACGCTGCGCAAAGCGATTCGCGCGGTAACACAAGCGCCCGAACCGGGACTGTTGAAAGTCATTGATGAACTACGCCGCGAAGACACGCCAATCGCACGCAACATCGCCGATCATATCGAATCCTTTACGGACTACGACTTTGCGGCATTGCTGTTCTCTGACGGAACGGCGCGTCGGACAATCGCGCTTGACCGCAAGATCAACATCGTGCAAATCGCAGACTTAGTGCTGCCGGACGCCGACAAGACGCAGGAAGAATACATCACTGCGGAAATGCTGTCCGTCGCCATGCTCATGATTATCAGTACCTTTGCCATCGACTTCATTCACCAAGACCGCGCCCAGTTCAAGATCGTGGACTTGGACGAAGCCTGGGCATTTCTCAACGTGGCACAAGGCAAAGCCCTGTCGATGAAGCTGATTCGTGAAGGTCGCTCGATGAATGCCGGGGTTTACCTCGTCACTCAAAATGCGGACGACTTACTCGACGAAAAGATGAAGAACAATATAGCCCAGAAGTTTGCCTTCCGTAGTACCGATATTACGGAAATCAAGAACACGCTGAACTTCTTTGGCCTTGATGCCGAAGACGAAGGTAATCAGAACCGGCTCCGTTCACTAGACAACGGGGAGTGTTTGTTCCAAGACATCTGGGGACACGTCGGCGTGCTGCACTTCGACTATATCTTTGAGCACCTACACCACGCCTTCGACACTCGGCCACCGAAACCCGTGGAGGTGATTGCTGATGACGAAAGCTAACCGTCGGCGGCTACTGCTGTTCCTCGGTGTTGTCGCGGCATTCATGTTGGTGTTGGTACTTGCTGGCGGTCAGCCGGTACACGCAGCGGGACTGGTAGACGATCAGTCTGGCGGCTCTAACGAGTATTCCAAGTACCCGTTGTCGCACTACCAGCTCGACTACTTTGTAGATACGAGTTGGGACTGGTTGCCTTGGAATTGGGGGGACGGCATCGGCAAGTCCGTAAGCTATGGTCTGTACGCCATCACCAACTTCTTGTGGACACTTTCTGTCTACCTCTCAAACGCTGCGGGCTATCTGATTCAGCAAGCCTACTCGCTGGACTTCATCAAAGATACGTCTGACGCGATTGGGAAGAACATGCAGCTCTTGGCCGGGGTGTCAAAAGATGGCTTCACCACTGACGGTTTTTATCCCGGATTGCTCCTGATGATTACGCTGGTCGTCGGTATCTACGTGGCCTACACCGGCATCATCAAGCGCGAAACCTCGAAAGCCATTTCGGCGATCGTCAACTTCGTGGTGATCTTCATCACGTCAGCCAGCTTTATCGCCTACGCACCAGATTACGTCAGCAAAATCAACGAGTTCAGTAGCGACATCAGCACCAGCGCACTCAACACTGGCTCCAAGATGATTATGGGGACTGATACAGCCACCGATAAATCAGGCGTCGACGCGATCCGTGACACCCTTTTTGAAATTCAGGTGAAGCAGCCGTGGACACTTTTGCAGTTTGGCGACAGCGATGCTAATACCGTTGGCAAAGACCGTGTGAACACGTTGATGAAGACCGACCCGTTTGGCGACAAAGGCAAAACCCGTACCGACGTGGTGAAGGCTGAAATTGAAGACAACGACAACGAGAACCTCTCACCGACTATGACCATCAATCGGCTGGGTACTTCCACATTCGTTGTCCTGTTCAACGTAGCAATCACCTTGTTTGTCTTCTTCCTGACCGCGATGATGCTGTTCAGCCAGATACTCTTTATCATCTACGCGACGTTCCTGCCGGTGTCATTCTTGCTTGCGATGCTGCCCTCATTTAACGGCCTGATGAAGCAAAACATCATGAAACTTTTCAACACGATCATGACGCGAGTTGGCGTGACGCTGGTGATCACGATGGCGTTCTCACTATCGGCAATGGTCTACGGATTATCGGCCACCTCACCGTTCTTCCTCGTGGCCTTCCTACAAGTCACTATCTTCGCAGGTATATGGATGAAGCTCGGCGACCTGATGGGCATGATGCAGCTCCACAGCTCTGACGCCCAACAAGGCGCACAACTTTTCTCGCGCCGAGGGAATCGAATGCTTCGGCAGTTTGTTGGCAGTGCAATGGGCGGCGCAATGGCAGAACGTTTCCTGTCGCGAGGCTATGGTAAAGGTCGCGGAATGCCGCAAACACCACAGCTCTCCGCTGGTACGCAACGCGAGCAAACTACGGACGCTGCCAAGCCGCAACAACCTAAGAAGCCACGCAGCCAACGACTGGGTGAGAAACTCGCCGATGTATCTGATGTCGGCAACAAGCTCAAGGACAAGACCAAGCGCGGCCTTGATCAGGTGAAGGACGCACCAACCAACGTTTTATATGGTCTGCATCGTGGTAAGCAACTGACTAAGGAGGCCGCCGAAACCGCGAAGGACAGCTTCAAGGGGCGGCGTGAGGCCAATCAGCAGGAACGTGACAAGCAGCTTGAGCAACGGCGTAAGCAAATGCAGGAACGCAAGCTCGCGATCAAGCCTAAGTCAGATCCTGAAAAGCCAAAACCAACGGCCGCCAAGCCACCGGTTGAGCCAACCCGTAAGCCGACAACTGCCACCCCTCCCAAGCCAAAGCCCGAACAAGCTGATACCAGTGGGCAACCTAAGCGTGCTGCCACGAATCCAACATCAACTCGGCCTCCACGTCCAGCCACGAAACCGCAGGCAGAACCCACCATCAAACCGCACCAAGAACCAGCTCCACCAACGGATAGACCCAAGAAGCCACTGACCCTCGTTTCCGAAAAGCCAGCCAAGCCACGCAACCCCAAGCCACAGCGGATCAAAAAGGCTAAGGGGCATAAGAAGCGATGAAACTCTGGCGCTGGTTAGCGCTTGCCGCACTCCCGATACTGTTGATCGGCGGTCTGTTTTTTGCGGTCATTGCCTCTGATGACGACGAAGACCAGCCTGCCTCTGCGATCACAGCCGACGCGATGAACTTATCCGCTGAAGTTTACAAGCATAAGCTGACGGTCGAAAAGTATTGTAAAGAGTTCGGCATTTCAGACCAAATGATGGTGATACTCGCCATCATGCAGGTCGAATCTGGCGGCAAGGGTGGCGACGTGATGCAAGCTAGTGAATCGCTGGGACTGCCGGTCAATACGCTAGATACCGAAGCATCCATCAAGCAAGGCGTGAAATATTTCGCTTCGCTGTTAAAAAGCATGAAAGCTGCGGGCGTGGATCTCAACACTGCAATTCAAAGCTACAACTATGGTGGCAGCTTTATTGACTACGTTGCTAAGCACGGCAAAAAGTACACGCTTGAGCTGGCAACATCTTTTGCTAAAGAAAAATCTGGTGGTAAGAAAGTCACCTACACCAACGCGGTTGCTAAGGATGGTTGGCGCTATGCCTATGGGAACATGTACTACGTGTCGGTCATCTCGCAATACCTTGTCACAGGTGGTGCGAAATTCGACGACAAAACGGTGCAAGCGATCATGGATGAGGCGCTCAAATATCAAGGCACTCGCTATGTCTTCGGTGGCTCAACGCCAACAACGGGCTTTGACTGTTCCGGGCTGACCAGTTGGTGCTACGGCAAAGCTGGGATCAAACTCCCCCGCACCGCACAAGCACAATACGACGCCACGGCACACCTGAATATCAAAGACGCCAAGCCCGGCGACCTCGTGTTCTTCCACTCAACCTACGATACCGCCGACTATGTGACCCACGTTGGAATCTATGTCGGCGGCATGAAAATGTACAATGCGGGCGACCCGCTTGGCTATGCCGACTTGAACTCAAGTTACTGGCAAGCCCACCTGATCGGCGCCGGGCGTGTGAAGAAGTAGGTGAAGATAATGGATCAAAACGGTATCGGTTATTTTGACTGGATGGATCTCATCACCAACACCTATGACGATGCACTACAAAAAGCGCACGTCGATCTCAAATTCGGTGACAACCGTGCATTACGCAATAAGGAACTAGACTTTGCGTCAGGCGAATGGGAACGCATCAAGTTCTTCAAACAACGCCTACCCAATACTGACGACCTGTGCCACGTTCTCGACCGCTTCGTTGACCGGATGCCGGAAATGAAGTACGGGCACCGGCGCGAGTATCGCCTCGCTGTCGCGCATGAAGTAGCCGTTGATCAATGGCTCAAAGGCAAAGTGTTCGCCCCAGAAGACCGCAAGTATATCCTCGACCGCGAACGCTACTTGGCCGAAGAATATTTCAACAACGACCGTGAACTCGGTCAGTATATCGAAACCGACTATGAAGGCTACAAGCGAATCTCGCTGCAACGCCTGTTCGTGCGTTTTCTCGATATTTACGATGACTTTTATCGCTGCTACGAAATTAGAAAGGACAAGGTGAACGAACCTTGAGTAAAGACAAAACCCAAGAGAACGGCTGGTTCAAAAAGAAGCCAGCCGCGCCAAAGCCACCTAAAATTAAGCACCGTGGCTTGCGCCGTCCGGTCACACTGCTTTGCTGGGCAGTCTTGATCGGTAGCACCAGCTTCGGCGTCTACAAGAACATGACCGCCATCGACACCCACACGGTGCATGAAGTCCAAGTAATTAAGACCAAGGTGATCGACACGCATGCCTTGGCGACATTCCCACCACGGCCAAGGTTAGTGAAGTTAAGGTCTGGGACGTGAGCAAGACAGCCAAAGACACATTCTGCGTGCTATTCACGGTGACGCAAGATCTCACCAAGGGCAAAGCCAAGAAGTCCGTGACCAGCACCTACACCATCAACGTCATGCAAAATGGCAACGGCGATATGGTGGTCACCAAGAACCCCACGATTGCGGCTGAACCGGCGACAGCACGAATCAAACTGCCAGATACGCAGTCGGACAACTCGGTAGCCAGCAGCACCGCAGACGACGTAACTAAGTTCCTCAAAACTTTCTTCGCTTTGTACCCGAAAAGTGATCGCAACGAACTCAAATATTACGTCAAGGACGGGACGCACCCAATCGAACGGAACCTCAAGTTCGTGGAACTCCTCGATCCTGTCTTCAAGCAGACTAAGAGTAGCCTGACCGTTACCTTGTCTGTGAAGTACCTCGACACTGACAACGATATGAGCCAAGTCTCGCAATACACTCTGATTCTTTCCAAGCAAAGCAACAACTGGATTATTACCAAAGGTATATAGACAAAAATAAGCTGAAAATTCAATCCCGATTGTTTGCGGATTGAATTTTCAGCTTTTTGCGTTGCGTCTAGGTGTTTGTTGTTTGTTATCAATCAATGCAAATATTAACAGAATTCACAACAGCGAGGCCCGAAGACTTTATCACCATAAATTCGGACCTTTTATTGATGAAACTTTTCATGACGATGGCTACGAGGTTGATCAAGGGTGGTTTGGATCAACGAATTCCATCAGCTCACCTCTCATAGACTGCTGCGCGATGTGACCCAGACGCTTCGTCGATAATTTTGATGTTCTAATCATCGATGTCGGTATGCATCATGTTTTGGCTTTGGTTAAAGTCGATCACTCTTGAAAGTATAAGATTCGATATCGGCCGTGCTTATCATTTATGGCAATCGCCAGCTGATAGGTTGGCCGATGCGGGGCGATATTGGTGGCGACGGTAATCCGGTTGGTGCCTGGGGTTAAGTCATGCGTGACTTTCCCGTTGATTGTCGGATCCAGAAATTGATTGGGCTGATTGTTCGGGCCTTCATACAGATACCAATGCGCCAGCGATAAGCGGCTGGCAGCGCGAGTGTGAAGCGTTAAAGTTGCCCGAAAGTGGCCGTGGGTGAGGCCTTGGTGGTGGAGGGTGAGGGTCTGTTGGTCGTTCAAGGCAATCGATTGGTGCAACGCCACGTTGCGGGTGTGGATAGCAAAGCCTTGATACAACACCGTGACTTGATGCTGATGCCAACACAATGCGGCGCTTACACCGATGATTGCGCAGATTATTACCAGCGAACGTTTAGTCGGCATGACACGCCTCCGTGCGGACGATTTGCCCGTCGCTGAAGTAGAAGATCTCATCACTGACGGCTTTGAGGAAGGCGGCATCGTGGCTAGACACCAAGACGGTCTTGCCGCGCGCTTGCAAGTCTTTGATCAAGGTGATCATGAACTGTTGTCCGTCCTCATCTAAGGCGTTGGTGGGTTCATCGAAGATCACTATCGGATGGTCACCGATGAGTGCAACGGCGACAAGCAGGCGTTGGCGCATGCCCAGTGAATAGTCTTTGACTTTACGCGGATCAGTGGGCGACAGACCAACCAGCGTCAGCAATTCATCGATGCTGGTCGCCTGATCATTGCCAGCAAGCAGTGCTAACAGCGCGAGATTTTCGCGACCATTTTTGTTGGGCAATACATTGTACTCAGACAATGCGAAACCGATGCCTGGAGCGAACAGTGTATCTTTGCGAATAATCGCGCCGTTGACTTGAACTTGACCACTGGAAGCCTTGGCAAATCCCAGAATCGTTTTGAAGGTCAGGGTCTTCCCAGAACCGTTAGGCCCGCTGAAACCGTAGATGCGGTGGGCGTAGATGGTCAAGTTGATGTCGTGTAAGACGACGCGGTGATGAAATTGCTTGGAAACATGACGTAATTCGATCAATGGATTGGACATAAGACACCTCATCGCGCATCAGTGCGCATGAAATCGAGTTGATACAACTGTGTCGTGGAGAAGAAAGCCGCCACGGCTACCAGCACGAGTGCCAGCAGGGTCTGTGGCCACGAAACTTGAGGATAGCGGCTGGCCATCAACGCCGATAAAAGTGGGAAGTGGTTGCAGGCGACGGTGATGATCAACAGGCCCAAACTGCCTAAGAGTGCGGCAATCGGACCGGCGAAAAGTTGGGCGAGGCTGTATGCCTCGGTGATGACAATAGTGAGCAACAAGACCGTAAGGCTAAAGCCGAGAGCCTGCCAGCCGGAAGCCAAGACGAACCAAACTCCCCAAAAAGCCAAGTCGCTTGCAGCCACGAGGACTTGGATGGTTGCCAAGTAGACACGCAAGGAGACGTGGCTAACCAAGGGGTACTCGACTTTGAAGAGGCGCGTGGCGGCATCACCGACCACCATAAGTGGTGACATGACCAGAAACAGCCAAGTCAACGGCATCGTGAAGGCCCCACACTGAATCACTCCGGAGAACAAATCAGTGAAGGATTGCCGTCGAGCCAAGAGGAAGACAACAGTGGTCGTCAAGAGCATGGTGCCTCGGATTTTGACCGCATCACTGTACAGCCTGACGTTGCGCCTAAATAGTGGCCACAAGCGCGCGATCATGATAACCACGCTTTCATCAAACGGGGTTGTAATTGATAAAGCAACAGCAGATAGCCGAGATAGAGACAACTATCTAAGACCAGATCGAATCCGTAATGTGGACTGGCCAAGGCAATGCCATGGGTCAAAAAAATTGAATTGCCGCACCACTGCCACAGGCTGTAATCGATTCCGACCATCACGGTAAACACAGCCGCGGCAATGAGTTTATTAAACATGATGGTGAGGTAGGCGAGGACGCTCCAAATCCACAACAGGCCGAGCAAATGGCGAATGAGCAACAACCCACCAAGCACTATATTAGATCCGTCAAAGACGAAAAATCGTGGGTTGGTGAGTAGTACGAGGGTGCTGGCAGCGACGAAGACGAGCATAAATCCAATCAAGGGTTCGAAGAGGCCTGCGAAAACGAAGCGATTCAAGCGGTGGGTGTTGGCTAACCGATATAACTCTTGGGCGGTCGGCTGCTGGAATAAGATCAAGACGAAAATCGTGAGCGCAGGCAAGAAGAAATACAGTTGATTGTGCGGACTCTGCAAGGCCATGAGCGCCATTTGAATGATGCCCGCGGCGGGTCGATCTGGTGCCCGCATTTGCACCACTGTCGCATAGACAATACTGCCGATCAACAAGACGAACAGGACCTGTAAGCCGTGGTAATTGCGTTGTCGGCGTAGCCGAACGAAATTATACATACACCCGCCGCCTTCCTGCAATCGACCCGAGCGCTGATAAACCGCCAATTGCTATCACAAAGCCTGTGATTGTTGCCGAAAAAGTAGGGATATAGGCGGGACTGCACCCGATGCAAAGCAACACAGGAGAAAAAGCAACATGTGGCATTGCGTTGGACAACACGTTGAGCATCATCGTTAAGGTGAACCCAAGGCCCAATGCGATGAAGCGATTGTCGACAAACAACGACACCACCGCACTGAGGAGGCCGAACATGCCTGCGACCGCACCGGCTAGCAAAATGTAGAAGCCTACCAAGGCCAAAGGGTTGGTGTAATACAGTGAGGCGAAGTAAGTCGTGTCCGGTAGCAGCGGCATGTTAGCATTGAGGATCGGATTCGGCGTGATATGAGGAAGGAAACACCACACCCCGATGAAGTCGATCAACAGCGGAACGACGATGGTCAACGCCCCACCAATGAAACTGACGCCTAAGTTGGTCAGTAGGTAATGCTTCAAGCACCGGTATTGCACGATATGGGCGATAAAGCCACTGCGTGCGTCTTCACCGATGATCTGAGCGACAGACAACGTGCTCAACAACGGTAAACTGAGAAACAATGCGATCGTCCAAGGATTGGTGTTGAAGCTGATCCATTGTGTGTAGGGCGTGAATAGGTATTGATTACCGTCCAGATGTGCGACCAGTCGTGGGAGGATCGTTGCCAAATGCGCCAACACTAAACTGACACCGATTAACATGCCCCAAAAGTAATGTAATTGTTTGATTCTTGCATACCAATATTGATGCATATCAATGTACAAAAGCCTTTGCCAACGATATAGACCAGTTTTATGACCGGCACGGTATATACATATGGCACAGCCGTCTCCCTTCATAAGCTTAATTTAACAAATTTTTGTGAAAAGTCAAAACATATTGTATTATATCCTTGTTGGGAAGGTCGTTGACGATAGGCTTGATAATAATTTTCGGGCCGAAATAGGAGGACGATGTTAATGCTAACGGGGCAAAGATTTTCGAAGGGTTTGACGGCAATACTGCTTGCGCTTGGATTGATGGGATGGGTTGGAACGCAGACTGTCTTTGCAGAGGATGTTACACGTGTACACTTCGAATTCCGATGGAACAATCCAACTGATTGGAGTTGGAATCAAGTTAAGAATACGAAGAGTGGCTATGCTCTCAAGTCGAATACAGTAACAGTTCCATGGTATTCAGCGAATGCATGGGGACACTCCTATTTAGCCGGGGGCACTGGAAACACTGACGTTTCTGATGGTCACACGTATCAGGTACATGCGAATACAACGTATAACATGTACAACATGTTAGTCGAATGGTATGGTACTGGAAACAATGCATTCATTCATGCGTGGTCATATTCGAACGGGGCGGGATGGGGATACTGGCATGCCGATCACTAAACTGACTTGTCAGTGAGCACTTAGATAATTGATTGAATTGAGATTGAAAAGAACTGTCAAGGATCTGAATTGCAGTACGTCATTTGGCTTTGTGCTTACGTTGTTCCCTGTTCATACTCCAGAATCCTGCCATACTAAGTCGCTATAAAAATAGCCTTCGATATACTTTATGCACACGTTTACTACGTGCATACTAAGAGTATATTGAAGGCTATTTTATTTCAGGACGTGAATATTCATGCAATTTGCGAGTGAAAAAGAGAAAGGTACACGTCAACAGTAAGTGGGGAATGACCAATCGCGCCTAAAACTTGAAAACTCAAGTTTCGGTTTGTTCTCGTTATTCAGGCAGCATTCTGCATAACGCCTTTTCACATATACCAATTATAGTACAATGCTCCTACCGATAAAAAATTTCGAAAGGAACTAAAAAATAACGAATCGACGAGTATGCATAATACCGTCGATTTTTTTGTCTCCTTTTCACCCAATGTAGCTTCAACAAATAAAGCTGGGAATCGCTTTCATTTCGGCACTCAAAAGTTGTCTGTATATGTGTAATCAATTACAAATTTACAGGAGGGCAACCCATGAGTAGTGAACAAGAAGTGACGCGCATGTTTATCAACCTGGATTATTCATAGAATTTCAAAAAAGCAGCGCAATCCCACGATTCACACGG